>VSOC01000011.1:0-30464 GCA_009774615.1 Lachnospiraceae bacterium
CTATATACATATCGGTTATTTTTTCTTATAATAGCATTAACAACATGAAAAACACAAAAAATAATATAAATACTTTGAATAATATAAATAAAACAAAAAATAAAAATAATATAAGAAATAAAAACAATATAAAGAATAATATAAACAATATTGGCAAGGCCAGAGTAAATATAAAGGAGGAAACAAGAGATGACAGCAGCAAGGCCACCGATGGGATGGAATTCCTGGAATACCTTTGGAGAAAAGATTGATGAGGAATTAATTCTCCAGATTGCAGATCGAATGGTTGACGAGGGCTACAGGGAGGCGGGCTATCAATATTTAATTATTGATGACTGCTGGGCCTTAAAGGAGAGGGATGAGCATGGGCTTCTTGTACCCGATCCGAAGAAGTTCCCGCATGGGATGAAGGCGGTAGCGGATTATGTCCATGGAAAAGGGCTGAAATTCGGTATGTATTCCTGTGCGGGCGTAATGACCTGTGCGGGCTATCCTTCCAGCTACGATCATGAATTTTCCGATGCTGCACAGTTTGCCGAATGGGGAGTGGATTATCTTAAATATGACTTCTGCCATTTCCCGGAAAATGCGGACTGCCAAAATCGCTATCATCGGATGAGTATGGCGTTAAAGGCAACCGGGAGAGATATTCTTTTTGCCGCCTGCAACTGGGGAAAAGAAGAATCCTGGACATGGATGCGTTCCATTGGTGCGCATACCTACCGTTCGACGGGAGATATTTTTGACAATTTCCGTTCCTTTATGGGGATTTTTACTTCTCAGCTTGAACATCTCTGCCAGTCCGGGCCGTACTGCTTTAACGATATGGATATGCTGACGGTCGGTATGTATAACCGGGGCAATGTAGCGATTGGAAAGACCTGCACGGACGGGGAGTACCGTATACAGTTTTCGCTCTGGTGCCTGTCCGGGACACCGCTGATTATCGGGGCGGATATCCGGGAAATGAAACCGGAGATGAAAGAACTTCTGTTAAATACAGATTTAATCCGCATCAATCAGGATGAGGAATGCCGCCCGCCCTGCCTTCTGGGAAAACGCAGCGTGGCTGTGCCGGAAACGGATAGGGAAAATGCCGTGGAGCCTATCCGCATGGTGAAGGATAAGCTGTACACCTTGCTCAAGCATTTATCCCACCAGGAATTTGTGATTGCCTTCTATAATCTATTTGAAGAGGAACAGGAAATGAACTGCATCTTTGCCGACGCCGGGCTTCCCTACGAATCGGGCTACGGCTTCCATATGCGGGATATCTTTACCGGAGAAGATCTGGGGGTAAAGCGGGATTATTTCCTCGCCCGTGTGCCGGGACATGACTGTAAATTATATTTCTGCCGTCTGGAGAAATGCTGATAAAAAATGGAAACGAAAAATGAAAACAATGAAGATAAGTTTATGCCGCAAATGCCGCTCCCCGCTCACTCCCGATGAAATTGCCATGACAAAGAAACTGATTAACCGGGGGACAGAAGTATATTACTGCCTGGACTGTCTGGCACTGGCATTTGATGTAGAACGAGCAGATTTGGAAAGGAAAATTCTGGAATTTAAGGAAAATGGATGTACACTTTTTCGATAAAATGATACCAGGGTCAAAAGGTCGAAAATTCGACGAAAGCTTGCTTTCAGGAGAATTTTTGAACTTGGGACCCGCCAAAAACATGAAAAAGCAGCCCGACAGGGCGGATTTTGAATGTTTTTAGGATTGCGGGAGCACGAAGTGCGGAGCAATCTGTATCATAAGAAGCGGCAAAAGACCTTTTGACGCTTCTATCATAAAATATAAAAACAGATAAAAAATCAGGAGGAAAAGGAAAATGAAAAAGAAAAATGTAGCAGCTCTTATATTGGCAGGGACGATGTGTGTTTCTCTGGCCGCCTGCGGAGGAAATGCGGGGTCTTCGGGAAATGCACAGTCGGGTGATTCCGGCAGCCAGGGAGGAGGATCGTCTTCCGGCGCTTCTCTGACCATGGCGATTTGGGATAATGCACAGCTTCCGGGGTTAAAGGAGATTGTCGGCGACTTTACCAGCGAAACGGGAATTGCGGTTGATTTGCAGGTGGTTCCCTGGGATCAGTACTGGACACTTCTGGAAGCCGGTGCACAGGGCGGGACGCTTCCGGATGTTTTCTGGATGCATTCCAACTACAGCCAGAAATTTATGAGCAATGATATCCTTCTGGATTTAACGGACAGGATTGCCCAGAGCGAAGTTATTGATTTGGCAAATTATTATGAAGATATTACAGAGCTGTACCAGTATGACGGAAAAACTTATGCAATTCCAAAGGATTACGATACCATTGCCCTCTGGTATAATAAGACCTTGTTTGACGAAGCGGGACTTTCCTATCCTGATGAAACCTGGACCTGGGAAACCCTTGCGGAAAATGCACAGAAGCTGACCAACAGCGAAAAAGGACAGTACGGTTTTGTTTCTCCTGCCGTATTTAACCAGGACGGTTATTACAATTATATTTACACCATGGGCGGCAGAGTGCTCAGTGAGGACAAGACCAAGTCGGAATGGGATTCTCCTGAAACCATCAATGCGATGAATTGGTGGTATGACAATCTGGTAACGACCTGTATGCCGACACAGGAGGTTATGGCAGAAAACACACCGGATGTATTGTTAGGTTCGGGAAGGGTAGCTATGATTCTTCAGGGTTCCTGGATGGTTGCTGCCATGAAGGGAAATGAATATATAGACCAGAACTGTGACGTGGCAGTTCTTCCCAAATCCAATGATGGCGTAAGAAAAACCATCTATAACGGTCTTGGCTGGTCATCCTGTGCCAATACGGAACATCCGGAAGAAGCGTGGAAGCTTTTGGAATACCTGGGAAGCGAGGCAGCACAGAAGAAACAGGCCGAACTTGGCGTGACCATGTCCGCCTATCAGGGAACTTCGGATACCTGGGTAAAATGTGCACCGGAATTTAATTTAAAAGCCTATCTGGATATGACCGAGGATATGGTTATCCGTCCTTATACCAAGAATACCAAGGCATGGGAAGATTACTCACAGTCCACTATGGTAAAGGCTTATACCGGAGAAATGACCATGGAAGAGGTGTGCCGGGATATTGCCGCCTTTATGAATGAGGAAATCGCCGATGAGTAAGTTCAGGGCTGATGCGTAAGGTTAAAGCAGAAAAGAAGCTTTGTGTAAAAGCGTAAGCTTAAGGCAGAAAAGGAAACAAAATTCAGCAGGAAACCGGCAGAAATACCCGTTTCCTGCTGTTATTAATTTATTGATTTTATTCTGTTTATACTTGGTTTTTATTTGGTTTCATTTCGCGGATTAACCTTTTCCCGATAATGCTTGGGGCTCAGGCCATAGGCGTTTTTAAAAATTTTAGAAAAGGTCAGTGGGTTTTCATAGCCAATCTGCTCCGCAATCTCCTGCACGGAAAGATTAGTGGCACATAAGAGTCTTCGCCCTTCTTCCATGCGGTAATTGAACAGATATTCCTGTGGGGAAACCTTTAGCTTCTGTTTAAAAATATGGGTCAGATAGGAACGGGTTATGCCGATGTATTCGGCAATATCGCGCACCTGCATATGGGCGTAATGCTCGTGGATGTAGGCGACAGCATGGTTGACGTATAAATCCGGTGCGTAATCCAGCTCCGGTTTCTGATGATGCTCCGTCTGGTTCTGACGCCGGGAGCGGATAAGCAGGGCCAGTATTTCATAGAGAAGGGCTGTCCGGGTCAGTTCATCGATAATGGTCAGTTCATGGTGGTTTAAAATATTTTCCGTATAGGTTAAAAATTCTTCCGGCCGGATATACATGTCCCTCACCGGGTGTTCTGCGGTAATTCCCGCTTTTTCCAGGTACATCGCCGCCTTGCTTCCGCTGAAGGATACCCAGGTATAATACCAGGGATCTTCCGGGTCGGAAAAGTAATAGATTTCAACGCCCGGCGGCGTGACAAAAATCTGTCCCCGGCAGAGGTGATAGGTATTTTTGCCTACGTTTAAGGTTCCTTTTCCTGACAATACGAAATGGACATGAAAATCATCCCTTATCATTGGTCCATAAGCTTTATCCGGGCTGCACCGTTCAATGCCGCAGACCGTCAGAAACAGTTCCGCATGTTCAATCGGCGGACTTCCCAGCAGACGGAAATTGGCACCGATGCGGTAGGTGGAGGTTTTAAAGGGTTTGGGCGCTTCGACTAACATAGGATGGCCTCCTTTTGGATGTAGAATCTTTTTGCGGCTCTTTTCGTATAGAGAATCCTGCGACTGAAAAACTTGTGGCTGAAAAACCTGTAATAATCCTGTAATAGAAAATCCTGTAATAAAAAATCTTGTAATGGAAAAGAAATCTTAATTACAAGGTTGCGGATGCCATTGAATACGGGATTGCACCGGTTAAGTAAGATGCCTTATTTTGGCAGTTCACCGGATATCGTGCCTGCATTGCCCCACTGACTTTTCATTAAATCAATAAAACATCTGGCCGCATCGCTGAGATAGCGGCCCTTTTTGTAGCTTGCCGTAAATTCCCAGGTTGGGCGGGTGGGAAGGCGGAAGCAGGTAATGCCGGAGGGCAGGGTTTTTACGTAATAGTAGGTGAGTATCCCGCAGCTTAAATTGGATTGAATCATGGAAATAATGGTGTGATTATTTCCCGTTTCAAAGAGGATCTGGGGTTCAAAACCGGCCTCGGCAAAAATCTGGTTGATCATGGTGCGCATGGTGGAACGTTTGTCCATAAGGACGAAGGGTTCGTACTGCAGGGTGCGGATATCTAAGGTTGCAAAAACCCCGGGTTCGTTTGGGGCAAGCCGTGCAACAGGATGGCCGGAAGGTACGGCTAAAAACAGTTCTTCGGTGTAGATGGTTTCATAGATATCGGTGGTACGGTCCACATCGGTCAGGGTGAGAAAGCCGATATCCAGATCGCCCTGGGAAATCAGCTTTTGCAGTTCGCGCACAACTCCTTCTTTGGGTTCGATAATAATATTGGGATAGCGCTGGTGAAAGATGGCATAAGCCGAAGTAAACATGGTGATTCCCCGGCCGGCAGTAAATCCTACGGACAGATGGCCCCGAAGTCCGGTGGTCAGGTCGTTGATCATCTGGTAGGTATCGCGTTTTATCCGCAGCATTTCTTTAGCGTTTTTTACATAAATTTCTCCGGCTTCGGTCAGATGCCAGTTTGTCCGGGAGCGGTGAAAGAGCGGAGTTCCCAGTTCTTTTTCCAGCTTAATCAGCTGCTGGTTTAGGGCAGACTGCGTGATGTAGAGTTTGCTGGCAGCCCGTGTAATATTATTTTCTTCGGCAATTTTAATAATATATTCGATTTGCTTGGTGTCCATTTCTTTTCCTCCTGGGAAAATTCGGAAGTGTTTTTTATTGCCCTTCGCATTTTCTGAAAAAACATATCCTGGTGAAAACATTTTTTAGTAAACATTTAAACTGTTTTTTGCCGGGTTTCCGAGTTAGTGTTTCTTTTGTTCCAATAGTTTCCAATTATCGGATAAATTTAGTAATTATAGTGGTAATTAACCTTATATTACATTACTTTCTGGTGAAAATCAAGGATTTCTATAAGAAAAACTTAGAGAAGCCATTAGTTATTAAAACTTTACTTATGAGAAAACTCGTAGTATACTAAAAACATAGAAATTAGCCCTGCAATAGAAAAGGGTAAAAAACTAAGGAGGTAAAGAGATGTCACCAGTAATTCAGAAAATGGAAGTATGGCCAGTAGCAGGAAAGGACTGTATGGAGCTGAACTTGAGCGGTGCCCATGCACCGTACTTTACCAGGAACGTTGTTGTGCTCTATGCCGATAACGGCGAGATGGGCGTAGGCGAGGTTCCGGGCGGAAAGAAAATCACGGCTGCGCTGGAAGAATGCATTCCGTTAGTTGAGGGAACCAGGGTTGCCGAGTACAAGAGCACGCTGTTAAAGGTAAAGAAATATCTGGATTCCAAGGGTGAGGAAGATGTCAGAGGAAACCAGACTTTTGACCTTCGTACCGGCGTACATGTAATTACCGCTATTGAAGCACCATGTCTTGACCTGTTAGGAAAGCATCTGGGCGTGCCGGTCTGTGAACTGTTAGGTGACGGACAGCAGAGAGATAAGGTGCGGATGCTGGGTTACTTATTCTTTGTCGGTGATCGGAAGAAAACCGATCTTCCTTATGACTCCGAGCCGGATTCCGACTGCGAGTGGTACAGAATCCGCCATGAGGAGGCGCTTACCGCAGAGAAGATTGTAGCTTTTGCCCGTGCAACCAAGGAAAAATACGGTTTCCAGGATTTCAAGCTAAAGGGCGGCGTACTTCCCGGGAATGAGGAGATGGATGTTATCCGTGCGATGAAGAAGGAATTCCCCGAGGCAAGGATCGATCTTGATCCGAACGGCGGATGGCTGCTGGAGGAAGCAGTTGAGTATGTTAAGGGAATGAAGGGAATCTTAACTTACTGTGAAGACCCCTGCGGAGCCGAGGGCGTTTACTCCGGAAGAGAGATTATGAGTGAGTTCCGCCGCCGTACAGGATTCCCGACCGCGACGAATATGATTGCCACGGACTGGAGAGAGGTGAGCCACTCCTTAGAGAGCCAGGCAGTGGATATTATTCTGGCAGATCCGCATTTCTGGACGATGGCAGGCTCGGTAAGAGTTGGGCAGATGTGCCATGATTTTGGCTATACCTGGGGAAGCCATTCCAACAACCATTTTGATATTTCCTTAGCTATGTTTACCCAGGTTGGCGCAGCCGTTCCGGGCGAATATAATGCACTGGATACACACTGGATCTGGCAGGAAGGTCTGGAAAGACTGACCAAGGAGCCGCTGCAGATTGTGGACGGATGTGTTGCCGTTCCGAAGAAGCCGGGTCTTGGCATTGAAGTGGACATGGATCAGATTCGGAAGGCAAATCAGGTTTACCTGGATAACTGCCTGGGCGGAAGAGATGATTCCATCGGAATGCAGTATCTGATTCCGGGATGGAAGTTTAACCCGAAGAAACCCTGCCTGGTACGGTAATTGTTTTTAACGGTTAGATGATGATTCGTTGTTACTGTTCACGTAGGTCTGCGCACTTGCTGCGCTGACCGTAGGTTAAACTGGGCTAGTACTGCATTGCGTAAATTCCAGTGAATATGCACCCGCTGTCTACGTCATCTGTAAACCCCACGAAACTCGACGTAGCACCACTACGCCTTCGTTTCGCGGGATTCACATCTAACGCAGACATCAGGCACCTATTCACCGTTATTTACGCAACACAGTACTAGTGAGCAAAAATCCCATCGACGAAGGCGATTTTTATGGATTTTTGCCCGTTGCTGTGAACGTGTGAACAGTAATGATTAGCTTTCCTTATCGGTAAAATTATGATTTAGAATTGGATTTTTTTCTTGTTTTCTGTTATCATTGACGATAAGAAAAGGGAATGAACATAAAAAAATAAGAAATTTGCTTATTGTTCCGGTAAAGCTTTGGGAATGTTTGGTGATTATGTTCAGCCTTTAGATGATTAAGGAGGACGACGAGAATGAAAGGTACACCAGTCGTAACAGAAATGCAGGTTATTCCGGTTGCGGGATATGACAGTATGCTGATGACGCTCAGCGGGGCACATGCGCCGTGGTTTACGAGAAACCTGGTGATTTTAAAAGACAGCGCAGGGAATACGGGCGTAGGTGAAATTCATGGGGGAGATTACACCTGTGATGCATTAAAAAGCTGTATTCCCCTGGTTGTGGGACAGCCGATTGGGAAGTACCGGGCAATCTTAGACCGTATACATAAAGGAAGCCGGCGTGCAGCCGAGGACGACGGCGAGGGAATCCAGACGCTTGACATCAGCAAGCTGAAATTCGTGGTAAAGGCAGAGTGGGCGATTGAATGTGCGCTTCTGGATCTTCTGGGGCAGTACCTGGATCTTCCCATGTGTGAGCTGCTGGGCGACGGAAAGCAGAGAGATCAGGTGGAAACCCTGGGCTATCTGTTCTACGTCAGCGATAAGGAAAAGGCAAAGCCGGCTCTTCCCTACATTGACGAGAGCGAAAGTACAGATCCGTGGTTTAGGCTGAGAAGACAGGAGATGCTCACACCGGCTCGGATCGTGGAACAGGCACAGGTGCTTCATGAAAAGTACGGCTTTAAAAACTTTAAGCTTAAAGGCGGCGTGCTGAAAGGGTCTGAGGAGATGGAAGCGGTAAGGGCTTTAAAAAAGGCATTTCCCAACGGACGGATTAACATTGACCCGAACGGCGCATGGAGCCTGCAGGAGGCTGTCGAAATCTGTAAGCCGATGGAGGGAATCCTAACCTATATTGAAGACCCGTGCGGGCCAGAGGCAGGCTATTCCAGCCGTGAGGTTATGGCCGAGTTTAAAAACGCCGTAAAGCTTCCTGTGGCAACGAATATGATTGCCACGGACTGGCGGCAGTTCTATCATGCAGCAGCACTGAAGTCGGTGGACATCGTTCTGGCTGACCCGCATTTCTGGGGCTTTGGCGGCAGTGTAAGGATGGCACAGATTTTAAATGACTGGGGCCTGACCTGGGGAAGCCATTCCAATAATCATTTTGATATTACATTGACTGCGTTTGCGCATGTGGCGGCGGCAGCGCCGGGAAATCCCACGGCGCTGGATACGCACTGGATCTGGCAGGACGGACAGAACCTCTTAAAGGATACGCCGCAGATTGCAGACGGATACCTTCAGGTGCCGGACAGACCGGGTATGGGCGTAACCCTGGATATGGAAAAGGTGATGGAGGCAAATAAGCTGTATAACCGGCTTGCGGACCATGATCGGGACGACGCAAAGGCGATGCAGTATCTGATTCCAGACTGGAAATATGACTGCAAGAAACCGGCACTGATACGTTAGAACACGGAAAAAGAGTTATTGTAAAGGTTTTTAGGAAGAGTTTACAGCAGCTTTGGCTTTTGGCGGGTAAAACATTTGACCATAAGATAGATGCGGACACGGCCAAAGCTGCATAAAAAATATGGAAAAGGGGAATAGAAAATGTTCTTTAAAAAGTATGGGGACATTATTGTAGGCATTTTCTTTATGGCTTTGTCTGCAATATTAATGGTCATGGCGCAGATGCTGCCCAAGTCCAAGGTTATGGAAATCGGACCGGATTTCATGCCTATGGTTATCGGCGGACTTACCTTTGTCCTTGCAGCAGCTTTGACCTTTTTAAGCGTTAAGAATTTTAAGATGCACGCAGCAGAGATTGACCCGGCTAAGCTTCCGGACTGTGATTATAAGCGGGTGCTTTTAAGTGTAATCCTGGTGCTGGTTTATGTGTTTGTTCTCCAGCCGGTAGGCTTTATCGTATCTACACTGGTATTCCTTCCTCTGCAGATGCTGGTGCTTTCACCGGAAGACAAGCGGGGCAAAAAAGATATTATAATGTTGCTGATTATTGATGTAATTTTTACCATGGCAGTATTTTTCTTATTCCGTTACGGATTTAAGATTGTGCTTCCGGCAGGTATCTTTACAATCAACTTATAAGGAGGGAGATTATGCAGGCATTAGGATTATTAGGAAATGCATTTGTCAGTGTGTGCCAACCGGCCTCCCTTCTGCTGATGATAGCAGGTGTGGCTGTGGGCATTATCTTTGGTTCCATTCCGGGACTTTCTGCGTCGATGGCTGTGGCATTGTTTCTGCCGCTGACGTTCTCCATGACGCCTTCGATGGGAATGAATACGCTGGTAGCCGTATATATCGGCGGTATCTCCGGCGGTTTGATTTCAGCAATCCTTTTAAACATGCCCGGTACGGCTTCTTCGATTGCAACCACATTCGACGGTCATCCGATGGCAAAAAACGGCGAGGCGATGAAGGCACTTGGCCTGGGCATCGTATTCTCGGCCATGGGTTCCATTTTTTCCTTTATCGTTTTGACTTTCTGTGCGCCGTCCCTGGCGGATATTGCACTGAAATTTACTCCGGCTGAGAACTTTGGCATCTGTTTCTTTGCGCTGACCATGGTGGCAATCTTAGCTTCCGGAAATATGATTAAAGGTCTTCTTGCCGGTATGTTCGGTCTGATGTTTACCATGATCGGCATGGCACCTATCGACGGAACCCCACGTTTTACCTTTGGGGCAAGCAACCTGATGGCAGGTTTTGATACCCTTCCGACACTGATTGGTATTTTTGCTATCTCGGATATTCTGTGTACGGCAGAGAGTATGGGAAGCGGAAAGCTGGAAACGATTGAGGTTAAGAAGGTGAAGGGCTTTGGCTTTGGCATGAAGGAATTTATCTACCATCTGCCGAACTTCCTTCGTTCCTCCATTATCGGTACCGGCATCGGTATCCTTCCCGGTATCGGCGGTTCAACCTCCGGTATGCTGGCTTATGTTACGGCAAAGAACATGTCCAAAAAGAGAGATGAATTCGGCAAAGGCTGCCCGGACGGCATCGTGGCAACCGAATCGGCAAACAATGCGACTATCGGCGGTGCGATGATTCCTCTTCTGGTTCTGGGTATCCCCGGTGACGGTGTAACGGCAATGATGCTTGGCGGCTTTCTGATTCACGGTCTTTCCGCAGGCCCTCTGCTTTTCGTTAAGAATGCCGATGTTGTTTACGGAATCTTTGCGGCATGTATTGTCTGTGCATTAATTATGCTGGTGGTCGAGTGGACCTGTATTAAGGGTTTTGTTCAGGTATTAAAGGTTCCGAAACACATCCTTCTTCCGCTGATTCTGGTTCTGTGCTGTGTAGGTGCATTTGCAACCAATAACCGTATTTTTGATGTACAGTCCATCCTGATTTTCGGTATCGTAGGTTACTTATACCACAAGTTCAGCCTGCCGACCACACCGTTTGTTCTCTGCTTCTTAATCGGAGAGATGCTGGAAACCTACCTGCGCCGCGGTATTATGCAGTATAAGTCCTTTGGTGCATTCTTTGCCCGCCCGATTTTCGACGTATTCTTCTTCGTGGCAGTAGGCGTTCTGGTATGGTCTGTCTTTAAGGAATACAAGGCTTATCTGGCAAAGAAAAAGGCGGCTTAGCGTTACTGTTCATATAGGTCTGCGCACTTGCGCGCTGACCGTAGGTTAAACTGGGCCAGTGAGCAAAAATCCCATCGACGAAGGCGATTTTCATGGATTTTTGCCTGTTGCTGTGAACGTGTGAACAGTAACGGCTTAGCAAAGACCCGCAGAAAAGAAAGATATTGCATTAAAAAAATTTTACATGTATTAATGAAATAATCCCTTTGTTTCAAAAACCGTCTGTTTCTGCCGGTGCAGATGCCGTCGGAAAAGAAGCGGACGGTTTGCAAAGATAAGGGGTTATCAGCGGTCAGAAAGCGTGAAAGAGGATTTGGAGTTACTGTTTGTGTGTGAACAATAACGGCTTGGACATGCTTTCAGGCGGCGAAATATAAGGGGAAAAAGGGCGGCAGACGCCCGAGAAAAGGAGAGAAAGACTATGAAAAAAAGAATTTTGGCAACTGTTTTAGCAGGTGCAATGGTTTTTGGCCTTGCAGGATGCGGCGGCGGATCAGAAACCGCAGCAACAACGGCAGCTCCCACGACGACAGCAGCGGCTGACGGCGGCGCAGCAGATAACGGCGGCGGTGAAGCAGATAATGGCGGCGAAGCAGCACCGGCAGAAACCACAGCAACTTCCTGGGCACCATCCACCACCGTTTCCATCGTTGTACCGGCAGGTGCAGGCGGAAATACGGACCTTTCTGCCCGTGTATTTGCACAGTATGCAAAAGAAATTACCGGCAATGACTTTATCGTAGTCAATGCAAATGGTGCAGCAGGTTCCGTAGCAGCAAACCAGGTACTTGCAGCCGCTGCCGACGGACACACCTTCCTGTACGGCCACAACCTGGTAAACGTGGCAAATATCGCCGGCGTTACCGATTATAACTACAGCGCATTTAAGTTAGGCCCGACCTTTGCGAAAGACCCGGCACAGCAGTTATATGTAAATCCGGAAAAATATGCCGATTTGAATGCATTTATCGAAGCTGCAAAGGCTGCTCCCGGACAGTTAAAGGCTTGTACAGAAGTTGGCGCTTATACTTATTATGAGATTCTGGCATTTGAGAAAGCCGCCGGAATTGAACTGGATCTGGTAGACGTTGGTTCTAACTCCGATAAGATTGCTGCTATGTTATCCGGACAGGTTGACTTAATGCCAGGTGCATACATCAACTGTAAAGATTATCTGACCGCCGGACAGTTCGCTTGCTTAGGCGCTCCGACCGAGGAAAGATATGAACTGATTGCAGATATTCCAACCTTAAAAGAGCAGGGTGTTGATCTGGTATATCCGGACTGCGATTTCTCCTTCTATTTCCCGAAGGATACCTCGGATGACGTTATTGCTTACTATGAGAACCTGGTTCAGCAGATTCTGGCTGATCCGGCAGCACAGGAAGCCGTTGCTAACGTAGATATGATGCCTTACTACTTAAATGCAGCAGATTCTGCAGCACATGATGAGGAAATCTTCAATACGATCAAGGCTATTGCTGACGAACTGGCTCAGTAATTCACCCTGGCTATTCGGACAGAATAGAGGATGTGATTTCTAAGTGAATCCGTAAAACGGCAGTCACAGGTGATGTGGCTGCCGTTTTTTTCTGGACAATGATTATAGCCTGCCCGGAAAATAGTTTAAGATGCATTGACGCAGATGCTTCTCCGGATTGTTCATCCTCCAGTTTTTCCGCCGGACAAAAGCATTTAAGCGGGTGAGCTGCGGGGTTAAGGGATAATAGGAAATATTTTCCTCTTTTTTTGCGCAGGATTCCCCAATCAGGGTGATGCCTATGCCCATGGAAACCATGCTTCGGGTAGCGATAATGCTGTTGGTTTCACACACGGTACTGAGCATAATCTGTGCGCGTTCAAAGAGCTGATCGGTGAGGCTGCGCAGGGTGGCCCCTTTTTTGGAGAGGAGCATATTGTCCTCGCTGAAATATTCAGCCAGATCCTGAATGGTTATGGGCTGATCAGGATTTATCCGGCAGTAGGGGTGGGTTTTTGGGATGGCAAGAAAGACTTCCTCTTCGCGGAGAATATCCACCTGCTGCTGCTCGAAGGGAAGAATCGTGTTCAGCGCCATAATTCCGCAGTCGATATTTTCTTCTAAGATCAGCCGGGTCAGGGCAGGAACGTTGGTTTCCGAAATTTCAATCGTAACGTCCGGATAGAGGGCTTTAAACGGGGGAATCAGCTCCGTAAGCATCTTTAAGCCGAACTGTGAAGTTACCCCAATCGTGATATGCCCCCGGTTGTCGATGTTTTGGATGCTGCGGTAGAGGTTGTCTTTGATATGAACCACTTCTTCTGCGGCGGCGACATAAAGTTCACCTGCAGGAGTGAGGGTCAAGCTGCCTTTACTGCGGTAAAACAGGGCTGTTCCCAATTCATTTTCCAGTTTGGATAAGTACTGGCTGAGGGAGGATTGGGAAACGAAGAGATCTTCGGCAGCTTTGGTCATATTCTGGCGTTTGGCAATAGTTAAGATATAGGTTAAATATTTGGTATCCAAGAAAATTCTCCTTTATCGTTATGCGCAGAGTTGCGCAGACGGCTGGTTTGCTGCTGTGGTTTTACCGTGCGGGGACAAAAAAGAGCATTTGACCCCAATCTCATTATAACAAAAGGAAAGGCTTTACTACTCTTAAAAAAATTAAGAAAAATTGAAATACTATTAATTTTACTTATATATAAATATGAGGTATAATAAAGACAACAAAAAAACAAGGAGGAAACAGCATTGAAAACACCTATTTTTGTAAAAATCAAAGATGAGGACAATGTAGCGATTGCAGTTCATGAGATTAAGCAGGGAATGGAAATCATGGACGGGGTTATTGCGCGTCATGATATTCCTCAGGCACATAAAATTGCGCTCTGCGATATTCCCAAAGATCAGCCGGTCATCCGCTATGGTGTGGTTTTAGGCTATGCGATTGAGGATATCCGTAAAGGCGACTGGATTAACGAGTTTATGCTCCACCTGCCGACACCTCCCGATGTAGACGATATGAAGTTTGCCACGAACCTGGTAACGGATCTGCCCGAGCCGCCGGTGACGACTTGGGAGGGCTATGTCAACCCGTGGGGAGGCCCGGCAGGAACAAGAAATATCTTAGGAATCAGCACCACCGTACAGTGCGTGACCGGTGTATTGAATGTGGCTGTGGAGAAGATGAAAAAAGAACTTCTGCCCAAGTATCCGAATGTTGACGATATTGTACCGATTAACCATGCTTACGGCTGCGGCGTGGCGATTAATGCCCCGGAAGCGAAAGTGCCGATCCGTGCCCTGCGAAACCTTTCCAAGCACCCGAATTTCGGCGGACAGCTGATGGTTGTGGGCCTGGGCTGTGAGAAGTTTACCGTGGAGATGCTCTGTGAAGAAGCCGACATCACTCCGGAGAACGTGATCATCCTTCAGGAGAAAAAAGGCTTTGACGAGATGATGAATGCCTTGATGGAGATGGCAGAGAAAAAGCTTGCCATTTTAAATGAGAGGAAGCGGGAAACCCTGCCCCTGTCCGAACTCTTAATCGGTATGCAGTGCGGCGGCAGCGACGCATTCTCCGGTGTTACGGCAAACCCGTCCGCGGGCTACGCTGCGGATATGCTGGTTAAAGGCGGGGCCACCGTGATGTTTTCCGAGGTAACGGAAGTGCGTGACGGTGTCTATCTCTTAGGCGAGCGCTGTGTAAACGAGGAGGTGGGAAAGAAACTGGCAGCAGAGATGAAATGGTACGATAATTACTTAGATGCCGGAAAGGTAGACCGCAGCGCCAACCCAACCCCCGGAAACAAAAAAGGCGGTCTTGCCAATATCGTGGAAAAAGCCATGGGTTCGATTGCCAAGTCCGGTACCTCCCCCATCGTCGAGGTGCTGTCCCCGGCAGAGAAGCCCAGCAAGAAGGGATTAATCTATGCGGCAACCCCGGCAAGTGATATCGTCTGCGGCCCGTGCCAGTTAGCCTCAGGTATCGGACTTCAGGTATTTATGACCGGTCGCGGAACCCCTTACGGCCTGGCCATTGCCCCGGTCATTAAAGTATGTTCCCGCAATGAAATGAAAGAACAGTGGCCGGATTTAATCGATATCAACGCAGGCCCGGTCGCAACAGGAGAAGCAACTATTGCCGATATCGGAACAAAGCTGTTTATGGAGATTATCGATGTGGCAAGCGGCAGAAAGCAGAGCTTTGCCGAGAAATATAAATTACATAATGATCTGTGCATCTTTAATCCGGCACCGATTACGTGATGGAGGAGCAAAAAAGCAGTTCTAAAAAGGCATGAATCAAAAACAGCCAGGGAGAGAAAATTCTTCTTTCTGGCTGTTTTTTATGGACTTTCGTCGGTTGATTTTGCTGAAGATGTTCATGGTTAAATCAGCAGCAATGGTTAAATCAGCAGCATAAGCAGAGGAATGGTAATCAGGGAAATGATGGTGGTCGTGATAATACAGCGGGAGGCATAGTCTTCATCGGCCCCGTATTTTGCCGCTAACAGGGCACTGGTGCTTCCTGCGGGCATTCCGGTAAGAATCAGGGAAACGCCGGTGAGAAGGGGGTCAAACCGCATTATCCGCATAAGCACCAGGGCTATCAGAGGAAGAAAAATCAGCCGGATAAAGGTGAGGTAAAAGATACTGGGTTCAAATAAGGCTTTCCAGGAAATCCCCACAAGCATGGTGCCGATAATCATCATGGAGAGCGGTGAAGTGATGGCTCCGATATTGGCCACGGATTTATCGATAAATTCGGGAACCGGGATATTAAGCATCCGCCGGGCAATGCCCAGAAATACGGTGATGATGCAGGGATTGAGAAGAATATTTTTGCACTTGCTCTTAAAATCCGAAACCGTAAAAAGGGAAAGTCCGGCTGTCCACATCATAATCCGGTTGGGGATAATAAAGATGGAAGCGTATAAAAGCCCGTCTGCGCCGTAAACCGCGGAAACCATGGGCATACCTAAAAAGCCGGAATTATTGACCAGGGTGCAGTACTGTAAGATGCTTTTTCTCTCCTGCGGATAGCGCCGATAAAGAATTTTCCCAAGAAGCCAGGAAAGGACGGCAATGCAGAAGGCCACAATAAAGGCAAGGGCCGTTTTCTTTAAAATATCCGGGGTTAAGGGCTTATTAAAGGAATTAAATATCATACAGGGCAGGGTGATCTTTAAGATAAGATCGATTAACTTTTTCTTGGTCCGGTCGTCAATCATGCCCTTTTTTCTGCAGTACATGCCCACCCCCAGGTAAATAAGCAGGATGAGCTGGGCACTGACCATATTCTGAAAACCTTCCATCACATATCCTCCATGGTTTTTGCTGTGTTTTTCTGCGTTTTGCTTGGTTTTGTTCTTTATGTACAACTGCTTTAAGTATAGTCCGAAATGGGGGATTTGGCTAATTAGAATTTCTTAGAGTAAGGATAAAAATTTTTAATGGTGAAAAGAGCATAGGATTTCCTGGAAAAAATAACTTGCTAAACGAATGGTTATGGGATAAAATGTAGACAGGAAAAGAAATGGATGATAACTTTATTTGTTTATATTGTTATAGAAGAAATAGATTGAAGATTTAGGAGGAAAAAACCGTGAAATGCCCATTTTGCAATGCTGAAGATACAAAAGTTATCGATTCCCGTCCGGCGGAGGATAATTCCTGTATTCGTCGGCGCAGGCAGTGTGAAACCTGTGGAAAGCGTTTTACCACCTATGAAAAAGTGGAAACCGTTCCCTTAATGGTGATTAAAAAAGATAATACCCGCGAACTTTACGATCGGTCAAAAATAGAAGAAGGCATTATTCATTCCTGTCATAAGCGTTCGGTATCGATTCCGCAGATTAAGGCAATGATTGATGAGATTGAAAATCAGATTTTTTCCATGGAAGAAAAGGAAGTTTCCACATCGGTTATCGGCGAGTTGGTTATGGAAAAATTAAAGGCATTGGATGAGGTTGCCTATGTACGTTTTGCTTCGGTGTACCGGGAATTTAAGGATATCGGTACATTTATGGAAGAAATCGGGAAGCTGTTAAAACAGTAATTCGGAAAGATGCCTGTGTGCTGTTTGGAAGGAATAAGGAGGATTATGCTGCAATTATTATATCCCAGAACCTGGAGGGAAAGCGCTTATCAGCTTCCCTATGAAAAGATGGCAGAAAAAGGAATCCGGGGTTTGGTTTTTGATGTGGATAATACCCTGGCTTTTCACGATGCACCTGCGGATAAAAAGGCGGTTGAACTTTTTCGGAGGCTGCATGAACTTGGGTTTAAGACCTGTCTTCTTTCCAATAATAAAGAACCAAGGGTAAAAGCCTTTGCCGAAGCGGTACATGCCTCGTTTTATGTTTTTAAAGGAGGGAAACCGGGGACGAAGGGTTATAAAAAGGCGATGGAGCTTATGGGAACAACACCGGAGGAATCCGTGGCTGTGGGCGACCAGCTGTTTACGGATATTTTAGGGGCGAATCTTGCGGGGATTTACAGCATATTGGTTACGCCGATGAACCCGAAAGAAGAGATTCAGATAGTCTTAAAGCGTTATCTGGAAAAGCCGGTGCTCTGGGCGTATCGGAAAAGTAAGATGAAGAAAAAGAAAATCAAAAAGGGCTGTGGAGGACAATAAAGATGACATCAGTGACCGTGCGGAAAGTGACTTTAGGACAGGGAAAACCAAAAATCTGTGTACCGCTTATGGGAAAGAATCAAGAGGAGATAGAAAGGGCAGCAAAAGAAGTAAAAAAGCTTCCGGCGGATCTTGTGGAGTGGCGGGCAGATGGGTTTTCGGACGTATTAAGCGCGCAGGCAGTTGTGCAGAGTTTAGCGCTTATCCGCAGGATACTGGGAGAGGATGTGCCGGTTCTTTTTACGGTTCGGACGAAGAAGGAAGGCGGGGCGGCTAATCTTTCGGCGCAGGAATATAGCCGCTGTGCTTATTCGGCGATAGAGGGCGGGGCGGATTTGCTGGACGTGGAGATGTCGGCGGGTAAGGAAACGGTGTTTGCCATTATTCAGGAGGCGCACCGGCAGGGGAAAAAAGTTATCTTATCCAGCCATGATTTTTCCTGTACACCAAAGGAGGAGGAGATGCTTTCCCGCCTTTGCAGGATGCAGGAATGGGGAGCGGATATCACAAAGCTTGCCGTGATGCCAAAAGATGCTTCGGATGTTTTAAGACTTCTTTCGGTTACGCTGGCGATGAAGGAAACCTATGCCGATCGTCCGTTTATCACGATGTCCATGGGAAAGGACGGGTTAATCAGCCGTCTGTGCGGGGAAACCTTTGGCTCCTGCTTAACCTTTGGCTGCGGCACGAAAGCTTCCGCCCCGGGACAGATGGAAGCGCGGGCGCTGCGAAACGTTTTGGATGCCGTTCATAAAAGTCTTGCACCGGATGCGCCGTCCCTTCCCTGCCATATCTTCCTTATCGGGTTTATGGGTACAGGAAAGAGCACCATAGCCAGGCTTCTTAGCCGCCGTCTTAAAGCTGAGCAGATGGAGATGGATCAGCGGATTGTTGAGCAGGAAGGTATGGAAATTAATGAGATTTTTGCCCGTCATGGACAGGAGTATTTCCGGGATCGGGAAACGCAGACCCTGCGGGAACTTAGTAAGATAAAGCCGGCAGTGATTTCCTGCGGCGGGGGAATTGTCCTTCGGGAGGAAAATATTCGTCTTATGCAGGCGACGGGAAAGACGATTCTTCTTACGGCCAGTCCGGAAACGATACTTGCCCGGGTAAAAAAGGATGACTCCCGTCCGAATTTAAAAGGAAGAAAGACCGTCGAGGGAATCCAGGAACTGATGGATCAGCGCAGGGATTATTATTGCCGGGCAGCGCAGATAACGATTTCTACCGACAAAAAAACGCCGGATGAGGTGGCGGAGCAGGTGATTCTGTCATTTTGCGAAAAAAACAGTTGAAAATACGGGAATTATCGTTTAGAATAGAAACGATAATGGAATGAACGAAAATTAAGGAGGAATCTTCATGATATCAGCAGGTGATTTTAGAAACGGTATTACGTTAGAAATTGACGGCCAGGTAGTTCAGATTCTGGAGTTTCAGCATGTTAAGCCAGGCAAGGGTGCTGCGTTTGTCCGCACGAAATTAAAGAATGTGATTAACGGCGGCGTAGTGGAAAGAACCTTCCGTCCGACGGAGAAGTTCCCGGCAGCAAGAATTGACCGGGTGGACATGCAGTATCTGTATTCTGACGGCGACTTATATAATTTTATGAACGTGGAAACCTATGACCAGATTGCCCTGAATTCGGATTTGGTCGGCGACGCTTTAAAGTTTGTTAAGGAAAACGAGATGGTTAAGGTATGTTCCTATAACGGAAGCGTGTTCTCGATTGAGCCGCCGTTATTTGTTGAACTGGAAGTTACGGATACCGAGCCGGGCTTTAAGGGCGATACGGCTACCGGAGCATCCAAGCCGGCCACCGTGGAAACCGGAGCACAGGTGAATGTACCGCTGTTTATCAACATTGGCGATAAAGTAAAAATCGACACCAGAACAAGCGAATATTTAGGACGTGCGTAAAAATTGATAAAAAGAAGAATTGTGCGTGTACAGTAACGATACCACAGACGGCAGTATAAATTCCATGGCTGCCGTTTTTTGCGTCTTGGAAAGGGATGGTAAAAAATATGAAGAAAATTTTGGAAATTATTGAAAATGAACTGAAAAAGGCATGGACAGCCTGTGGTTATGAGGAAAAGTTTGGAAAGGTCGTGCTGTCCAACCGCCCGGATCTCTGTGAATACCAGTGCAACGGAGCCATGGCGGCAGCGAAGGCTTATCACAGGAAACCCATTGATCTGGCGAATGAAGTGGTGGAAAAATTGGCGGGCAGTACACTTTTTTCCGCCTGTGAAGCAGTTATGCCCGGATTTATTAATTTAACCCTGGGAAATGCTTTTGTGGCTGACTACATGAAACAGATGCGCGCCGAAGAAGACTTGGGGCTGGAAAAGACCAAAAACCCGCAGACGATTATCGTGGATTACGGCGGGGCTAATGCCGCAAAGCCCCTCCATGTAGGCCATCTGCGTTCGGCCATTATCGGCGAGAGCATTAAGCGGATGGGAGCGGCCTTGGGACACAGGATGATTGGGGACGTGCATCTGGGGGACTGGGGTCTGCAGATGGGATTAATTATCGAGGAACTGCGGGACAGGAAGCCGGATCTCTGCTATTTTGACGAAAATTATACCGGTGAATATCCTAAAGAAGCGCCGTTTACCATCAGCGAACTTGAGGATATTTATCCGGCAGCCAGCAAAAAGGCAAAGTTTAAGTTCGAGGACGGGCTGGCAGCAGGGATGAGCAGGGAGGAGGCCGAAAAAAAGCTGGAAGAAGCAAAGCGTTTTGCCGACCGTGCGCGCACGGCGACGAAGAAGCTTCAGGAAGAATATCCGCCGTTCATTGCCATCTGGAAGCATATTATGGAAGTGTCCAGGGCGGATTTGGAGAAGAATTACAGGAACCTGAATGTAAGCTTTGAACTGTGGAAGGGGGAGAGTGATGCCCAGAAATATATTCCCGGGCTGATTCAGGATCTTAAGGATAAGGGGCTTGCCTGCGAGAGCCAGGGGGCGCTGGTGGTGGATATCCGTGAGCCGGAAGATACAAAGGAATTACCGCCCTGTATTGTCCAGAAGTCGGACGGGGCGGCGCTGTATGCGACCTCGGATCTTGGAACGGTGATTGAGCGGGAGAAGGATTTTGCACCGGATGCCTATATTTACATTGCCGACAAACGCCAGGATCTGCACTATACGCAGTTTTTCCGGGTGGCCAGGAAGGCAGGGTTCGTCCGTGAAGGAATTCCCATGAGTTTCCTGGGATTTGGAACGATGAACGGGAAGGACGGGAAGCCCTTTAAGACCAGGGACGGCGGGGTTATGCGCTTAGAGCAGTTAATTGCAGAAATTAATGAGGCAGCTTACCGCCGGATTATGGAAAATCGGACCATGGAAGAGGAGGATGCCAGAAATACGGCAAAGCTTGTGGGTCTGGCAGCGTTAAAGTACGGCGATTTATCCAATCAGGCAGCGAAGGACTATATCTTTGATATTGACCGTTTTGTGTCCTTTACGGGAAATACAGGGCCTTATATTTTATATACGATTGTGCGTATTAATTCGATCCTGACAAAATACCGGGAGCAGGGAGGAGAGATGGAAAAATTTGACTTTCTTGCGGCGGCTTCCCCGGCAGAAAAGGCATTGATGCTGGAGATTTCCCGTTACAATGAGGTGATGGAGAACAGCTTTGCCGAAAGGGCACCGCATAAGATTTGCCAGTATATTTATGATTTGTCCGAGGATTTCAACCATTTTTACCAGGATGTGATTATCCTGACCGAAGAAGATAAAAACCGGCAGGGAAGCTTTATCCGCCTGATTGATCTGGCCAGGGATGTGCTGAATGCATGTATTCATGTTCTGGGCTTTGAGGCTCCGGAGCGGATGTAAAAAATGGTTGCTGTTCACGCAGGTCTGTGTGCTTGCTGTGTATGTGTGAACAGGAACAAAAAATGCAGAATTAGGGGGAGTAATTGTTGAAGGTTAAACAGATGTCCGTGAACGCCTTCTGGAAAGGAGAGGTGGAGGTTAAAGCCTGTACAGAAGATCAGGGGCAGGACTATGTCGTCCGGATTCTGGGAAAGGGCAGTTTCATTAAGGAATCTTCCTGTTCCTGCAGGGAAGACAGGGAAAAAGCCGTGTGTCCGCATATCCGCGCCGTGTGGGATGCTTATCAGCGGTCAGGAAAAAAGATTGGCGAAGAAAAAAAAACTGTTATGGTCTATACTTCCCCGGAAGTGCGGACAATGATTCGGGAATACACCAACCGTGAGGTGGCACGTATCCAGCAGGAAGGGCAGGAAGCCTTTGTTTCCTTTGCCGCCAAGCTGAAAATCAACCGCAAAACCGGAGATATCCGGGTGGAATTTAAACTGGGAAGGGAGAGGATGTACCTGGTCAAGGATCTGCTCTCCTTTGCCCGGGCCATGCGCCAGAAGACCTATGTGGAGTATGGGAAAAACTTTGCCTTTTATCACTGCCTGGACGCCTTTACCCGGGAGAGCCGTCCGTTGGTGGAGTTTGTCGTGGAACTGGTAAATACCTACCGCGACTATTACGGGCAGTTTCGCCGGGCTTCTTTTGAAACCCAGCCGCCGCTTCGGGAACTTCATCTGAGTCGGGAAAACCGCGACCGGTTCTTTTTCCTTACAGAAAACCAGGTGCTGGAGGCTGAACTGGGGACGGGAAGCAGTCCGGCGGAGAAGGGAGAGTTTCTGGTTTGCCGACAGAATCCTCAGTTCCACATCCCTATCCGGATGAAGGGGCAGGACGGGCTGGAAATTTCCATCAGCGGAAAGCGTCCGGTTTTTCTGGGAGAAAAATACCTGTATCTTCTGGGAACAAACCGGATTTACTGCTGTGATGAGGGATGCAGCCGGGACATGGGCGTGTTTTTGGATTTGATGGGACAGGCGGTGCAGAACCGGATTCAGATTAACGGGCGGGACGTACCTTTGTTCTATGAGCGGGTGCTTTTAAGGATTGAACCTTACTGCATCTTTGAGGGCGATGAGATCCATTGGGAAAATTATCAGCCAGAGCCGCTGCAGGCGGAGTTTTTCTTTGATTCCAAAGCCCCGGGGCAGGTTCAGATGCAGCCGGTGCTTTCCTACGGGGACTATGCCTTCCATCCGGTGGAGGATGAGAAGCTGCCCCGAACCGTCTGCCGGGATGTGCCGGGAGAGTTTCGGGTCAGCCAGCTGATTGCCAGGTATTTTAAGCTTCCGGATGAGGCAGGGAAAAAGCTGGTGATCCAAAACGATGAGGAAGCCTTATATGCCCTGCTTGAGCATGGCCTTGGAGAATTTTCCCGGCTTGGACGGGTGGAACTTTCCGATACCGTGCGCCAGTGGAAGATCCTTCCTCCGGCAAAGGTTCATGCATCCGTGTCCATGGGGGAAGGATGGCTGGATATCCAGGTCGATCTGGAGGGGATGACCGGGGAGGAACTGGAAGAAATCCTGCAGGCTTACCAGCAGAAGCGGCCGTTTTACCGGCGAAAAACCGGGGAGTTTCTGCGGCTGGAGGATGAGGGGCTTACGGCTGTGGCACGGTTAAGCACCAGCCTTTCCCTGTCCGGAAAGCAGCTTCTGGAAAAAGGAGTTCGCCTCCCCGGCTACCGGGCGCTGTATCTGGACAGCCTGTTAAAAGAAGGCCCGGGCATAAGTTTTTACCGGAATCAGATGTTTAAAGCCGTCGTCCGCGGGATGAAAGTGGTGGAGGACAGTGATTTCCCGGTGCCGCAGGCGTTGTTTTCCGTGCTGCGGGGTTATCAGAAAACGGGGTTTCGCTGGCTTCGCACCCTGGATGCCTATGGATTTGGGGGAATCCTTGCCGACGATATGGGACTGGGGAAAACGATCCAGATGATTGCCCTTTTTGTGGATGAATATAGGAACTGGGAGAACGAGAGAAAACTTCCTTCACTCATCGTCTGCCCGGCTTCCCTGGTGTATAACTGGGAGAATGAGTTTCAAAAATTTGCGCCCTTTTTAAAGATCTGCACGATTGCCGGTTCCTGGACGGAGCGGGAAGAACTGCTGAAAACGCTGGAAAAGGGAGAGTATCCGGTGCTGATCACTTCCTATGATTTGTTAAAGCGGGATATGGAATACTATGAGAAGCTGTCGTTTCGCTTTCAGGTCATTGACGAAGCCCAGTATATTAAAAATGCGGCAACCCAGAGCGCAAAGGCCGTAAAGGCCGTGCGGGCAAGGACAAGGTTTGCCCTGACCGGAACGCCGGTGGAAAACCGCCTGAGCGAACTCTGGAGTATTTTTGATTATCTGATGCCTGAATTTTTATTTTCCTATTCGGCCTTCCGCAGACAGTACGAACTTCCCATTGTCCGGGAGGGGGATAAGGAGGCGCTGGCAAACCTGCGGCGGCTGATTGGCCCCTTTGTTCTGCGGCGGCTGAAAAAAGACGTGTTAAAGGAACTGCCGGAAAAACTGGAAAATTATGTCTATACCAAACTGGAAGGTCAGCAGAAGAAGCTTTATATGGCCAATGCGGCAAGTCTTAAGCTGCAGCTTGAGGGGGCAACCGACAGCAGCTATTCTTCCGAGCGTTTCCAGATCCTTGCCCGGCTTACCAGGCTTCGCCAGATCTGCTGTGCCCCTCAGCTTTGCTATGATTCCTACCGGGGAACTTCGGCGAAGCTGGAAACCTGCATGGACTTAATCCGCAACGGGGTGGCCGGCGGACATAAGATACTGCTGTTTTCCCAGTTTACTTCCATGCTGGATATTCTGGAAAAGCGGCTTAAGGAGGAAGAGATTGGCTATTATCTTCTGACGGGAAGCACAGAGAAGGAAAAGCGTCTGCAGATGGTGGAGGCTTTCCAGTGCGATGACGTGCCGGTGTTTTTGATTTCGCTGAAGGCCGGGGGAACAGGACTTAACCTGACGGCTGCGGATATGGTGATTCACTACGACCCGTGGTGGAACCTGGCTGCCGAAAACCAGGCGACGGACAGAACGCATCGGATAGGGCAGACCAAACAGGTTTCGGTGTTTAAACTGATTGCCAAGGGGACGATTGAGGAAAATATTGTGCGGCTCCAGGAGGCAAAAAAGGATCTTGCCGAACAGATTGTCACCGAAGAAAACAGGGCGCTGGGAAGCTTGAGCCGGAGAGAACTCCTGGAGATATTAAAAGGTGGAACGGGATGAATAAGCACAGTTCCCTTCAGAAAGTGTATTATGCCAGTTTTGCTGCTATGGTTGTGGTTCCGGTGCTTCTGGTTTTTCTGATTTCGCTGAGCATAATCCGCATAATGATGCAGAATACAGCAGTTTCTGCGATTGAAAGCCGGCAGAAGGCCGCCGTTTCCAGCCTTACCGAAAGTATAAGAGATGCATCGCTTCAGCTTTCTCATTTTGTTTATGTCAATAATTATGAACTGATGGAGATTGCCGCAAGGACGGACACAGCAGACAGCAATGTCCGTTATTATTATACGACACAGCTGGAACAGCTCTTTGCTGTAGCCATGGCACCAAAGCAGATGGTGCTTTCCGGAATGATTTATATGAAGGACGGAAAGGATACGTATCTAAAGCAGATGCCGGCGATATCCCGGGAGGAAGTGCAGGCTTCGCGCTGGTATCAGGATGCACTTGCCCGCAAAAATCAGGTTTTTGTGGGAAGCTATGATACCTCCCGGACAAAGGTGGTTGCCAAGGGAAGCCAGAGCCGGGAACTGGTTCTTTCGGTGGCTCTGGCACCAGATATCGGGGTGGATCGTTCGGAAAAAATCGATATGGTAGTTTTATTTTTCCGGACAAATGTCAGTGATTTTTTTACCGGAAAAAGTCATGGCCAGGAAGTTTTGGATGTTGTGATTTTAGACGACCGGGATCAGGTGATTTTCCGGATGGGATCGGGCTTGCAGACCGAAGCCTGCCTTAACGGGCTGAAAGAAAAAAAGAACGGGGTGTACAAGCAGAAGATCACGGCAGAAGGGGGCATGGGAAAGACCTCCTGCACCTGCATTATCACGGAAGTGGATGAAACCGGGTGGAAGATGGTTTCCTCGGTAAAGACAAGCGAACTGACCAAGGATTTTAACCGGGTGGCGGCAGTCGTCGTGGGCGTGACAGGGGCCTTGTTTTTGCTGTATTTTTCCTTTTCGCGGTTCTTTCTGCAGAATATTATCCAGCCGGTGCATACGATGGTGGAGGGGCTTAAGCAGGTGGAAGAAGGGGATCTGGAAACCCATATCCCTCCTGCGGGCTTAAGCGAAATCCGCCTGATGATTCATTCCTTTAACCGAATGGTGCGCCGCTTAAAGTCATCGATTCAGGAAAAAGAAACGGCGCAGGAAAAAAAGATGGAGGCACAGCTTCGGGCGCTGCAGTCGCAGATTAACCCGCATTTTCTGGTCAATACGTTAAACTCCATCCGCTTTATGGCCCAGGTTTCCAGGTTTGAGGGAATCCGGCGGATGGCGGAGGCGTTAATTAAGATTCTCACCTGTTCCTTCCGCAGCAACAGCAGTTTTTATACGGTGAGGGAAGAACTGGATGTGCTGGACAGTTATATTTATCTGATGAAAATCCGCTATTCGGACGGGTTTGACTATTCCTGTGCAGTTGATGAGGACTGTAAGGAACTTCGGATGCCTCGTCTGGTGCTTCAGCCGATTGCGGAAAATTCCATTGTCCACGGGTTTGTGGATATGGAGGAGGAGATGGGAAGCCTTTCCCTTAAGGTCTGGCGGGAGGATGAGAGGCTTTATTTTGAAATTGAAGATAACGGAAAAGGTATGACGGCCCGGGAGATTTCCGAAGTTTTTCACGGGAAGGAGAGGAAACCGGAGGATAATTACAGCATCGGCCTGGAAAATGTATTCAGCCGTCTGAAGTTGAACTTTAAAGAAGCCGCCAGCCTGGAAATCGAGAGCGAACCGGGACGCTATACACGGACAAGGATCAGGATTCCGGTGATTTCCGGGAAAAGGGGAGAGGAAGCAGGAAAGGGAGAGGAAGCAGGAAAAGGAGAGAAGGCAGGAAAGGGAGAGGACGCAGCAAAGGGAGAGGAACGAGAAAAAGAAAAGGAAACAAAAAAGAGGGGGGAGTAAGATGAACCAGGTCGTGATTGTGGATGATGAAACAATTATCCGGGTAACTTTGCGCTCGCTTCTGGTGTGGGAATCTCTTGGGTTTCATGTGGCAGCCGATTTTTCCGGCGGGAAGCCTGCGCTGGACTACCTGCGGAAAAACCGCACCGATCTGCTGATTGTTGATATGAAGATGCCGGATCTTAACGGGATTGCCCTGATGGAGAAGTTAAAGGAAGAGGGGATTCTTCCGCTGACGGTTGTTCTTTCCGGCTATAATGAGTTTTCCTTGGTTCGGGAGGCATTTCGGATTGGGGCTTATGATTATCTGCTGAAATCGGATGTAAGCCGGGAGTCGCTTCTGGCATTGCTGCAGAAATTAAACCAGACGATTTTTCTGGACGGCGGGCGGGAAAAAGCCGTGTTTTCCGATGCCGCCGAAGAAAGTCTGGGTATCGGGCAGCTTGAAGGTGAGTACGGGATGGTGCTTTTTTCGGTCGATGAGGGGATGAAGCAGGCGGCAAGGTTTGGGGAAGATTTGGGCGAACAGCTGCAAAAACCCGTGCTGGAGCTTGCCAGGCAGCTTCCAAGAGTAGCCGCAAGGGGGAAGCTTGCCGCCGTTGATCCTCTGCACTATGTCCTTGCCTACAAAGCCGGGGACAGGGCGCAGTACCGGCACACCATTATCTCCGTGGTGCGTCAGCTTCAGTCGGTGTGGCGGGATTATATGAATCTTACCGTTTCTGCTGCCGTCAGCGATCCGGCCTGTGGGGAGGAGCTTTTTGATAAGCTGAAGCGGGGGAGTTCGTTAATTAAGCTTTCTGCATTATCCGGAAAAAATGCCCTTTGCGCCGAGTGGGAATGGGAAGAGGAACTGGAAATCTATCTGCGGGAAGAGGAAGAGAGAGCCGATGAAGGATTGTTTCTGGCGCTGTACGGGGCGGATGTGGTGGCATTGGAGGAAGAAAAACGAAGGTTTTTTGAAGTCCTGGGAGGGTTAAGCTTTGAGGACGGGCGCAGAAAGTGCCTGGTATTTATCGCCCGCTTGGCGGCAGTATTTGAAAAGTACGGGGATGATTTCTTCGGCTTGTTTCCCGAGGAGGCCAATTACCGGGAAAAACTCGCCGTGCTTGGCTCTGACAGGGAACTGGAGCTCTGGATGAATAACTACCTGCGCTGGGTGACGGATTACATCGAAAACCGCCACGACACGGTGCAGGCCGACGCGATCCTGCGGGCAAAGCGTTTCCTCGCCGATAACTATGCCAACCCCGAACTGACCTTAAAAAGTGTGGCGGACTATGTGGGGTTCAATGAAAAATACCTCAGTACACGGTTTACGAAGGAGGCGGGAACGACATTTTCTGCGTATTTGACGGATTTGCGGATGCAGAAGGCGAAGAATCTGATGGTTTCTACGGATTTGCGGATGTATGAGATCAGCGAGCGGGTGGGCTATCATAATGTGGAGCATTTTAATCGGATGTTTAAGAAAAGCTTTGGTGTAAGCCCGGGGGACTTTCGGAAAAACGGCGGGCGGTCAGGGGAGTGAAGGCATGGACGGCAATAGAAGATTACTGTGAAACGTAGAATGGAGGAATAATGATGATGTATCCCTATATGACACTTAATGATGATACAGAAATAACACATTCTGAAATGAAAGCAGATGGAAGGGTGAAAGTATATATAGAAACTCCAGATGAAAAAAACGGTTTTCGACATGCCACATGCTGGCTGCCGGATTACCGCTGGGAAGATATTTTTGCGTATTCAGATATGGAATTAACTTATTTTAAGAAAATCATTCGCAACAACGCACATTTAATTCTGGAATTTTCACAAGAGGGAGGAATTACGAATGCCTCAAATTTTTAGAATCGGTGCATTTGTTGTGTATTTTTGGTCAAATGAAAATAATCCGATAGAGCCTGTTCATGTTCATGTTTCAGAGGGCAGAGCCGTTCCCAATGCAACCAAGCTATGGATTACAAGCTCGGGAAAGGCGTTGATTTGTAACAATAATTCTAAAATACCAAGTAAAATGTTAAAAAATATTGTACGTCATATTGAAGCAAACAGTGATTTGATATTAGATAAATGGCAGGAGCAATTTGGAGAACTTAAGTATTATTGCTGAAGTGTACGCTTTTATTTTCGGACAATACCTGACGAAACATCAAGAAATCCAACCTTTTTTCATGGAAAAACCTTCATTTTTTTGTTATGCTTTGGGCATAAGTTCCAAAGAAGCAAAAGAATGGAGGATTTTTTTATGAAGAAAAAGGTTTTGGCAGTTACCCTTGGAGCAGCGATGCTTGCCGGTTCCCTGGCAGGATGCGGGGAGAAGGCCCCTGCGCCGGGAGCGACGACGGCAGCGCAGGCTGATACAGGAAGCGAAGCGGCACCGGGCGGCGATGCCACAGCAGACAGCGGGAAAGAGGAGGCACCGGCAGAAGGCGGGGATTTAAGCGGAGATCTGGTATTTGCCATCTGGGATAATAACCTGATGGATTACATCGATGAAAATGATATGGTCGGCAAGTTCCAGGAGAAATACCCGGATGCCAATATTGAGGTTGAAAAGCTGAAAGATGACTCTGAATACTGGAATGCAATGAAGATGCGGGCTTCGGCAAATCAGCTTCCCGATGTGATGTTTAATAAGCCGTTTACCCTGTCCAGATTTAAGGACTATCTCCTGGATTTGTCTGATCTGGAAGCAACCAAGAATAATGAACTGGCTGCCGGCTATGCTCTGGAAGGAAAAGTTCTGGGCATTCCGATGACCGCAGGTTATGAGTATGTTTATTACTGGAAGGATATGTTTGCTGAGGCCGGTGTGGAAGTTCCCACGACCTGGACACAGCTTCAGGAGGCAGCGACGAAGCTTCAGGAGCATTTTGGGGCGGAAAACCCGGACTTTATGGCGATTGCCCTGGGCGCAAAGGATGAATGGCCGGACTATCCCTATATGGAGTTTATGCCTGCGTTAGAGAGCGGAAACGGACAGAACTGGAACGATATGGCAAAGCAGGATGAGCCGTTTGCCGAGGGAACGGATATTTATAAATCCTATGAGAAAGCGTATGGGTTATTTACTTCCGGCGTATTCGGAAAAGATCCTCTGGGTCTGGGCAATGACCAGGTTACGTCCTTATTTGCACAAAAGGGCGCAGCGATGATTGCTCTTGGCGACTGGGGACTGCAGAATATCGAAAGCGGTGCGGATGATATCGCCGAACTGGGAACCTTTTATCTTCCTGCACGAAACAGCGAGAGCGATCCCTTCCGGGTTATTGTTCAGGGCGACTCCTTTATGGGTGTGACGACCCACAGCAAGAATCCAGAACTGGCAAAGGCATTTGTGGAGTGGTTCTACAGCGAGGACTGGTATCCGGGCTTTATTAACTACGTGACAAGTTCCTCCTCCATGACCACCTTCCCGAAAGAAAAACATGCGGTTTTAGCCGAATCCGATTCGGCACAGCCGGATATGGAACTGGTGATGTACGACGGCGGCGGTGATGACTTCCAGGCTATCCAGAACGAAACGGCATTTGATTATAAGAAGCTGGGCGCGGAAATGTTTACCGACGGCTTTGACTTAAAGGCGCGTATGGATGAACTCAATGGAAAATGGAAGGCAGCGAGAGCAAAACTGGGGATTCAGTAAATAAACCGTAAATAAACCGAATCCGCAAATCCGCGGAGTATCTGATTCAAAAACAATCCGGCAAAACATGACA
>VSOC01000011.1:30564-38641 GCA_009774615.1 Lachnospiraceae bacterium
GTAAATAAACCGTAAATAAACCGAATCCGCAAATCCGCGGAGTATCTGATTCAAAAACAATCCGGCAAAACATGACAGCGATTAAGCTAAAGTTTTGCCGGATTTTTAAAAGGAGGGCTTTTTATGCATACGCTTGCCAGGAAGAAACGAAATTTTATCGTGGTTTCTCTGCTTGTGCCCACATTGCTTTTGATTGGCTTTGTGGTATTTCCGGCGTTGGATTTAATTCGGATGAGTTTTACCAACTGGGACGGGTATTCGCCGAGCAGCGATTTTATTGCTCTGGAAAATTATCGGTCAATGTTTCACAATGCGGACTTATGGCAGTCCTTAAAGAATAATGGGGTGTATTTTGTCGTGCATCTGTGTATGATTCCCATCGAGCTTGCTTTTGCCGTGCTTTTGGTGTCGAAGCTTAAGGGGGCAAAGTTTTATAAAACCATGGTGTTCATGCCCTATATTATTAACGGTGTGGCGATTGCCTATGCGTTTTCCTACTTTTTCTCGCCGATTAACGGGGCATTTGATGCAATCTTAAATCTTCTGCATCTGGGGATGCTTAAGCAGAACTGGCTGTCCGATCCGAAGATTGTCAATTTTGTGCTTTCCTTTGTATCGCTCTGGCGTTTCTCTGGCTATCATATCGTGCTGTTTATGGCATCGTTGCAGTCCTTACCGCAGGATGTGCAGGAGGCGGCAAGGGTAGACGGGGCAAATGCATGGCAGATGTTTAAGTATATCCAGATACCGGCGATTATGCTGATGGTGGATTTCATCCTCTTTGACAACATCCGCGGTGCGCTGCAGGTATTCGATATTCCGTTCGTTATCACCGGGGGCGGGCCGGGCTATGCGTCATCGACCTTTACGCTTTACACCATTAAAACGGCATTTACCTTCTCCAACTTTGGTCTGGCGTCAACGATGGCGGTGGCGATTATGGTGATGATTGTGGTGATCTATGTGATACAGAATAAACTGATTCACGGTCTGATTTTAAAGGAGGATAAGTAGATGAAACAGCGGACAATAACACAGATAGGAAAACAGATCATCTGCATCGGCATGGTTATCCTGGTTATCCTTCCGATTTTGCTCACCCTTTTTGCCGCATTTAAGACGAAGGGCGATATGGTAAAGACCTCGCCCCTGCTTCTTCCGCCCTTAGAGAGGATTACCTTTGAAAACTTTGCCAAGGTGCTGAAAGATAAGTATCTGCTGGTGGGCTTTAAAAATACGGGAATTATCCTGGTAGTCAGCATTTTCTTTAATGTTTTATTTGGGACAATGACGGCGTTTATTATTGAACGGTTTAATTTTAAATTTAAAAAGGTGATTGTGGGACTGTTCTTTGCGGGGATGCTGATTCCCACGTTTGTTACAGAAATTGCACGGTTTAAGATTATCAACGGGTTAATGCTGTACAACAGCCTGGGAGCGCCGATTGTTATCTATGTGGCTTCGGATTTAATGCAGCTTTATATTTACCGGCAGTTTATCTCCACCCTGCCGATCTCCCTGGACGAGAGTGCGCTTTTGGACGGGTGCGATTATTTTGGTCTGTTCTGGAGGATTATCTTCCCGCTTCTGGCTCCGGCTACGGCTACGGTGGTGATTATCAAGGCCATTAATATTATTAACGATATGTACGTTCCTTATCTGTACATGCCGAAAAACTCCCTGCGGACGCTGACGACTTTTTTGATGAACTTTGCTAATGCGCAGCAGGGTTCGTGGCAGAAGCTGGCGGCGGGCATTATTATCATTATGCTGCCGACGATTTTGATTTACGTGTTCTTCCAGCGCTATATCCTGGCGGGCGTGGCTGCGGGGGCGGTGAAGGAATAGGAGCCGTAATGTTTTTTTGTGAGGAGTATGGAAATCGTTAGGTTTTGCCTGCTGCTTTGCGTAGCGCGAACCGCCGGGTTTTGCTAAATATGTCAGGAAAAAGCGCTGATTTTTACAGTGTTTTCATTGTCGTATTTCTGTTATAATAACTTTGACAGAGATTCATCATTGAATAAGGGGAGGGAAAAGATGATGTTTACGGCAATGATTATTGATGATGAAACGACGGTTCGTGAAGGGATTAAGGCGCTGATTGCCTGGGAAGCAGAAGGCTTTCGTCTGGGAAGCTGCGGAAGGGACGGACGGGAAGGTCTGGCAAATATCCTGCGGGAAAACCCCGATCTGGTGCTGGTGGATATTAAGATGCCGGGGCTGACGGGGCTGGAAGTGATTGAAGAGGCGAAGAAGCAGGGATTTTTGGGGCATTTTTTGATTTTAACAGGGTTTTCCGAGTTTGAATATGCAAAGACGGCGATTTCCATGGGCGTGGACGGCTATCTTTTAAAGCCGATTGATGAGGACGAACTTTTAGCGTATGTGAAGAAAATCCGGGGAGAACTCGAGGAACATGTCCGTCTGTCGAAGTACCATAAAAAGAATGAGGGAAAGGCGCGTCAGGAACTTCTGCGGAGAATTGTCTTAAATGAGGGAACGGCTGAGGAATGGGAGAGGGAGCTTGCGGTGTACCAGCTGCCCTTGGACAAGGGAGTAATTTTCTGCGCGGCTATCTGTAAGGAGGATGAAGCCGGCCAGGAAAAGGGCGGGAAAAAGCTTCTGGAAAAGGTGGAACGGCTGATTGACGGGGATACGGCCTGCAAAGGGATGATTTCCATGGAAGATCAGGTGGTTTTAATCGGGCAGGGCACAGAGTACGGGCAGTGGAAGGCAAGGATGGAAAAGCATGGCAAGCGGCTGAAAAGTTATTTTGGCAGCGGGCTGAAAATTGCCATTGGCAATAATGTCCGGGACTGGAGAGAGTTGTTTTGCTCCTATGAGAGCGCCAGCTATCTGATGGAACAGGAATTTATCTTTGACCATGAAGATATTCTGACGATTGATTTAATCTGCAATCTGGAAGGTATCCATGAGGCCGTGACGGTGGAATGGATGGAAATGCTGATTGAGGTCGGCGAGGAAGAAGGGATTAAGCGGGCCATGGGACTGCTTCGGGAGTATTGCACCTGGCATTTGTTTAAAGAATCGGAAATCAAGCTGATGCTGATTCAGGATTTAATTCAAATCCAGATGCGGCTCGCCAAGAAATATCCCTCGTCGGATTTTTCCAATGATGCATTGCAGCAGCGGTTAAAGCTTTTGATGGCGGCGGAGGATATGAAGGGGCTTTTGCAGTGCTATGAAGAGGCACTGATGGAATTCAGCAAAAAGATTGGCATCGGCGGGGGCGGAAATATTATCCGGCGGGTGTATTATTATATGGAAAAGAACTACCATAAAGATTTAAAGTTAGAAAATATTTCCAAAAACTTCAATTATAACAGTGCTTATCTGGGAAAGCTTTTCCGGAAAGAGATGGGGGAAACCTTTAACAATTCCCTGGACAGGATCCGAATTACCAATGCGAGGAAGCTTTTGGAAGAAACCGATTTAAAAGTGTATCAGATTTCCGAGCAGGTGGGATACAGCAGTATTGACTATTTTTATATGAAGTTTAAGAAATATGTGGGAATTAGTCCGAAGGAGTATCGGAAGAATCGGAATGAATTTTTATAAAGTTTCTGTCCAATTTTTTGGTATTGCATTGCAAGTAAGAACAGGAATATACAGCGACTTATTCAGAATATGAGTTGGGGGATGCTGCAAAAATGGTGAATAATCACTTTTGCAGCATCCCTTTTTCTGCGCTTGAGGATAAAGATAGATTTCTTTTAGCAAATCTCTAAAAATCAAGACTTTCTCCTCTGATTTTTTGGGTATTAAGAACAGTGGGACAGATGGTAGAATGATATTACGGAAAAATATGTTACTGTTTATACGTTCACAGTAACAAAAATATCACAAATAGGGAGGTAGCGATGAGAAGAGCATGGAAAAGCCGTGTTATCCGAGCGGCGGCAAAATTACTTGCAGTAACCGTAACCGCAACATCCTGTCTTTCCGGTATGGCATTTACCGCCAGGGCCGAAGGATACGGGAAAAATGGCATCGTGCGGGATATGACCTCGCAGCAGTTAGTAGAGGATATGGGACTGGGGTATAATATCGGAAATACCTTTGACAGTATCGGTTCCTTTATCACGGAAACTGATCCCTGGGAGTACCAGAAGGCATGGGGAAACGACCCGGTATCGCAGTTATTTATCCAGAAGGTCAGGGAAAGCGGATTTAAGACGGTTCGTCTGCCGGTAAGCTGGGCGCACTGGATTGATGCGAACAACCAGATTAACCCAGGCTATCTGCAGGCCGTGCAGACGGTGGTGGACTGGTGTATGGATGAAGATATGTATGTAATCTTAAACATTCACCATGACAGCGGTGCAGCGGATACATCCTGGATTCGTAACGCAGCGACGGACTGGGATGGGACAACGGTCAAGTATGCGGCGGTATGGACGCAGATCAGTAATCATTTTAAAAATTACGGCGATCATCTGATTTTTGAAGGTATGAATGAAGTAGAGTTTCCTGCTGCACCGACGATGGCAAGGCAGTATGAAATCTTAAATGGAATGAATCAGCTTTTTGTGGATACGGTGCGTGCAACAGGGGGAAATAATGCCCTCAGGCATCTGCTGATTCCCGGCTACAATACGAATATCGAGCGTTCCTGTGCCCGTCGTTATCAGATGCCTGCAGACCCGGCAAATCACTGCATTTTGTCGATCCACTATTACAGCCCGCCAGCTTTTTGCGTGGCAGAACATAATGTAGACTGGGCGGTTCCGGTGACGACCTGGGGAACAGAAGAGGATCTGAAGCGGGTAGAAGCGGATTTTGATCTTCTGGCTGAACATTACCTTTCCAAAGGGGTTCCGGTTATTATCGGTGAGTACGGTGTACTGACAGAAGATCAGAAAGATCCGGAGAGTATCCGAGCTTATGTGAGTAAAGTGCCGGAAATCATTATGCAGTACGGTATGTGCCCTGTTTTGTGGGATACCAGCAATGCCGGTGATATGAAATTTATCGAGCGTACTACGGGCGAATTTTATGATCCGCAGATTAAAGCGAACTATCAGGCACTGGCACAGAGAAAAGCTCTGGGACAGATTCAGAAGAAGGAATTTCATTTCCAGGTATATCAAAGAGTAAGTCTTCCGATTCGTCCCGGCGGATGGGTGTCCCTGGATGCTTATGAACCGGAAAAAATTCTTGGCGTGGCATTTGAACTGGACTGTGCAGGCGACTGGGACAGCTACGGCGGAGGCGGACTGTACCTGGACGGCTGGGATAACATGCCGCAGTGGAATTTCGGCAGTGTATACGACGAAGTCGTTTACATGTTCAGCGCCGAAGAACGGGCAAGAATAAAAGATCAGCTTGGCGTTTTTATATTTTGGATGGATGAATCCAAGGGAGGAAACCGCAGAGAAGAATTATCCGTTAAAGGTGGACAGATTACGCTTTTATACGGAGAAAATGAACTGGTTAATGCTCCAAGGCAGCTTACGGGTACAGTTTCCGGCAAGAGTTCCGGAGGTTTTGGCGGAGGAGGAGGAAGCAGCCGTTATCCGAACAACAACACGGAACCTGTGGGCGATGAAACGAATAATGAGAAAACTAATCTTTATTACTCCCTGCATGAGGGCAAAGAAGTTGTCAAAGAAGGCGTATTAAAGAAAGGGAGAAACAGCAAAACCTCAGAGGAAGATACCGAAACAGGAGCCTATAAAATTAAGATTAAGGACTTTTGTCCGGACTATGCGGTAGGAGATAAGGTGCGTGTCAATGTCAGCTATCTGTCCGATGAAGGAAGCCCAAGTATTGCGCTGGTAACGACCGAGAACGGCTATACCAGTTCGGATGACAACGGAATAAGAAATAAAAACACCCTGGTCTGGGACTGTGTACCGCCGGACGGGGAAGTAACATTGAATCTCTGGTATCTGGGAAATAACAAGTACTTTATGTATAAGGTTTCCTGTGAAATCCTTGAAAAAGTTCCGGGATTTGCTGTTGATGATATCAATAATCATGACAGTTTTGGAGAACCGGAGAGAACAGAAGACACCGACGATAAGGGCAATCCTATCATTACGATGACCTATCCATTTTCTCTGTCTGAACTTGCACGGGTGTCCGATGTGGAACTTGGGGAGGACTGCCGGATTAAACTCACCGTCTATCCCGTGGCTAAGCCGCAGGAAGGCGACGAGTACAGCGTGTATTTTGAGGATATCAACGGCGTGAAGGTAACAGGAAGCTTGGAAGGAAGCAGCGTAACCTTAATCGGAACACCGAAGGATGATACCGTTTATTTTGCATTTACAACAAAGAATACCGCAGCAGCGCAGAGCACAAAGGGAGCTTTTCCGCCGGTGTCCTTCAGCAACTTTGTATTAAAGCAGCTTCCGGCGATAGATATTTTGGCAGAGATAGTTTCTAGTGGACGGGTAGAAATATCCTCAACCAAAGCAAATCCCAGACCGATTGAAGAAACCGATAAAGCTGAGGACGGCGTTAAGGTTTACTTTGAATACGAAGGAAATAATGTAAAAGAAGATCTTGACGGTGCTCTTGTGGTCAACGGCGACTGGGATTACACGAACGATAAGTGGGTGGTAAGAACAGATGAAAACGGAGAATACATTTGGTGCGCAGGAAGTGCACAGAGTACCGTAATGTTATCCTTGTGGACCATTAAATCTTCTTTCCGGATTACAAGTGTTGTCGGTGTGCGAAAGTCCGAAAAAGCGCCGGCACTTGCCGAAAATGAAGAACTAATGACCGAGGGAGAAGACGGAAAATACCATGTGCCCGAAGGGAAGCGGCTGGCAGCAATCCGTTTTAAAACCTCCGGCGGCGGAAATGCTTACGGCGCAATGCTGATGATGAATGCCGACCCGTGGGGAATATGGATTGACTTTTGCGATGGGGAAGAAACCGTCTACAAGTTTGAAACCAAGCCGTTATTTACGGAACTGGAACTGCAGGATAAATTTGTAGATTATATGATTTTTGTATATTCCGATGAAGCGGAGGAGCCGACGCCTGCAGAGAAGTTTGAAGAATTTGCAGTAACGAAAGATAAACCTGTAGAATATTCCTGCAAAGAATTATTGGAAAAGAATGAAATTGCTGCGGGAAGCCGGGTAAAACTTACCATAACCGTGAAAACAGAAGGCGCTGTCGGGGGAGAGGTTTCCTTTAACGAAGAAAATGGAATGAAGGTTTCCGGAACTATCACCAGCGATGCTGCAGGAACAAGTACTGCAATTGTAATGGGAAGCAGTAAGGACAATATGCTTGCATTGAAAGTTAATGACGATTCTGCAACCGATGCTTATACCGTGACCGATATTCGTGTTGAAAAGGCAGAAGGTGCGGTACTTGCCGAACTTCAGAAAGCAGGAAGAATTGAATTTGATTTATCGCAGGTAGAAACAAAAGAAATGGAAGGATTAACAAATCCAGGCTTAAAGGTTTATTATGAATTTGATGGAGATGTTAAAGGAGTTTCCTCACAGTTGGCAGTAAATGGTGATTGGGGAAATGCAGGAAATAATAGTAACTGGACGATAGGAACGGATGATAATGGTTCTTACATTTGGTATGGATGCGAGAAAGTGGATAGTGTGTTGTTTGCCTGCTGGTATATTGACAAGCCATTAAAGATTACGAAACTGGTTCATGAGAAGGCGAAGAAAGGTGCGGAGGAGCCTGTAGAACCAGATAAACCAAAACCAGAAGAGCCGGTATTAAAAGATGGTGAAATTTTGGTAGAAGCAGGAGAAGATGGAAAGTATTATGTTCCAGAAGGAAAAGGAGTACCTAAAGCTATTCGTTTTAAGGCATCAGAAGGAACCAATGAATGGGGAGCAAATTTGCAGATAAATTGTGACCCATGGAGTTTGTGGATTGGATTTACTGCGGGAGAAGAAACCGTATATACTTTTGAACAGGAGTATTCATTTACAGAAATCAAGTTAGATGCCAAAACGATTGATTATATGATTTTTGTATATTCCGATGAAGCGGAGGAGCCTGTAGAACCAGATAAACCAAAACCAGAAGAGCCGGTATTAAAAGATGGTGAAATTTTGGTAGAAGC
>VSOC01000011.1:38741-67720 GCA_009774615.1 Lachnospiraceae bacterium
CAATGAATGGGGAGCAAATTTGCAGATAAATTGTGACCCATGGAGTTTGTGGATTGGATTTACTGCGGGAGAAGAAAAAATATATACTTTTGAACAGGAGTATTCATTTACAGAAATCAAGTTAGATGCTAAAACAATTGATTATATGATTTTTGTTTATGATGACACTACAATCACTTCCCTCATGAGAACCATAGCCAACAGCATACTTTACCATATGCCGGACAGAGTATTGGCACAGAATGAAGAAATTTTTGAACTTGAAGCTTTTGCAGATGGAAACGGTATTTATTACCTGCCGGAGGATATGAATGCAGAAACTGTGGGAATTCGTGCAGAGGTGGCTTCGGACAGCAAGGAAGTAACCGTCATTTTCGACGAGGACAGCGACAATCAGGTTAAGGTTAAACCAGAAAACAAGACTATATACTATTTCTTCAACGAAAATACGGATGCAGAAAGTATTCAATTTAAGGGTCAGAATGTAAAAAATGTTACTTTGTTATACTGGAATGGTGAGGAAGGGGAAGCGGCAAACGAGGACGGTGTATTTAATCTCCCTGATTATCGCATCCCGGCAGCAGTTCAGTTTACTGTCAGCAGCGGAGAGGATAAGGCAGCCAAAGCAGTTCTGTCCGTAGATATTTATGACGCAAAAGCAAAGCAGTGGAAGGAAGAAGGAAAAGTTTTAACGAAGGAGCTTTCGGTAGAAGCAGACAGCACGGGCTGGTATGTATTTACGGATAAGAACCTGGAAATCCTAGAAGATGCATTTGCTGCGGCGAAAGAAGGTTATATGGCACCAAGACTGGGCTTTGCTGTAGACGGTGTGGATTATAGGGTAGAGAACATCAAGGTCTACTATAACACTGCTTACACTGATGAAATGGAAATTGTTGAACCAGAGGAAGTAAAGGAGAAAGTACAGGATTCTGATAAGGAAACAAAACCGGCAAAGAAAGTTGTGGAGAAGGCGCAGAAGACAGAAGAGGAAAAGCCAGTAGAAGAAGTACAAAAACCTGCTGAAGAAACAAAAGAATCCGGGGAAGAAATGAAGAAACCTGCAGAAAAAACTGAAGATGAGGACGAAAGTAAAGTTCCGTCAGAGGACGATACAGTAAAAGATGAAGAGGAGAAGGATTCTTCTAAAGATTCTGAAACCACAGTAAAAGATGAGGATAAGGACGAAGAGGAAGATTCTGATCATGAAACACAGAACAACAGCGGCCATGCAGAGGATGACCATGAGAAACAAGACGGTGGCGATGATAAGCGTGAGAGCGAAGATGCCGACAGTCACGACAACCAGATAACAGAAACTGAAAATATGCAGACCGAAGTAAAGGATGATACTCCAAAAGCAGATGATACGCAGGCGGCAGACAGTGACGGGCAGAAGGCAGGGGGCAAAGCAGAAGATTGTGAATAAAGGAGTTCCCCAAATCAGGTAAGATAAGATTCTTTATAAACACAAATTATTTCACTGCGGCGGTGCTTACACACACATCCAAACCGCCGCAGCCTTTGAAAAAACAATAAGGAAAGGGGATTTAGCAGATGAAAAAGAATACACAGTGCCTGACGACTGTCGGAATGTTTCTTGTGCTGGCGGCTTCCTGTGTGCTGCCGGTTTTGGCTGATGATGAGAATGTTCAGCGCGGCTGGCAGCAGGAAGGCGAACGCTGGGTTTATATCAATCGCGACGGTGCCCGGGAAACGGGAACCTGGATTAAGGGAGCGGACGGTGCCCATTACTATCTGGACGAAGACGGCTACATGGCGGTCAGCAAAGTTATTAAGGACGGTGACTACACTTATTACGTCGATGAGAACGGTGTCCGTGTAAAGAACCAATGGGCTTCCGAACCAAACGATGATATCTGCGATGAGGAAGTGGATACGGTCTGGTATTATTTCGACCAAAACGGCAGGGCTTATAATAAAGAGGGAAAAGCATTAAAGCTTAAAGAAGGAAATGCTGACCGTGTCTATTTCTTTGACAGTGACGGCCACATGCTTTCCGGCTGGCAGAATATTACCAAATGGAATAAGGAAGATGAAACCAATACCTATTATTTGGGCGACGAGGATCAGGGCTATGCGCGGATGCAGTGGCAGCTTCTGGAGGTGGATGATGAATTTTTTGATACCTCAGATAAAGACTATGATTCCTATGAATTTTATTACTTTGGCTATGACGGAAAGCTGAAAAAAGACAGTGAAGAGAGTCCGGACAATGAGCATTTCCTCTTTGACGAGAACGGTGTAATGCTGACCGGATGGCAGCCGGGTGTTGCCGCAAGTACAGGGGATACCGGGGTGAACCGTTTTTACGATGAGGAAACCGGGGCTCGGGTGAAGGGTTGGCTTTATGCTCATGATCCGGACGATGAAAACAGCGATCCGCACTGGTTTTACTGCGATCCGGACGACGGTTGGGTTTATAATGAAGGCGGAAGAGATTCAGCGGCAGGGGATGTCAGCGGACTGGCACATAAGAAGATTGACGGAAAAACCTATTTTTTCGACGGTCACGGACATATGATTACCGGGCTGATCAGTACCGGCAGTGCAGATATCCATGGAAATGTGTTTGTCGATGAAGGATTTGAAGATCTGGAAGGCCCGATTGGGAAAAATGCTTCCGTAAAACCGGCAGGAATTTATTATCTCAGCCAGGACGAAAGCACTTTGGGGCAGCTTCAGACCGATAAGCGCATTTGCCTGAAAGGCGAGGAAAATGAATATTACTATCTCAGTAAAACCGGCTTTGCCTACACGAATACCCTGATTAAGGGCAATATTTACGGGCCGGACGGCGCTATGCTTCATGCAGATTCCGATACGGATAAGGCAGTGATTACGCTGGAAGAAGATATCTATGCTCAGTCGGACTGGAACAGAAATGGTGAACTGAAAGAGGATGCAAAATCGGTGATCCCGGCGGGCAGCCAGGTGATTGTCGCTAAATCCGGTAAGATTACCCAGAGGGGAACCGTAAAAATTAACGATATTTCCTACGAAGTAACGGATTATCAGGCGGTTGAGAAATAAGTGGGCTGCAGCAGTAAAGCCAGAAACCGTAAAAAAGGAGTCAAAAGAAATTCAGACTTCGACGAATACCTCCGTTTTGTGCAGCTTTGGGAACAGTTAGCTGATTACTTTAAGGATGAGCCGGAGCAGGTATGCTTTGAAACCATCAATGAACCGGATTTTGAAGGGGAGAGTGATGAAGAAAAGCAGGAAAAGTTAGATGCGATTAACCTGGCGGCCTACGATGTCATCCGGGCAAGCGGCGGCAATAATGCCGAGCGTATGATTGTCATTCCCACGATGAATACCAATCATGAAAAATCGGAGCCATTGTTGAAGCTGATACAGGAACTGGACGACAGGCATATTATTGCCACTGTGCACTATTACGGCGAGTGGGTGTTCAGTGCGAATCTTGGGATTACCGGGTTTGACGAGGCGATGGATGATGATGGAAAGACCGCAAGAACAGCTGCGGATTCGGCAATGGAAACCGTGTACCAGACCTTTATCCAAAACGATATCGGTGTTGTGATCGGCGAGTACGGCGTATTGGGCTATGACCAGGGCGAAAAGTGCAACCAGCCAGGCGAAGAATTGAAGTATTATGAGTATGTGAATGAACTGGCGGCAAAGTATGGTTTGTGTCTGATGTTCTGGGACAATGGCTCCGGCATTGACCGGGTAAGCGGAAACTATAACTGGAAAAAGCCGCAGGTGGGAGAGATGCTTAAAGCTTCGATGGAGGGTCGTTCCTCCTATGCGACAGAACTGGATACCCTGTATTTTGCAGAAGAAGCAGAAGAGGATGTTCCGGTTGCCCTGACCTTAAACGGGAATACCTTCCCAGGTATCGAAGGGCTTACCGAAGGCGAAATTAAGCTGGTTATCGAATTTTTTGACGGACAGACAAAGGAAGTCTGGCTGACGAAGAATGGGAATAAGGTGAGTGTGAAGCCGGAATAGACATTTTCAGAAAAAAAGATTGAGCAGCTGTGAGGAGAATTGGAAGCCTTGCAGCTGCTGTTTTTTATTTCAGCCCAAGAGTTCAGCAATTTCAGAAAAATGAAATGCGGATAAAAAATTATGGTGGAATAACGATGGATTTAGCGGTATAATCATCCTATTCAGGTTTTATCGATAAAAATCGGATGATGATTGCAGAAAAAAACAGGGAGAAGGAAGTTGAACGTAATAAAAGCTGTAAAGGAAGAATTTCACACGATATTTGCCCGTTTCTTTGCCATGAAGCTTCGGGAAAAGATGTTTTTGCTCTATATTATCGGCGGGATTTTGCCCATGCTTTTTATCGGGATTTATCTGATTTTGGGGACGAACCGACTGTTAATTAATCAGGCAAAACAGGCGGAGATGGTGGAACTGGAACTTCTGGGGAGTGAAACGGAGGAATTGTTAAGTACCATTAACACCGCCTCAAAAACCTTTTATTTTAACGAAAAGCTTGAGGAAATTTCCAGGAAACAGTACAGGGAATACCAGGAGATCGTGAATGATTACCATGCCTACACAGAATTTGAGGATTTTGGAAATTTTTATAATCGTATGGTGAGCTGGGTCAGTATTTATCTGGAGAATGACACAATAGCCGAAAATGCCCATTTTCGCAGGGTGGATGAAGAAGTCCGAATCGAGCCGTGGTATAAGAGAGTCAGCGAACAGGACGGCGGTGCTGTGTGGCAGAGGATGTCGCTTCCGCTGGCTTTAAATCATGAAGATACTCTGGTACTCACCCGCTTGTTAAAGACCAGAAAGAGCGAGCCTGTGGGCGTAATGGCAATGTATCTTCGCAAGGAACGATTAAGGGAGCAGCTTTCCAGCCGCACCAGTCCGACGGTGATGGTATTAAACCTCGATCAGGAGATTATTTCCTGCGGGGAACCTTTTTTGATTTCCGAAATATCTGCTGAACTTTCTGCCTGGCGCAATCCGGGAATTGCCCAGGGCAGGCTGGAACTTGAGGGAAAAGACTATGTGATTACCTGTTATACCATGCGTCTTGGGGAATCCGAGGATATTTTACAGATTGTGGGATTAAAAGCCTATTCGGATATCCTACAGCAGACCGTGCACCAAATCAGCCGGAGTGTAATTATCTTTTTCATCAGTGTTTTGCTTTCGGTGGTGCTTATCCGGCTGTTTTCCCAGTCCTTCAGCACCCGGGTAAATCAGTTTAGAAGCCAAATGCAGAGGGCGGCGACCGGAAATTTTGACCTGAAGCCAAGTCTGGGAGGAAGCGACGAGATCAGCGATCTGTACGGTTATCTGGGGACAATGATCGGCGATATCCAGCGCCTGTTAGCCGAGATTTATCAGGAACGGCTTCATGCAGAGCAGTTAAAAACCCAGCAGAGGGAGGCGGAATTTAAGGTTCTGGCAAGCCAGATTAACCCGCATTTTCTGTATAATACGCTGGAAACCATACGAATGAAAGCAAGGATTAATCATCAGGCAGAGATTGAAGAACTGGTGAAAATGCTGGCAAAGATCCTGCGCAAAAACCTGCGGGCAGGCGGTCAGGATGTCAGTATCCGGGAAGAAGTTGAACTGGTGGAATCCTATTTAAAAATCCAGCAGTACCGTTTTGAAGAGAGAATACAGTATCAGATCCGGCTTCCCGAAAACCTGCAGGAATACCGCGTCCTTCCCCTGATTTTGCAGCCGATTGTAGAAAATTCCATTATCCACGGACTGGAAACCAAGGAGGGGATTGGTCATATTCTGATTGAGGTGGAGCGCGTGGAAGATGCGATTTTGATTGCTGTTGAAGATGACGGTCTGGGCATCAGCAAAGACCGACTTTTCGAGGTACAAAAGGAGATGGAGAGCCGGAACTTAAACCGCACCCATATCGGTGTATCGAATGTTCACCAGCGCCTGCGTTTAAAATACGGGGAAAATTACGGGCTGACCATCAGCAGTATCGAAGGAAAAATGACCAGGATCGTGATCCGCATCCCGGAAGAATAATAGGAAGTTTTTTACTGTCCGCATGTTTACCGTAATAAAAGTTCATCTGAAAACAAAGGAAAAACAGGAAAAAATCCACTAAAAATCAAGGGAAAAAAGGTCTGAATTTCAGGGTATTTATTTTTACCTTCCGTTTTTATAATAAAAGAAAAAACGGGAGGTAATCATGGGATGAAAAAACCAAAAAAGCAACAAAAAACCAGGCAGCCGTTCAGTATGGAATTAATGTGGAAGCAGCGCTATCTGCTGGCTATGTCCGTTCCGTTTCTGATCTGGCTGTTTATTTTCAAGTATGTCCCTCTGTGGGGCTGGACAATGGCGTTTCAGGAGGTTGTGCCCAAATCCTTTGCCAAGCCGATATGGGAGCGGAAGTTTATCGGTTTTGACAACTTTATTCAGGCATTTACCGACCGTCTTTTCGCTCAGACAATGATCAATACCATTGGCATCAGCATTATGGGTATTCTGATTGGCACGGCAGCCGCCATTATCTTTGCCCTGTTTTTAAATGAAATCCGTATGCAGGGCTTTAAGAAACTTACCCAGACCGTATCCTATCTTCCTCATTTTGTGTCCTGGGTTATTATCGCCAGCATTGCAAAAATGCTCTTAAATGACGGCGGTGCGATTGAAACCATGTTCGGGGTAAACCTGCATCTAATGTCCACAAATTCCCCACTGTTCTGGATTGTTGTCTGCTTTATCAACGTGTGGAAAGAGGTCGGCTGGGATGCGATTCTCTACCTTTCGGCGATGGCAGGAATCGACCAGGGCATCTATGAAGCCGCCAAGGTAGACGGTGCCAACCGCTTCCAGCAGATGTGGCACATCACCCTTCCCGGCATTAAGCCTACGGCGATTGTTCTGCTGATTATGAGCGTGGGAAGCGCGTTAAATGTCGGCATGGAGCGCCAGATGCTTTTAAGCAACGGTATCGTTCAGGATCATGCCATGGTACTTTCCTGGTTTGCCTATATCCGCGGTATCGGCTCGAATAACTACGGTCTTGGTACGGCAATCGGCATGTTCCAGTCGGTGGTCGGCCTGATTCTTTTGTTTATTGCCAATAAAATCGCAGGCATGGTTGGCGAAAGCAAGCTGGTATAGGAGGGGATAGGGATGAAGATAGAAAGTAAAAAAACAGCATTTGACTATGTGCTTATGGTACTGTTCTGCGGCATGATCGTGATGACCGTTTATCCGTTTTTAAACGTACTTGCCATCTCCTTAAATGACCCGATGGATACCATGCGAAACGTTAATTTCGTTATCCCAAGACAGTTTACCTTAGCCAATTACCGCTTTATTTTTGCGGAAAATAACATGGTGCAGCCGATGATTATGTCGGTAGTAAAAACTCTGGTCGGCACGGGGCTCGGCGTTGTTTTTACGGCAATGCTTGCCTATGTGTTAAGCCGGAAAGACTTTTATTTTAACAAATCTTTTACGATTATTTTCATTGTGACCATGTATGTCAGCGGTGGTATGATTCCTGAATACCTCTTAATTATGCGGACGCTGCGCATGGGAAATAACTTCTGGGTATACATTATCCCCGGTTTGATTTGGGTCTATAATGTCATCCTGGTGCGATCTTTTATCGAAGGTATGCCTTTAGCTTTGCAGGAAGCAGCAAAGATTGACGGGGCAAATGACTTTACCATCTGGTTAAAGGTCATCCTTCCCCTGTGCAAGCCGGTTCTGGCTACCGTGGCCTTATTTATTGCCGTGGGACAGTGGAACTCTTTTATGGATACTTACTTATATGCACGTGAACTGCCCACCCTGCAGTACGTTCTGTACGAGATTATGGAAAGTGCGCAGATTAAAGTTGATCCCCATGCGGCAGCCCTCGGGCAGCTGAAAAATACGGTTTCTCCAATGTCGGTACGTATGGCAGTAACCGTGGTTGCAACTGTTCCTATCCTGGTGGTTTACCCGTTCTTACAGAAGTATTTTGTGGGCGGTATGACTTTGGGAGCCGTAAAAGACTGACAGGATTTTTTCATGTTACAGTCATGTATACCCTAACGAGAAAGGAGAAAAAGGGATGATGATAACGAAAAGAATAGGTGCTTTTGCCCTGGCTGCGGCTCTGTGTGCGGGGGCAATGGCAGGATGCTCGTCCAGGGAAAAAAACCAGATTGGCGAGGACGGTATCCTGGAACTGGAGTTTTATAATGCAGACGGCGAAGAAGATTTATGGGATAACCCAGTGGCGCAAGCCATTACCGATGCGACAGGCGTCCGCCTGAAAATTGACTACCCGGTAGCAGCTCAGGATATGAAGGTTGCCTTGATGATTGCCGAACAGAATTTTCCTGATCTTATCTATGCAAAGGGTGACGCTTCCAGCTTAATTGATGCAGGCGCTCTGCTGGATTTAACGGATTTGATTGAAGAATATGGGCCGAATATCAAAAAGCTTTACGGCGATCAGCTTGACAAGCTGAAATACTCAAAGGACGACCCGTCCATCTACCAGCTTTCCTCCTATGCTATCGGTTCCACCATCTATAAAAGTGCGGGAACCGCACAGGTTCAGTGGGATGTGTTAAAGGAGAATGATTATAAGGTTCCGCAGACCTTAGATGAACTGGAAAAGATGTTAAAAGACTATATGGCGGCACACCCGACGACGGATTCTGGTCTTCCTACGATTGGATTTACCTTATCCGCTTCGGACTGGCACTGGCTGATCACGTTGGGAAATCCGGCAGGAACTATTGCCGACGGCGCACCGGATAACGGACAATGGCTGGTGGATGATGATTTTAATGCGGTCTATAAATTCCGTTCCGATAAGGAGAGAGAGTATTTTCGCTGGATGAACCGTATGTACAATGAAGGGGTGTTAGATCCTGAATTTGCCACCCAGACCCATGAAGATTACATTGCAAAAATCTCCTCAGGGCGTGTGCTGGCTCTGTTTGATGCGGACTGGGATTTTGAAGATGCAGAGCGCGTATTAAAGGCGGACGGCAAGCTGGGAAAGACCTATGCGCCACTTCCTATGACCATGGATGAGGATACCAAGTGTCCGATTTTAATGGATCAGGGCTTAGTTGTCGGGCAAGGCATAGCCATCACTACGGCGTGCAAATATCCTGTGGAGGCGATTAAGTTTATTGACTTTTTATGTTCCGACGAGGGTCAGGTGCTGACCAACTGGGGGATTAAGGATGTCAATTACTTTGTGGATGAAAACGGAAAGAGATACCGCACCCCGGAGGAAGTAGAAGAGGCAAATTCCAATCAGAATTACCGGAAAGAAACCGGTGTGGGGCAGTATAATTATCCTTTCCCGGCGTATGGTACGGGAGTTATGGATGATACAGGAAATACCTATTCGACGGCAAGCAAAGAGGCAGTGATTGAAGAGTATAATACAGAGCAGAAGGCAGCCTGTGAGGCGTGGGGAGTGGAACTTTTGCTGGATATTTTCCCGCAGAAGGATGAATTTGAAATCCCGGAATTTCCGCCGATTTGGGCGTATATTAAGTCGGCGGAATTTACAGATTTGAATAATAAGCTGGATGAGGTGGCCTGGTCGAGTTTGATTACATGCGTGATTGGAAAGCCCGAAGCATTTGATGCGAATTATGATGCAATGATTGCCAGCCTGGAAGCTACGGGGATGAGCAGAGCGGAAGAGATTCTGACAAAGATGGTGAAGGATAAGGTGGCGTTAGTCGAAGAATAAGCATCGGCAAAAGAATACAGGCAGAAGCGGCAAAAGAACTTTTGCCGCTTCTATATTACGGAGGAAAGTTTATATGGACGAGATAAGATATGGGTCTTTTTTTGGGAATAAGAACGTAACAAAGATTCCTTTTGGCGGGGATTATAACCCGGAGCAGTGGCCAGAGGAAGTTTGGGATGAAGATATGCGGCTGTTTGCCTTAGCGGGGGTGGATTGTGTTACTTTGAATGTGTTTAGCTGGGCTTCTTTGCAGCCGGATGAGGATACCTACTGTTTTGATAAGCTGGATAAGGTTATGGAGCTGGTGAAGAAGAATGGGCTGCATGTGATTCTTGCGACTTCTACAGCGGCGCATCCGGCATGGATGGCGAGGAAGTATCCTGAGGTTTTGCGGACAGAGTTTTCGGGGCTTAGAAGAAAGTTTGGGAGCAGGCATAATTCCTGTCCGAACAGTCCGGTGTTTCAGAAGTATTCTAAGCGGCTTGCGGGGAAGATTGCAGAAAGATACAAAAAGTCGGGGAATATTATTGCCTGGCATATCGGAAATGAGTATGGCGGAGCCTGCTACTGCGAGCGGTGCGAAGCGGCATTTCGGGTGTGGCTGAAGGAAAAATACAAGACGATAGAGGAACTGAACCGGGCATGGAATACCAGCTTCTGGGGGCATACATTTTATGACTGGGAGGAGATTGTGGTTCCCAATTTGCAGAGTGAGCATTTTGAAGAGAACCGGACGACGTTTCAGGGGATTTCTCTGGATTACCGGCGGTTTTGTTCAGATTCTTTGCTTGCCAATTACCGGGCGGAGTATGCGGCGGTGAAGGCGGTGACACCGGATATTCCGGTGACGACGAATCTAATGGGGGCGTATAAGGAACTGGATTATCAGAAGTGGGCAAAGTATATGGATTTTGTTTCCTGGGATAATTATCCGGCGAATGATACGCCTGCAGCGGAGATTGCCATGAATCATGATTTGATGCGGGGGATTAAGCAGGGGCAGCCATTTGCGCTGATGGAACAGACACCGAGTGTGACGAACTGGCTTTCTTATAATGCCTTAAAAAGGCCGGGAATGATGCGGCTGTTAAGTTATCAGGCAGTGGCGCACGGGGCGGATACGGTGTTGTTTTTTCAGATGAGGAGGAGTATTGGAGCCTGTGAGAAGTACCACGGGGCACTGATTGACCATGCAGGACACGAGTATACACGGGTGTTTCGGGAGATGGCGGTGTTAGGGCAGGAATTAAAGGAACTGGGAAGTCAGGTGATGGGAAGCCGGATTAGGGCGAAATCGGCGATTGTGGTGGACTGGGACAACTGGTGGGCGCTGGAGTATTCGGCGGGACCAAGCTGTGATTTGAGGTATATGGATGAGGTGAAGAGGTATTATACGGCGTTTGATGAACTGAATATTCCGGTGGATTTGATTTCGGCGGAGGATGATTTGGGGAAGTATTCGCTGGTGGTTGCGCCGGTGCTTTATATGGTAAAAACAGGGTATGAACGGGCACTGAAACGGTTTGTGGAAGATGGCGGAACGCTCGTTGCTACGTTTTTTTCGGGTATTGTGGAGGAGCATGACCTGGTAATTACCGGGGGATATCCGGGGAGATTGAGGGATATTTTCGGGGTGTGGGTGGAGGAGATTGATGCTCTGCCTATGGGGGAGAGGAATGGGTTTTGCTGGAGAGGAAAGCAGTATCCGGCGGAACTTTTATGTGATCTTATGCATCTGGAAACGGCAGAGAGCGAGGCGGAATATGCGAGGGATTTTTATGCGGGGATGCCGGTGATTACACGCAATGTACTGGGTAAGGGGAAAGCCTGGTATGTCGGGACGAGGAGCGATATGGAGTTTTACCGGGATTTTCTGCGCGAGGTGACAGGGGAAGCCGGGATAGAGGAGATTTGGACGCCCAGGGATGGGGTGGAGGTCTGTGTAAGGGAGAATGATAAGGAGAAGTTTTATTTCTTTTTAAATCATCGGCAGAAGGATGTGGAAATGACAATGGAGATGAGCGGGTACAGCTTATTGGAAAAGCGGGATTATGCCGCGGGGGAGAAGGCTGTGCTTGCGGGTAAGAGGGTGATGATTTACCGGGTGGAGAGATAGAAACCGATAATATAGAAATGGATAGAATAGGAATCGATAGAACGAAGAAAACCGGGAAGCTGTTGATTGCTTCCCGGCGCTTTTTTGTTATTTTATAATGCCCGCATCACTGGATTATACCGTAATTCCAAAAATCCGTTAAAGTCTTTATTGTACATTTTTTCCAGGTCTTTGCTGTAGCCAATGACCATCTGTGCCTGTTCATCGACATAGATTTTCAAGGCTTCCTGGGTGTTTTTCTCGCTTAAGCTGATGCCGTGCTGTGTTTTGTCTTTGGTAAACAGGCGCATCTCGCTTACGCTGTAGCGTCCGGTGCGGCTGTAATAGTAGCCCCAGATAAGGTCGCTGTTGGTCAGGATGTAGGCTTTGTTGCCCTGCATGTAGATAGTCCATTTTTTCCCAATCCATACATCGGAAGAAATCAGGTGGGCACAGTTAAAGTCTTCTTCGATCTCCTGCATGGAAACGGTTGGATTTTTTTGCAGGTATTGCTGTAAGGACTTCATATAGGCACTGCTGAACAGTCCGACGGCGCTGAGTATGGCAAAGAGAAGAAGGATGGCGCTTGCACCGGTCAGAACCCAGAATAAGGTAGTACTTACACCGCCGATCTTTTGGGTATTCAGTTCGTAGAAGTAAAACTTATCCAGATCCGTTTCCTGGATGCCGATTTCTCCTATTACTTTTTGGAAATAGCGTTCGGTCTGGGAATCCATCTTGTTCCAGGTGCCGGTAACCTTGACCGGTTCGGGAGGATTAACGGTTCCTGCCTCATCATTTAAGTATTCATAGGTCTTATCGATTTTAGCGCTCAGTTCGTCCTGGTGTTTTTTATCAAAATAAATGCTGTAGAAATACCAGACAGAATCCGTGCTTCCCTCCTGGGGTACGGACTGGAAGGCCAGATAGCTGTAACCGTCCGTGCGGGTGGATTTGCTGCCGGATTTACTGGTTGTTGTGGTGGTGTGTTCTATGTAATCATACAGAAAATATTCTGCGTCAATCGTTACATACTTGCCTTCATAGGTTTCCGGTGCCGCGGTGATATCCATCTTGGTCGGGCCGGTGATAACATCAAGGACAGCAAACTTTGTAACTGCCATCATGATGCCTATGCCGATGACAGAAAGGACAATACGCCACATATTGGATTTTCTTGCTTTTTTTCTGAGTGTTTCTAACATTTTGGTTCCCTCCGGTTTTTTTTGCAGTTCACAAATATTTCACAAATTGTTCACAAACAAATATACAACATTTTCCCTGATTTGTCTATTTGTTTTTGCTGAAAAAAAGAAGGAAAAACCGCATTATGCACCCATCGTAACTTCTACCTTACATTCTTGTCCGGGATATACCGGAAGCGGCCTTTCTGCCGGATATTCGTTTCCGTTGACCAGGACAAAGCGGACGCCTTTTTCTACGCCCTGGGGATTGCTAATGTGGATTGCATAGAGGCAGTTCCTATAGGTACGGCGGATGGTAAATTCGGTCAGGGTCTGGGGGATGCAGGGATCGACGATTAAACCGTCATAATCCGGCCGGATGCCCAGGATGTACTGTGATATGTTGACGAATGTCCAGGCAGCGGTTCCGGTGAGCCAGCTGTTTTTTGCCTCCCCGTGTTTCGGCGCGTCTTTTCCGGCAATCATCTGCGAGTAAACGTAGGGTTCCGTGCTGTGGATATCGCTGTTTTCTTCGATGTAGGCCGGGGCAATTTTCCGGTAAACCTCAAATGCCCGGTTTCCGCGTCCAATCCTTGTTTCGGCAATGGAAATCCAGGGGTTATTGTGGCAGAAAATTCCGGCATTTTCCTTATAGCCCGGCGGGTAGGAGGAGATTTCGCCCAGGTTGACATAGTATCTGGTGTAGGCGGGCTGCTGGAGCATAATGCCGTACCTGGTGTCGAGATAACGCTCTACGGAGTCCAGGGCTTTTTTTGCCTGTCCGCCTTCAACGCCGATATCCGCCAGTACACAAAAGCCCTGCGGCTCGATAAAGATTTTTCCTTCCTCACACTTGTTTGAGCCGACCTTATTGCCCTGGGCGTCATAGGCCCGTAAAAACCATTCCCCGTCCCATCCGGCAGAGAGCACAGCCTTCGTCATCTCATCCACAGCTTTTTCGGCTTTTTTTGCCTCCTCGTGCTGACCAAGCTTTTCAACGATTCGGGCATAGTCGCGCCCGTATTTGACAAACATTCCGGCGATAAATACGGATTCGGCAACCGGCCCTTCAGAAGGTCCGAAAGTCTGGAAGGATTCGCCCGGTTCGGTGGAAAAGCAGTTTAAGTTCAGGCAGTCATTCCAGTCGGCGCGCCCAATCAGCGGGAGGCCGTGTGGGCCAAGGTGGGTGAGGGTGAAGCTAAAGGAACGGCGCAGATGTTCCCACAGGGGTCTGGCAAGTTCCTCGTTATTGTCAAAGGGAACCATTTCCTCCAAAATCGAGAAATCCCCGGTTTCCTTAAGATAAGCGGCGGTTCCGGCAATCAGCCATAAGGGATCATCGTTAAAACCGCTGCCGATATCGGAGTTTCCTTTTTTGGTCAATGGCTGGTACTGGTGGCAGGCGCTTCCGTCCTCCATCTGCGTGGCGGCGATATCCAAAATCCTCTCCCTTGCCCTGTCGGGAATCAGGTGGACGAAGCCCAAAAGATCTTGGCAGGAATCCCGAAAGCCCATGCCGCGGCCTGTTCCCGACTCAAAATAGGAGGCGGAGCGGGACATGTTAAAGGTGACCATGCACTGGTACTGGTTCCAGATATTGACCATGCGGTTCAGTTTTTCGTCACTGCTCTCTAGGGTATAGGAAGAGAGAATGTTTTCCCAGTCAGCTTTTAATGCGGCAAGGGCTGCGTCGATTTGCGCATCAGAAGAAAGGCGGGCAATGGCGGCCTGGGCACGCTGCTTGTGGATAACTCCTGGTTTTTCCCATTTTTTATCGACCGGGTTTTCGCTGTAGCCTAAAAGGAAAATCAGGCTGCGGGACTCGCCCGGTTTAAGCGTAATGGAAAAATGGTGTGCACCGATAACGCTTCCTCCGCTTGCCATGGTGTTGTGAAGTTTTCCTTCCCGGACGGCCTTTGGATGTTCGATGCTGCCGTAGGCACCGAGAAAGGTTTTTTGGTCGGTTTCAAAGCTGTCAAAGGGTGTATTGACTGCATAGTAAGCGAAATGGTTGCGGCGTTCGCGGTATTCGGTTTTGTGGTAAATCACCGAACCGCAGACCTCGACTTCGCCCAGGCTTAAGTTTCGCTGGAAATTGGTAGAATCGTCCACGGCATTCCAGAAGCAGAACTCCACGTAGGAGGTCAGTTCCAGGGTTTCCGTTTTTTCGCCCTGGTTGGTGAGCACAAGGCGGTTGACCTCGCAGGTTTCATGTAAGGGGACAAAGGCGGTTAAATTTGCCCGGATATTTCCTTTGACCGAGATAAAGCGGCTGTAGCCCAGGCCGTGGCGGCATTCATAGGAGTCCAACGGGGTTTTCGCGGGCTGCCAGCCGGGATTCCAGATGGTATCGCCTTGTTTGATAAAATAGTAGCGTCCGTTTGTGTCGCGGGGGATATTGTTATAGCGGTAGCGGGTCAGGCGGAGGAGCTTGGCATCCTTATAAAAGGAGTAGCCGCCGCAGGTGTTGGAAATCAGGGAAAAGAAATTATCCTTTCCCAGGTAGTTAATCCAGGGCTGTGGGGTTATGGGGGTGGTGATCACATACTCTCTTGCCTGGTCGTCAAAATATCCGAATTTCATGGTGTAACCTCCTGGTTTCTTGTGCTTGCAGTATTGTGATTTTGTTTCTGCAATAGTTTAAGAATAAGCGAAGGGGCACTTCATGCCAACCGTAAAAAATGGCGGGAAAATACATGAAAAAACAGATATTATTTTGGGTGATGGATAGATTTTAAAAGGGACATCTTTAGACTTTCGGCATTTTTCTTCTATTTTGCCAAAAGTTTAAAGAAAAAGCCGATAAATGAAAAGGATAAAGTAAGCTTTCATCGGATGTGCGACCTGTTCATCTTGGTATCCAATTATCTATGGTTTTATGTAAAAAAAGTAAGGTATTTTTTTTCGGCAAAGATTGATAGGATGAGGGCAGGAAAAGGAACTTTATCTATTTGTATCTCACGTATGGAGGTCATCATGAAAGCAGAAGAAAATAAGAAAATAAAAGATAGAAAACAAGAAGACAAAACACAGAAAGACAAAATATTAGAGCAAAAAGCCAGAGAATTAACGGAAAAACTGACGTTAGAGGAAAAAATCGGCATGATTCACGGTGCCCAGTTATTCCGGACAAAGGGGGTGGAGCGCCTGGGCATTCCGCCGCTGGTGATGTCGGACGGGCCGATGGGGGTCAGGCAGGATTTTTATCCGGCAAGCTGGAAGGCTGTAGGGCATACCGATGATTATGTAAGTTATCTGCCCTGCAACACTGCCCTGGCGGCGACCTGGAACAGGGAACTTGCACGGGAAACAGGAAGCGTTTTAGGTGAAGAGAGCAGGGGACGAGGAAAGGATGTTATTCTTGCTCCTGGGGTGAATTTAAAAAGAAGTCCGCTTTGCGGACGAAATTTTGAATATTTCAGCGAAGATCCTTATTTGACGAAGGAACTGGCTTCACCTTTTATTCAGGGGATTCAGCAGTGGGACGTGGCGGCCTGTGTCAAGCATTTTGCGGCAAATAACCAGGAAACCGAACGGCTTTGGGTGGATGTAAAGGTCGATGAGGAAGCTTTAAAAACCCTGTATCTTCCGGCCTTTTACGAGGCGCTGGTTCATGCGGGCTCTTATACTGTAATGGGTGCCTATAATAAGCTGAACGGCGAGCATTGCTGCCACAGTAAGTATTTATTAGACCAGGTTTTGCGGGAGGAATGGGGCTATAACGGCGTGGTGATTTCCGACTGGGGCGGGGTACACGATACCGAAGCAGCCGCGAAAACTTCTCTGGATATCGAGATGTCCGTAACTTATGATTTTGACGAGTACTGCATGGCAAATCCATTAAAGAAAAAGATTCTTTCCGGGGAAATCTCCGAGTCGGCAGTGGATGAAAAGCTGGTGCGGATTCTTATGCTGATGATGCGTCTGCACATGCTGGACGGCAAGCGAAAGTCAGGAACCTATAACACGCCCGAACACCAAAAAACAGCGCTTGAAGCGGCAAGGGAATCGGTGGTACTATTGAAAAATAACCGTAAATTACTGCCATTTTCGCCAGAAGATCATTCCAGAATCCTGGTCATCGGAGAAAACGGAAACGCCCTTCATGCCAATGGCGGGGGGAGCGCGGAGATTAAGGCATTGTACGAAATATCGCCGTTAATGGGGATAAAAAAGCTTCTGGGCGGAAATACAGAAGTGGATTTTGTGTCGGGCTACTGCCGGGATGAGGAGGCAAATGAGGGAAAAGAAAACGAAACCAACTGGCAGGAGGCAAGCCTGGAAAACGGGGGCGGATCGGTACAGTCGGATAAGAAAAAGCAGGAGGAAGACCAAAGGCAGGAGGAAAAGCAGATTAGTCTTGCCCAAAAAAGAAAGACTCTGCGCGAAGAAGCGGTGGCATTGGCAAAGTCCTATGTACGAGTTATCTTTATCGGCGGCTTAAACCATGAACAGGACTGCGAGGGAAATGACCGGGCGGATATGAAGCTTCCCTATGAACAGGATGTCCTGATTGCCGAACTTCTTGCTGTAAAGCCGGATATGGTGGTTGTCCTGCTTGGCGGAAGCCCGGTGGAGATGGGAAGCTGGATTCATCAGGCCGAAGCCCTGGTGTGGGGATGGTACGGTGGTATGGAGGGCGGAACTGCCCTTGCCGAAGTATTATTTGGACAGGTGAACCCGTCGGGAAAACTGCCGGAGAGCTTTTACAAAACGCACATGGATTGTTCGGCGCACTGTATTGGTGAATTTGCCGAAACCAAAGAAGTGCATTATCGGGAAGGTCTTTTTGTGGGCTACCGCTATCTGGATGCTTATAAAATTGAGCCAGAGTTTTGTTTTGGACACGGTTTATCTTACACAAGCTTTGACTACACAGAGGGCAGACTTTGCATGGAAGGTGGAAAAACCTTTGTTTCCTGTCTGCTGACGAATACCGGGGATCGCGAAGGGGCAGAAGTAGTGCAGCTTTACCTTCGCCCAGGAAAGCAGGCCGATGGAAAGCAGACAGAAGGAGAGAAAACAGGTGAAAGGAAAACGGATGAAAGGAAATTGAATGAAACGCCGTCGATTTTCCAGGAATTAAAGGGATTTGAAAAGGTAAATCTTAAGCCGGGAGAGAGCCGGATGGTGTGCTTTTGCCTTGACGAAGAATCGGAGGGAAAGGAAATTGCCCTGGGGAGTTCTTCAAGGGATATACGAATCATCTGTAAATAAAAAAGGTGAGAAAAAATGGCAGCTTATATCGAAAACATTTTACGAAAAGGACCTTATTTGCCGGATTGGGATTCCCTTGCCTGCCACAAAACGCCCGAATGGTTTGGTTCAGCAAAGTTTGGCGTATTCATCCACTGGGGTCTGTACAGTCTGCCGGCTCATGGAAATGAATGGTATTCCCGCAATATGTACATCAGGGAAAAAGAAGAGTGGAACTGGCACCGAAAACATTACGGGCCGCAGGATCAGTTTGGTTATAAAGACTTTATTCCTCTTTTTACCGCGGAAAAATTTTCAGCGCAGGAGTGGGTCAGCCTGATTAAGGAAGCCGGAGCCAGATACATCTTTCCGGTAGCCGAACACCACGACGGCTTCCAGCTCTATAAAAGTAAGCTGTCCGCCTGGAACTCCTGGACAATGGGGCCTAAACGGGATATCTTAGGCGAATGGAAAACCGCAGCTGAAGAAAACGGACTGATTTTCTGCACATCCAGCCATCGGGCGGAGCACTGGTTTTTTATGGGTCACGGCAGGGAATTTTCCAGCGATATCAAAGAACCGATGAAACGCGGTGACTTTTACTGGCCTGCCCAAAAAGAACCCGATCACCAGGACTTAGAAAGCTGTCCCTTCCCGACACCGGAATTTGTAGAGGACTGGATACAGCGCACCATAGAACTTATCGAAAACTATCAGCCTGCCCTGCTGTACTTCGACTGGTGGGTGCAGCACCAGGCATTTAAAGAAGGGCTGAAAAAGGTTGCCGCTTACTACTATAACCGTGCCGCAGAGTGGGAAAAGGAAGTTTCCATCTGCTACAAGCACGATGCCATGATGTTCGGAAGCGGAATCCCCGAAATCGAACGCGGAAGTCTGAAAGAAACAACCGCATTTGTATGGCAGACCGATACCGCAGTGGCAAAAAATTCCTGGTGCTATACGGATAGTCTGGAATACAAAACAGCAAACCAAATCATCTGCAGCTTAATCCAGGCCGTCTGCAAAAACGGCAACATATTACTCAACGTAGGCCCTAAAGGTGACGGTTCTATCCCCGAGGGCGACAGAAAACTTTTAAAAGAAATCGGACAATGGATGAAGGTCAACGGAGAAGGAATCTACGGAAGCCGCCCCTGGCGCATATGGGGCGAAGGTCCAACCAGAGAAGTCAGCGGGCAATTCACCGATCAGGAAGAAATCACCTACACCGGAAAGGATATTCGTTTTACTGCAAAAGGCGGCAGCATTTATGCCTTCTTCCTCCATTACCCGGAAAGCGGCAAGGCAGTCATCCAATCCCTTGCCAAAACCAAAACCCCGGATAACGCCACTTTCCATGGTCTGATAGAAAAGGTAACTATCCTTGGTTTTAATGATCAACCGAAATGGCATCAGGATTTTTCGGGGCTGCATTTGTGGTCAGACAAGGTAGATAGTCGCTTACCAGTGACTGTAAAAGTACAAATGGTCTAGAACTTTCAGGAAAATATGCAAAGATAAAAATAATTCATTATTAAATTTTAGAAGAGTAAGGAGTAAACAACATGAAATTTCACAATGGATGCTGGTTATTAAAGGAGGGCTATGGAAGCTTCTCCCCGCAGATGGTTTATGAGATAAAAACGGCAGAGGATAAGATTGAACTTTGTATGCCGACCCGGAAAATTGTAAGAAAGGGAGATACCTTAGACGGAGTGAACTTAACCCTTCAGGTATCTGCCCCCATGCCCGAAATGCTCAGAGTTAAAGTAATTCACCATAAGGGAATCCGGAAAAAAACGCCTGAGTTTGCCTTAACATTTCCCAAAGAAGGAGTGATGGAAGTTCAGGAGGACGAAGCATCGATTCAGATAAGCAGCGGTCATTTATCCCTGCTCATCAATAAGGAAACCGCAGCGATGCAGTTTCTGCGGGACGGAAAGCTTTTAACGAGGAGCACAGGCCGGGATTTATCTTATATTAGCACCAACTGGACAGGGCTTCCCTATGCGTCGGGAAAAGAGGACAGTGCTTATCTCTGCCAGCAGCTTAATCTCTCCGTTGGCGAATTAATCTATGGTCTGGGCGAGCGTTTTACGCCTTTGGTAAAAAACGGGCAGTCCGTATCCATCTGGAACGAGGACGGCGGAACCAGCACGGAACAGTCTTATAAGAACATTCCCTTCTACCTGTCCAACCGCGGCTTTGGGATTTTTGTCAATCACCCGGAGAAGGTGGAGTTTGAAATCGCAACCGAACAGGTAACGAAGGCAGCATTTTCCGTACAGGGGGAAAGTCTGGAGTACTTTGTGATTAACGGGCCAACCATGAAGGATGTGCTGATGCGCTATACGGATTTAACCGGAAAGCCGGCCAGACTGTCACCTTGGAGCTATGGACTTTGGCTGTCCACCTCCTTTACCACAAACTATGATGAAAAGACGGTGATGGAGTTTATCGACGGGATGGAAGCGCACGGGATTCCGTTAAGTGTGTTCCATTTTGACTGCTGCTGGATGCGGGAATACCACTGGACGGATTTTGTCTGGGATGCGCGGGTATTTCCTGATCCGGAGGGAATGCTGCAAAGAATTAAGGCAAAAGGAATACGAATCTGTGTCTGGATTAACCCCTATATCGGGCAGGAATCGGTGCTTTTTGACGAAGGCGTCGAGAAGGGCTATTTTATCAAAAAGGAAAACGGTGATGCGTGGCAGTGGGATATGTGGCAGCCGGGACTTGCCATTGTCGATTTTACCAACCCCGAAGCTTGCCGCTGGTACCAAAAGAAGTTAGAAGGACTGCTGGATATGGGCGTGGACTGCTTTAAGACGGATTTTGGCGAGAGAATTCCGACCAATGTGGTTTATTACGACGGCTCCGACCCGCAGAAGATGCATAATTTCTATACCTATCTTTACAATCAGGCAGTGTATGATGTTCTGGAGAAGAAGAGAGGGAAGGAAGAAGCCATCCTCTTTGCCCGTTCGGCGACCGTCGGGGGACAGAAATTCCCGGTACACTGGGGCGGGGACTGTTGGTCGGACTATGAATCAATGGAAGAAAGCCTGCGGGGCGGTCTGTCATTGACCAGCAGCGGTTTTGGCTATTGGAGCCATGATATCGGCGGTTTTGAAAGCCAGTCCACACCGGACGTATATAAGCGCTGGGCAGCATTCGGACTCTTATCCACGCACAGCCGCCTGCACGGCAGCACCTCCTACCGTGTGCCCTGGGTCTATGACGATGAAGCCGTGGATGTGGTGCGTTTCTTTACCCGATTGAAACTGGATTTGCTTCCTTATCTCTACAGCGGCGGCGTTAAGACCTCGCTTACCGGGATTCCTCTGATGCGCAGTATGGCGCTGGAGTTTGAGAACGACAAAAACTGCAGCTATCTGGATAAGCAGTACATGCTGGGGGACAGCCTGCTTGTTGCACCGATTTTTAACGAAGAAGGCATTGCCGAATACTATCTTCCTGAAGGACACTGGACGAATTACCTGACCGGGGAGGAAAGCGAAGGCGGAAAATGGAGGAAGGAAGAGCACGGGTATTGCTCTATTCCTCTTTGGGTGAGGGAAAAAAGTGTTATCCCCACCGCGCCAAAGATAAAGCGGGCAGAGGAAGGCTTTAGCGAAAACCTGGAATGGAGGGTGTATCTGACCGAAGGAAGGGCTGAAGGTATCGTCTGGGATAAGAACAGGGCAGCGCAGCATCTTATCGTGGAAAAAGAAGGAAATAAGGTTCGTGTGCAGTACTGGACGGAAAATGATGAAGGTGGTAAAGAAAATGAGGCTAATGGAGAAGGCGCAGAAGGGCAGGGCGAAAAAAAGATTGTACGTATTCGTCTGGTGAACGGTGCCGGAGTGGAAACCGAAGGCACAGAAGGGGTTGATCAGGGGAGGGATAAGGTATTTTTGATTTAAGAAAAATTTTAAGCAGTAAAAATTTTATATAATTTTACCAAAAACTCTGCAGGCAATGTTTTGTTTGCAGGGTTTTTTTATAAAATATTGTTTTCTGCTATAAATGAGCAATAATTGTTAAATCAAAAGCAAAAACTGAAAAGAATAAGAAGCCTGGTGCCGCTATAATAAAAATATGCTACCAAGCAGTAGGAATCGTGAAGTTTTGGGGGTGGCAAATATTAAAAACCAACAAAAAGGAGGAAAATGATGAAAAAGTTAGCAGCATGTATCTTGTGTGCGTCTATGGCAGCATCTTTGCTTGCCGGGTGCGGAGGCAGTTCAGAGAGCGACGGCACAGCCGGAGCACAGGGCGGTGACACAAAAACAGGTCAGGAAAGTTCGGATAAGAGCAATGTTATTAATGTATGGGCATTTACGGACGAGGTGCCGGGCATGATCGAAAAATACAAGGAAATGCACCCGGATTTTGCCTATGATATTAATACAACAATTATTGCTACTACCGATGGGGCCTATCAGCCTGCATTGGATCAGGCATTAGCTGCAGGCGGTGCGGATGCTCCGGATATCTACTGTGCGGAAGCGGCATTCGTTCTTAAATATACCCAGGGCAGTGCAAGTCAGTACGCCATGCCTTATGCGGATTTGGGTATTGATGTTGATGCCGCACTTAAAGAAGCCGATATTGCTCAGTATACCATTGATGTTGGGACAAACCCTGACGGCAAATTAGTGGGTCTTGGCTATCAGGCATCCGGAGGGGCCTTTATTTACCGCCGTTCAATTGCAAAAGATGTCTGGGGAACGGATGATCCGGCCGAGATTGCAGGAAAAATCGGACCGGGATGGGATAAGTTCTTTGAAGCGGCGGAAGCACTGAAGGAAAAGGGCTATGGGATTGTGTCCGGCGACGGTGATATCTGGCACGCGGTAGAGAACAGTTCCGATGCGGGATGGATTGTAGACGGCAAGCTGAATATCGATCCGAAACGGGAAGAATTTCTGGATTTATCAAAAAAATTAAAGGATAATGGATATCACAATGATACCCAGGACTGGCAGGATGCATGGTTTGCCGATATCAAAGGTGAAGGAGAGAAAGAAGTGCTTGGTTTCTTCGGTCCTGCTTGGCTGATCAACTACACTATGGCTCCAAACTGCGGCGGTACAGCTGTGGGCGAAGGCACCTATGGCGACTGGGCTGTGTGTGAACCGCCAATCGGATTCTTCTGGGGAGGCACCTGGCTGATGGTCAATAAAGATTCTTCAAAGACTGAAGCACTCCGCGATGTCATTGAATGGATTACTTTGGACTGCACAGAAGATGGATTACAGTATAAATGGGCAAACGGTACATTAAACGGTGAAGGTGGTACGAAAGATGCCGTAGCAAGCGGTACGGTAATGTCAAAGTCGGACGGAGCCGTCGAATTTCTTGGAGGTCAGAACATGTTTGAAGCTTTTGTTCCGGCAAACCAGTATGCAAAAGGTACGAACCTGACACAGTATGATGAAACCATCAATACCTATTGGAGGGATCAGGTACGTGAATATACATCAGGAAACAAGACCCGTGAGCAGGCGATTGCCGATTTCAAGCAACAGGTGGCCGATAACCTTGATGTGGTTGTAGAATAACCATTTTATACATAAAACGACGGGCTTTGGAAGAGTGAGCAGTGCGGACGAACCATTGTCTGCACTGCTTTTCTTTCAGCTTTGTGCACACAAATGTAAGAAAGGGGTATAGCTTTTTATGAAGAGTAAAAAACCTGGGTATGACAGATATGCAAAATATGGTTATATTTTCAGCATTCCTTTTGTGGCTACCTTTTTGCTGTTTTCATTATATCCGACCGTATATACGGCAGTTATCGGATTTACCGATTTAAAGGGACTGGGAACAACATCCATCCATTTTCTTACGGACGATCTGTTCAGGAATTTTAAAGCCATATTGTCAAGTCCTTCTTTTCAGCAGGCATTCAAAAATACCGTTGTCATATGGCTTTCTAACTTTGTTCCGCAGATTCTGCTGGCACTTTTACTGGCAGCATGGTTTACCGATAAGCGAAGCACAGTAAAGGGACAGGGGATTTTCAAAATCCTGCTTTATATGCCGAATATTATCACAGCGGCGACAATTGCTATCTTATTCAGCGGATTTTTCGGTTATCCCATGGGACCGGTCAATGACTTATTGGTAAGATTTGGATTTGTCGAAAAACCACTGGAATTATTAAGAAATAAAACCGTGTCCAGAAGCGTGGTTATCTTTATTCAAACCTGGATGTGGTACGGCTCTACGATGATTACCCTGATTTCCGGTATCCTTGGCATCAGCCCGGAGATTTTTGAATCTGCGGAAGTTGACGGCGCAAACCGTCTGCAGACCTTTATTTACATTACCCTTCCGAATGTCAAGACCATTTTGCTGTTTACGCTGGTTACCAGTCTGATCGGCGGATTGAATATGTTCGATATTCCAAAGTTATTCCAGAACGGCGGACCGGACAATGCCACACTTACCACCAGCCTTTTTATTTATAACCAGGCATTCAGCGGAAGCTACATGTATAATCGTGCAGCTGCGGCAAGTATGATTATGTTTGTAATTATTGCGGTTCTTGCCTCTCTTATGTTCTTTGTTATGAGAGATAAAGATGAAGTCGAACTGAAAAAGCAGATTAAACAGCAGCAGAAAAACTATAAAAAGCAGCTTAAAGCCTGAAAGGAGAACACTTCATGCTAAAGAATAAAGAAAACCAGCTCATGAAAGTCATTATTTATGTTGTATGTATCGCTCTGGCTGTGTTAAGTGTTTTGCCGTTCTGGATTATGATTGTCAATGCGACAAGATCCACGACCGAAATCCAGCAGCATGCTATTTCGCTTATTCCGTCAGGTTATATGGCAAATAATTTAAAAATCCTCCTTGGAAAAAGTTTTAATCCTATGGTAGGCTTTATGAATTCCCTGATTATTTCCATAGGTGCAACCGTACTTGCCTTATATTTTTCTTCCTTAACGGCTTATGCACAGGTTGCCTATAACTGGAAATTAAGAAATGCCTTTTTTAGTTTTATTATGGTTGTAATGATGATTCCCGCGCAGATTACCATGATTGGTTTTTATCAGATGGTCTATAAGATTCATATGACGAACCACTTATCCATGTTAATCTTACCGGCTATAGCTTCTCCTTCCATGGTCTTTTTCATGCGGCAGTACCTGCATCCCACGCTTTCCATGGAAATTGTACAGTCGGCAAGAATCGACGGCGCAGGCGAGTTTATGATTTTTAACCGTATTGTACTGCCGATTATGAAACCGGCTGTTGCAACTCAGGCGATTTTCAGCTTTGTAGCAAGTTGGAATAACCTGTTTACGCCATTGGTTCTTTTGACGGACCAGAAAAAATATACCATGCCGATTATGGTCAGCCTGCTTAAAGGCGATATTTATAAGACCGAGTATGGTTCTGTGTATCTTGGACTGACGTTAACCGTGCTGCCTCTTATCGTGGTTTACCTGCTTTTGTCCAAGTACATTATTGCCGGTGTGGCTCTGGGCGGCGTAAAAGGTTAGCCTGTATTCTGCCTCCTACATAAGTTCATGTGTGCGCAGTTTATTCCGGTACTCCGTTGGGGAACAGTTTACATATCTGGTGAAGCATCGGCAGAAGGTTACCAGATTATTAAACCCCACACGAAAAGCAATGTCGGTAATGGTTAGTTCCGCATGTTTGGTCAGAAGAAACTGCGCAGCCTGAATGCGTTTATGGCACAGGTAATTGTGATAGGTCATTTGGGTGTGCTGCTTAAAAAGTCTTGCAAAATGATATTTGGAAAAGCCGCTGTAGCTGGCGGCCTGTTCGAGCGTAAGATTGTCCGCATAGTGAGCATCAATAAAATTCAGCAGGTTAGCAAAGATTTCATAGTATTCCTGCTGCTTTGTGGCGGCAGGGGAGGCATCGTCGGCATGGCCAAAGAGGTGGCAGCGTCCAACCGTTAACAGGACATTAAGCAGCAAAGCGTAGATGGAGGTTTCCCAGAAAAGGTTATGGGAAAAGTAAATTTCTGTCATCTGCATCAGCGTATTATAGGTGCCGGCATAGATATCCGCATGGTTGGATGGTGTGCACAAAAAGGGATTCATAAAGACAGGGCCAAGTGTCTTAAAATCCTGAAAACATTCAAGCATGCTGATATCAATTAAAAAAATAAAACGTGCACCCGAACTGCCGAATAGTTCATGGAGCATATAGGGCGGAATAATGAGAATATCGCCGACATTTAAGGTGTAGGTGTGGTTATTGGCGGCGACGCGGTATTGCTGTTCTGCACAGATGATAATTTCCAAAGCGCTGTGATAATGGCGGGCATAGTCTTCAAGCTGTACATTATACCAGATGCGCAGATGAGATTCCGGAAGGAAAAGTATAGTTTCCTTAGGACCGTTAAGCGATCGTACATAAACACTTGGATCGGGCTGTTCATAGTGCAGAGGGATTTTGGGGGATGGTTTCATAAGTTATTCTCCTGTTTGGAATAAGATGTTTTTGATAAATCTATTATAGCTCATCAGCAAAAAGGCGGCAAGAGAATAAATTGCCGGATTAAAGTTAAGTCAGGGAAAGGAACTTTTATTCTATGAAAAGAGAAGATGCAAGAAAGAAAGCTGCCGAATTGGTAGGGAAGATGACATTAGAAGAGCGTGCCAGTCAGCTCCGCTATGATGCTCCGGCAATAAAAAGGCTGAATATCCCAGCCTATAACTGGTGGGGGGAGAGTCTGCACGGTGTGGCAAGGGCTGGTATTGCTACCGTTTTTCCGCAGGCGATTGCTATGGCAGCGACGTTTGACGAAGCGTTAATCGGGGAGGTTGCCGCCTGTATTGCTGAAGAGGGAAGGGCAAAGTATAATGCATACAGTGCATACAATGACAGGGATATTTATAAGGGGCTTACCTTCTGGGCACCTAATGTCAATATTTTCCGGGATCCCAGGTGGGGGCGCGGACATGAAACCTATGGAGAAGACCCCTATCTGACTTCCCGTCTTGGCGTGGCTTATGTTAAGGGGCTGCAGGGAAGCGGGGAAGTCATGAAGGCTGCGGCATGCGCCAAGCATTTTGCGGTACATTCCGGCCCTGAAGCACTGCGCCATGAATTTAACGCAGAGCCTACGCCAAAGGATATGGAAGAAACCTATCTGCCGGCATTTGAGGCATTAGTAAAAGAAGGCCATGTGGAGGCTGTGATGGGTGCCTATAACCGGGTAAACGGCGTGCCCTGCTGCGGCAGCCGGGAACTGATTCAGGATATTCTGCGCGGGAAATGGGGGTTTGAAGGGCATTTTGTGTCGGACTGCTGGGCAATCCGGGATTTTCATGAACACCATATGGTTACATCCACGGCTGCAGAGTCGGCAGCAATGGCATTAAATGCAGGCTGTGACTTAAACTGCGGAAATACCTATCTCCATATCCTGTCTGCCTGCCAGCAGGGACTGGTATCCGAAGAAGCAATTACCGAGGCGGCCGTGCGCCTTTTTACGACACGGTACATGCTTGGGCTGTTTGATAAGAGCGAGTACGATGCCATTCCCTATGAGGCAGTGGAAGAAAAAGAACATCTGGTGCTGGCAGACCGGGTAACGAAGGAGAGCGTAGTTATGCTGAAAAATGACGGTATTCTGCCGCTTGACCTGAATCATATAAAAACTATCGGCATTATCGGACCGAATGCGGACAGCCGAAGCGCATTGATCGGAAACTACCATGGCACGTCTTCTGAATATGTAACGGTGGCAGAAGGTGTCCGCCAATATACACAGGGCAGGGCAAGAATTCTGTTCTCTGAGGGATGCGGGCTGTTCCAGGATAAGACGGAGTCGCTTGCCATGCAGGGCGACCGGCTGGCAGAAGCAATGATTGTTGCAGAACACAGTGATGTTGTTCTTTTATGCCTTGGTCTGGATGAAACGCTCGAAGGCGAGGAAGGGGATACCGGAAACAGCTATGCGTCCGGGGATAAAGAAGATCTGCTTCTTCCCAAGCCGCAGAGGGATTTAATGGAGGCGGTTGCCAGGACAAAGAAACCGGTGGTTTTCTGTCTTATGACAGGGAGTGCCATGGATTTACGTTATCCAGCAGAACATTTTAACGCTGTCTTGCAGCTTTGGTATCCCGGCGCAAGGGGAGGCAGGAGTGTTGCCGATATTTTGTTCGGAGAAACTTCGCCGTCGGGTAAGCTGCCGGTTACTTTTTATCGCGATTTAGGATCATTACCGCCGTTTACGGACTACCATATGGAAGGAAGGACATACCGGTATATGGAAGAAGAGGCACTGTATCCGTTTGGTTTTGGTCTGACCTATGGGAAGGTAGCCGTGACGGATGCTAAGGTCGGGAAAATTTCGGAAGAAACCGACAGCCTGGGCTTGCCGGATGTATCCCTGAAGGTTACGGTGCAGAACCAGGGCAGCCGTGATACCGACGACGTGGTGCAGATTTATATTAAAAATACTGATTCGGCGGATGCCGTGCGAAATCCGGTGTTGTGTGCGTTTAAGCGGGTACATGTAAAAGCCGGGGAAAGCATGGATACAGAAATTTCTATTTGCGGCAGAGCGTTTTCGGTAGTCGGTCAAAATGGTGAACGCAAAAAAGACGGAAACCATTTTATGGTTTATGCCGCTGTTTCGCAGCCGGATAAGCGAAGCATTGAGCTGACGGGCACAGAGCCGATAGAATTGCCTCTGGTACTGTAGAAAAAATAAAAATCGATTCCTTTTCGGCAAAATTCGTGTTATGCTATACATAGCTGTGCAAGTTTGTGCGGTTTA
>VSOC01000110.1 GCA_009774615.1 Lachnospiraceae bacterium
GAACCGGAACTTGACGAACTGCCGGAACTGCTGCCGCCTTTAAGAACCTCTTCGCTTACATTTATTCCCGAAGAAGGCAGACTTGCCGGAAAGCTGTAGAAGGTAAGACGGCTTCCGTCCGTCACATACCAGGTCACTTTGTTATTAATTACAACCGGCTTGCAGTCGGAAAGGCTTCCGGAAAAGCTGTCAATCTTTTTGCTGCCTGCTGAATTACCATTTCCGTCAAAAAAGGCAATCTTAACTTCACCAGTAGGATTCCAAAGACTGCTCGCACTGCTGGTTTTTGACCGCTCTTCCCACATCACAGCAAATAAATCCTCCGAAACTTTAACCAGATGCGGCGTCGATGCGCTGTAAGTTCCGCTTTCCGAATAATCCGACACCTGGATACATCTTGCATTGCTTGGTTTATCTTTATCGGCAACCGCCAGAAAAATGTTCCGGGTTTTGCTGTCGGAAAACTTCTTCTGGTCAATGGAATTAAATGCCGTCAGATAGCTGCTTCCGGAAACTTCCAGACCGCCGATCGAAACACCGGTATAATTCTCTCCGAAACCTCCGGTAATATTAAACAGTTTTACGGTTTCCGGTCCTTCTATCATATAATTTGCTTCCGGATAAACCATCAATGTAACGGCTCTGGGTGCTCCGTCGCCAAGGTCTACCGCCACCATTTTTTTACCGTCTGCCTGAATAAACTGGTTAAAGGAATGGGAAACATATCCTGTAGAATTATTGGAAACCATACTATTTGCATAAGACAAAACCATACCTTCCTTATGAAGAGCAAAGGTCATATTCGCCTGATGATTTTTTCCATCACTTGAGCGGTACATCAGATGACTGGTTCGGATGTACAGATAGGTTTCATTTTCATCCATCCGAAGACTGCCTGCACGAAAGGGTGTTACCGTATTTTCCCCATAGGCACTGACAGAGTCCAGACGGCGCATATCCTTGCTGTATTTTACAACCCGCAACACCTCCTGCTCATCATCTTCTGACCCATTGCCCTTTCCAAATACCAGATAAAAAGCATCTTCTCCTGCATAAAATCCACCGAATATCGGCAGCTCCGGCGAAACCTTCCAGCTTTTTACAAAATCGAAATCCGAATTGTACTGCTCGATCACCACCTCGCTGGAGGTATATTCCACACGGTAGACTTCTCCATTATCCCCCTCATACAGATAGGAATTAACCACCGTTGCCATGTAACTGTCAATATTCTGCTTATGTTCATTCGTCGTCTGGACATATTTCGATTTTCCGGCTGGCAGGGTCTTCTCACTGCCCTCGGTCTTTTTCGCAAACGTAATCACCGTATCGTCAGGAAACGCCTTCTGTGCCAGGAAATTTACAGATTCCGGAATAAGCACAGACTTTATCACGGTTCCCGAAAATGCATGAGGTTCAATATGCTTAACGCCTTCCGCAATCTTCACTTGAGCCAGTTTCGTACAGTCTTTAAAAATATCTGCCGAAATACGCTCTATCCCTCCGGGAATATTGACACTGGTCAGCTCCTTACAGCTCGAAAATGCATTGCTGCCTATGGCTGTTACCTTTTCCGGTATCTTAACTGCCGTCAGATGCTCTGCCACGCCGAAAGCACTATCGCCGATTTCCGCGACACTTTCTGCAATTTCCACATCAGCCAGATCCGAACATCCATAAAAAGCCTTGCTTCCGATATTTTCCACACCCTCCTGGATCACAGCCTTCTTTATACTCGTGCTGCCCTTAAAGAAAGAATTCCATGGCACATCGTTTTTACTGCTCCAGTTCGGCATCCTTCCGCTTCCGCCAATTGTCAGTGTCCCGTCGCTTACCATTTTCCAGTTCACGCCGCCTTCAATGCTTCCTTGGCCAAGAACAAAACCTTCCGGCAGTTTTTTACAGCCATAAAATGCATTCTCTCCAATCTCGGCAACCTTTTTCGGTATTACAATATCGCTCAGAACTTCACAATTATAAAAAGCAAATTCACCGATTCTTGTCAAACTTTCCGGCAGTTTCACGCTGACCAGATTGCCGCAGGAATAAAATGCATAATTTCCCACACTGGTCACACCATTTTCGATAACTGCCGATTTAACTTTCGACGAATAGTTATTCCATGGAGCAGCATAGCGCTCCCAATCCTTCATTGCCCCAGTGCCCTTTATCGTCAGTTCTCCCTGACTATTCAATTTCCAGGTCAGACTGGTTCCGCATGTACCCTCTGCCATATTAAAATCAGAGGTCAGGCTTGGACAATCATCAAATGCATCCGGTTCTATGCTGGGCACAGTACCTGCAAACTTTACCGTCTTCAGATTCGTACACCCCGAAAACGCATCCATATCTATGCTGCGCACACTTTTAGGAATCTCCACACTGACCAGACTTACACAGTTTTCAAATGCCCGTCTGCCTATACGGGTTACCGTTGAGGAAATCTCCACTTCAGTCAGGTTCTTAAAGTCCTTACATATGCCATTGCCAATGTTTGTAACACCATCTGCAAAAATAACTTTTTTAATTTCACTCACGTATTTTTCCCAGGGCCTTATTGCAAGATGATCCGTCATATCCCCGGCTATGCGCATGGTCAATATTCCGTCCTTAAATTCCCAGTACAGCATTTTTCCATTGTTTTGTATAAATGAGCCGCTGTCCTCCGCTGCCCTTTCTCCCGCCAAATTATTCTTAGGCGCAGTAACCGTAACCTGCGGTTTGAGCAAAGCCTGCGTATTGACAAAATAATAATCACCGTCGCCGTCTGCCGTAAAGGTAAGACGGAAGCGGCCGTTTCCAGCCTTCACCACATCCGTTAAAAGAAGCTTCTTCTTCCCTTCCCTGGTTTCATGAATGGCTGTCACCGTATCCGACGCATTCGGACCGTCTTTTGGTACATCCAGGGAAACCGTCACTTTATCCCCTCTCCTGGCCGTTTCTTTTCCGCCAAGTTTCAATCCAAGGGCAAAGGTTTTATCCCCTTTAATTTCCAGCTTCTCTTCTTCGAGTTCTTCTTCTGCCCACTCTGCCAGTTCTTCTGCATCACGTTCCTTCTTTACCGGCTCAACCGACAGCTTTCTTTCCTCTAAGCCAATCGCGGTCAGCTTATAATCCTCAGCCAGTTCCCCTTCAATCTGATCCGGACTGTACCACTGCGCAGTCAGGGTAACATCCCCGTAAATCTCCTTCCAGTCGCTGACCAGAATCTGTCCCTCGCTTCCGGAATAATACCACCCGGCAAAAACAAGGTCATCGTCCTTATCCTCATTTTTATTTGCCTTATGTACAATATTTTCCCAGACAGCCTCCTGTCCATCCTCCTCTGCCTCTTTAGCCGCCAGCCTCAGATTGGTAAAGACACCTTCGTCATCCTCTTCAAGTTCCGAAAACGACTGTACCCATTTTGTCCTCTGTATATCAGAATTCGATGCTTTCCTGGCATCCGCTCCCGTGGACAGGCTCCCGCTTTCATCCTCAAAATATCCCCCGCTTCCGGCCTGGAACGTCACTTCAATTTTTTTCTTTTTTAATGATGGTTTCCCCACAGACATCGCCGCCGCCGGCATAATATTAACCGCAGTCACAATAACGGCCAAAACTGCTGACAGCCTGGCTTTTTGATGCCCCTGAAGTAAAAACGACCATTCTTGCCCGGACGTTCCTGCCCGTCTTCCTTGCCGCTTTCTCATACACATACCTCCATTTGCGCTCTTTTATTTTTAACATGCCTTTTCTAAAAAAACATATTACATCTATTATACCCTAAAAAAACATGTTACATCGGACTATTTTTGCACGTTTACGGGCTTTTTTTAACGCCCTATCATCTTTTCTTCCCTTTCACAAAAAATCCAAAATCCGCAGAAATTATCTATTGCATCAAAAAAACTGCCGCACATCCGACACCCCGTCATCCGTGCAGCAGCCTTCTTAAATTACTGACTAATATTCAATTGTACTTCCTGTCACTAACAGTTACAAACAATTACTGGCAATTCTCCGTAATAAACGCCTTAATCTCATCCTGCTCTCTGCCAATTGCGCTGTTTACGGTAATGGAGCCGTCCGAAATACCTTTCTTCGCATCTTCCAGAGCCGCTTTTCCTTCCTCAGAAAGAACACCGTCTAAGGCTGCGCCTTCAACGATCCCTACCGAACCATCAGCCAGACCAACGATCTCGTACTCGCCGTAAGGCAGGGTTCCATCATCTAAGTACTGACCAATTACATTATAAATTGCCGTTCCCACTTCCTTAATAACGGAAGTAGCGAAACGATCCTGGATATCTTTGTCATCGGCATACAACAGGGACTGGTCACTGTCTACACCAAGAACATACTTTCCGGCTTCTGCAGAAGCATTGTGTACACCGTTTCCAGAACCGCCTGCACAGGCAAAGATAACGGCTGCGCCTGCATCATTATACTGGGTCATCGACTGGGTCTTAGCCGTATCCGGGTCATTCCATGCGCCTACATAATTGTAAACAATCTTCACATCCGGCTTATAAGCCTTCGCACCCTGGATATAACCCCACAGGTATTCCTGGATCGGAAGGGACTCGTCCATACCGCCGACAAAACCGATAACATTCGATGCTTCCACATCGCCTGCACCGTTCGCTGCAATATCCGCCGCTACAATACCGCCCAGATAAGCTGCCTGTGCCGTTGCAAAGTCAACACCGTAAACATTGCCGTTCTCACACTGGTCAATAACATCCTCACTGATAATGGTAAATGCAATTTCCGGATACTCGTTAGAAACCTCAACCAGATTATCCTTAAAATCCGAAGCCGTGATAATCAAATCTGCCCCTGCATCTGCTGCCTCATACATTGCCTGAAGATTTGCCTGGATATCTGCCGTCGTTTCCACAACATGAACATTTGCCCGATCCGCAAAATCAACAACTGCCCGATCTGAACCTTCAGCCATACTGTCCCAGTAAGACAAATCGCCGCGGTCACGGATAAACACATAAATTTCCTTGAGTTCCCCGCTGTCAGCAGCATCCCCGGCATCCTCTTTTGCCTCTGCCTGGGTTTCTCCGCCAGCAGCATCAGCCTCGGTCTTATCTGCCGCCGGAGCTGCTGTCGTTTCTGCTGTTCCGCCGCCGCTGCCTGAACCGCCGCCGCACCCGGCCAGTGCACCCGCAGTCATTACAACTGCCAATCCCAGGGCTGCAAATTTCTTCCAGTTTTTCATCAATACATTTCCTCCTTAAAATTAAAGATAAATCATTTCCGGCAATCTAATCTGCCATTTATGGTAAGCGCTTTTGGATTTTTCTCTTATCCCAAAGCGCCCCTCCCCTATTTTAATCGTTTTCAACATTTCTGGCAAGCATCTTTTTACTGCCATTTACATAACAATCCCCTGACGTTACGGTTCACCCATGCACAGCACCGGGCAAAATTACCTGTCTTTCTTCGCTTCCTCCGCTTCCTTCTTGCACATCTCATACAGCTTCAGCCGATAAGAATCGTCATACTCATCCCAGAGCGGCATAACCTTGCTCGCCTCATCCAGGAAGTAGAACACATCCCTTCCCATCGCCCTGCCCTTAATCGTGTGCATATCCACCGCATACTCCGGAATTTCCGGCACATACCCGTTTTGAAATTCCTTCATAATAATATTCTTAATATGATCGGTAGATCTCTCCTTCTGGCACCTGCACAGATACCGGATAGCAAAAAGGAAAAAGATCGGCCTGTCCCCATCCATATAAGGATACTCCTTGTGCAGATCATACATCGTCTTTACAAGCACCGGTGCCTGCGTATCTCCAAACCCAATATCCTCCACCGGAATCACCAGAAGCCTGTTCCACATCTTCTCCTCATGAAACGTCGAAGTAATATAAAGTTCATACGCCATCCGCATCGCCAGATCCTCTTCCCCCCGGCGAATACACTTCTGCATCGCCGAGATCACCAGATCCGCATCCAACCCGTTCTTCGTCTTCGTATTTGACCATGGATCATAATATTCCTGCTGCATAATAAATCCTCCTTAAATTATCATTTTTAAGCTGCCTGCTGCATACTTGCCAGTTTCTCTTTCCTCCTTGCTGTCATCGTCCGAATCGCCTGAATAATCACCAGCACCACGATAATAAACAAATATGGAAATGCATCAATCAGCTTCAAATCAATCTTACTGTAGAGCTGCAGATAAACCGTAATCGTATCCGAAAACCCGTACAGCAGTGAACTCAGACACCCTATCACCGGATTTCCCTGGCTCATGGCATCCATCGCCAGCGACATATACCCTCTTCCTGCAACCATCCCCGTCGTAAAGGATTTCAGTGCTCCCATGGAAAGATACATCCCTCCAAACGAACACGCCACCCCGCAGATCGCCAGCGCCACAAACTGATGAAAGATAACATTCAGCCCTGCTGCCTTCGCCGCCGCAGGATTCTCACCCACGGCCCGGATATTAATTCCCAGCTTCGTCTTATAAAGCATCCACGACGTCACTGCCACAATCACCCAGGCAATATACGTCACCAGATTATGCCCCGAAAGAATCGTCCCAATCACCGGAATATTCTGCAGTACCGGAATATTCACCACCGGAAACGTAAGGCTCTTCAATGCACTCGAATTTGCCTTGCTTCCCGTCAGCATTACCAGCACAAACACCGTTCCGCCCGTAGCAACCAGATTCAGCGCCACGCCGCAGGCATTCATCGCGCCCTTCATAATCAGCGCAAAATACCCGAACACAAAGGAAATCGCAACGCCCATAAGCACAGCCGTTATGCACCCCACCCAGAGATTCTGGGTAAAAGCACTTGCCACAACCCCTGTCAGGGCACAGATAAGCATCGTTCCCTCGATCGCCAGGTTAAAGATCCCGGACTTCGTCATCATATTCGCCGCCAGCGTCGCCAGCATAACCGGTGTGGTACTGGCAAGCACCGTCTTCCAGAAGGTCGGGGAAATGAAAAATTGCATCATGCCGCAGCACCTCCTTCCTCTGCTTCTGCCTGCTGCAGGGACAGCTTCTGATCATGGCGCTTCTTTAAGAAGTACAGGAAGCGCTGAGAAGCCACCAGCAGGATAATGATTCCCTGTAAAAAGGTTACAATCTCCGGATCCAGATCCGACGAACGCGACATAATCTCCGCACCGACGCGAAGGTAGGCAATAAAGAAGGCCGTTATCGGAATAAACACCGGATTTCCGTTTGCCAGCATGTAAATCAGCAGACCATCCCAAACATAGTTCGTCTGGGTCTGCCACTGGAAACGTTTGTACACACCGACCATCTCAATCGCTCCGCCCATTCCGGCAATCGCCCCGCCGATAAACTGTGCCATAAGGATGATAAAACTTGTGCGAAGCCCTGAAGTTTTGGCAAAAGCAGGGTTGCTTCCCGTCACCCGAACCTTATAGCCAAAGGAGGTCTTGTTCATCAAAAAGATAACAAAAATCGTAACCACGATAACGATAACAAATCCGTAGTGCAGAGAAGTCCCCTTAATCATAGTGCCAAGCCTTGCATCATCCGGGAATTTATAGCTTCCCCAGCTTCCGCTCTTCTCCAGGAAAAAGGAACTGATAATAGACAAACCAAAATAATAGAAAATCGAGTTTGCCATAATTGCCAGAACAACCGGATTTACCCTGGTGTATTTATTCACGATAACCGGCAGCATGGAGATCAGCCCGCCCACCACGGCTGCCGCGGCAATCAGGGCAAACTGATGAATAATATTCGGCAGAGGCCAGGAAATCGCTATCGCTGTGGCTACCACTGCCCCCATGTAAAAGGATGCATCTGAACTGATGTTAAAGATACCGCTTTTTAAACACAGGGTAAGGCCCAGACCCGTAAAGACCAGAGGGATTCCCCGGACAATAACATTAAAAAAGCTTCGTTTTGTTTCCAGCGGCCCGGTCATCAGCTTCTGGATTGCCACCCCCGGCATCTCGCTGACAAAGAGGATGATCACAAACACGATAAGCAGCGAAAGAAGCAGGGCTGCCGCAATTCGGATCGCGCTGAAATAATCCATGATATCAAATTTTTTCTGATTCTTTTTTTCCATGCTTTACCCCAACCCTTCCTGCTTTTTTAACCCCAGCATATAGAGGCCAAGTTCCTGCTCTGTAACCTTAGGCGCATTGCTCAGTATTCCGGCAATTTTCCCCTTATGCATAACGATAATGCGGTCACTTAAGGAAATCAGCTCGTTTAAGTCTGCCGATACCAGAAGAATCGCCTTGTTATCGCTGCGCATCTCCAGAATCTTTGAATGAATAAAGGAGATTGCCCCGACATCGACACCTCGTGTCGGCTGGTTTAAGATCAGCAGGTCGCTGTTCGCCTTAAACTCGCGGGCAACGATAACCTTCTGAATATTTCCTCCGGAAAGGCTGCCGATGGACTGGTTTTCATCCTTGGTCTTGACATTGAACTCCACAATCTGATTTTTGCAGAATTCCTTGATTTTCGACTTCTGGATCATTCCGGTTTTATTCGCAAAGCTGTCAATATTGGAAACCGTCAGATTTTCCTGCACCGACATCTCCGGCGCACAGCCGTCTAACATACGGTCTTCCGGCACATGGGACATGCCCAGCTTGCGGATATTGGTAATGGATTCCCTGGTAATTTCATGCCCGTTTAAAAAGACCTTTCCGTCAATAGCAGGCATATTTCCGGTAATAATGGAAATCATCTCGCTCTGTCCGTTTCCCTCAACTCCGGCAACGCCGACGATCTCGCCCCGGCTGACCTTAAAGCTTACGCCGGAAAGCTTGGGAATCTTAAACTTGTCCACATACTTTAGGTTTTCCACCCGCAGAACTTCTTCGCCGAGTTTAACCTCTTCCTTATCATATTCAAAGGAAATCTCGCGCCCAACCATAAGATTGGAAATATCCTCTTCCGATACGTCCTTGGTTAAATATGTACCCTTGGTCACGCCGCCCTTGAGCACGGTAATGCGGTCGCTGATGCGTTTTACCTCATTCAGCTTGTGGGAAATAAAGATCATGGTCATTCCCCGTTTTTTCAGCTCCAGAAGCCGCTCAAACAACTCCTCCGTTTCCTGCGGTGTCAGCACTGCCGTCGGTTCATCCAGGATAATCAGCTTTGCGCTGCGGTAGAGAATCTTTAAAATCTCCAGTTTCTGCTTCATCCCCACACTCATATCGCGCACGCGCCGGGAGGCATCAATCTCAAAATTATACTTCTGCGCCACTTCATTGGTAATCTCGATATCTCTCTTCCGGTTAGTGATAAAACTGGTTTTTTCCAGACCCAGCATCATATTCTCCGCCCCGGTTAAGGAATCCACCAGCATAAAGTGCTGATGCACCATACCGATACCGTGTTCAATGGCCTCTTTACTGGAAGAAAGCTTTAATTCCTCCCCGTTTAAGTAGATATGACCCGAAGTGACATCCTCCAGCCCGTAAAGCATCTTCATCAGCGTACTCTTCCCCGCCCCGTTCTCGCCAACCAGGGCATGGATCTCCCCTTCATCCACCGTGAAATTTACGTTGTGGTTTGCCAAAACACCGCCCTCGTAAATTTTTGTCACGTCTTTGACTTCAAGCAAATGTCCCATCTGTTGTCCGTTTCCCCCTTTCTCTTATCCGTTTTCCTCGTGCTGCCGCTTGCCTGTGTTTACGATAACCGAACAGCCCCTGCGCGAATCCGCATAAACAGCAGACTCTCTATGCCTTCCTCACTTCTCTCTCAAAAATACGAAGCCCCTTGCTCGCCCCGCTTCCGAGAATCGTGGAATTGCCGACACAGCGTTCGCCTGCATCATATTTTTCTATATCCGAACGCTTTACCAGATAACCCGTTATCCGAACCACGTCGGAGGTATCGGAATAGAAGGAAAAATACCGCATTCCCTGTCCGAATGCCCCGCGGATAATATCCAGCACCGCCTGCGGATTCTTCTTCGTCGTTTCCTCAAAGGGGAAGAGTTCCCCAATCCCGGCAGCAAAGTGCTTCTGTGTCTTTGCGGTAAATAAAAGGTGCTGCGGCAGAGGCGGTTCCTCGCCTACCGGAACCCTGGTGTTGGGTGTTACGCCCCAGTCGGTGGAAATCCCCACCTGACCGTGAAGGGCAAACTTTCCGTACTTCGGCTGATAGGCTTCCACCTGGGCATGAATCCGCTCCAGAACGTCCAAGGCAAATTCCTCCGCTTCCTTCCCGTGACCATAACGCTCTTTAGGATTCGTCAGATTTAACACCTGGTTCACGCACTCGGCAAGACCTACCATGCCAAACATCCCGACAAAGCGATCCTTGTGGATTAATCCTTCTTCCGCCAGGAAGGTATATTCCAGAAAATGCCCATCCTCAAAGATAAAGCTGTCCCGCTTATCCATCTGCTCGCACTGTGCCGCCACGGCCCTTGGCAGAAGGTCATTGAGAAACTCCTCTTTACTTTTTGCCAGATCCGCAAGCTTCTTTAAGTTCAAACGGCCCAGGGTAAGTCCGCCGCCGCCCACGGGAAGGGCATTATAGCAGCTGACAATCGCATAATTGCTGCCCCAGTCCGCGGAGTACATGGCGTCATTGACAAAACTGGGCTTTGCCGTCACCAGCCCGGTTTCAATCGCTTTCAGGGCAAAATCATCCGGGGTGTGCTCATTATAAATCATGGACATATTGGGGGTCGGCCTCTGCATCTCGGCGGACAGTTCTAAGATAATCCTTCCCGCCTTCGTGTCATACGGCCCGATATCGGCATGGCAGAAAGAATCGCTGACCACACGATCCACATGCGTTAAAAACAGCTTAATGGCATGTCTTGCTTCCTCCTCGTCCTTGACAAACGGTTCCAGCAGCCGGTCAATATGCCCGATGTACACCGGACCTGCAATTACAGAAGGAACGAAGTGATACAGAATCGTCAGGTTCGACACAGCGTCCCAGATATCCTTTGGCGGCTCCAGCATTAAAAACTTGCTCCCCTGCTTCATAAACAAATCATAATCCGGCAGCACATATCTCGGACGGTAAGGCGCATTCCCCTCCCCCATATCGAAAACCACTTCTTTTTCCACAAACCACCGGGCATCCTCACTGAGAGGCACCGGGTCGGGAAGGTTCTCTGCCGCCTTTGCCAGCTCAATCAGCCTCTGCGGATATGTAAGCTTCGGGTCGGCAATAATCTCCTTAATCCTTGCTTCCATATTTTCTGTCATTCTGTCAACCTCTTTCTTTTATTATTCGTTCGGATTTACTCCCTTCATTATCTTAAGGTTATCACCTGGTTACTGTTCACACGTTCTTTTCTTCATGCTTTTACTCGTCGGCTCTGTCTGCCGCACAGTCAGCACAGCAAATACCTTCGCTTCCCCGCCTTATGATTCTCGACCCCAAAATCATCTTCCTGCGGATCTCACCCTTCCCGGCTCCGTTAATCCGCAGATACAGCAAATCACAGGCATTTTCCCCAAGTTCCCGGATCGGCTGTTCCATCGCCGTTACCGGGCACCCCAGAAAACGCACCAGGGAAATATCGTCAAAGCCAACAAGACCGACATCTTTTCCCAAAACCAGGTGCTGTTCATTCAGATAGCGGAAACATCCCAGCGTAATGGAACTGCACGAAGATAACACCCCGGTCGGCGGCTTGGGCAGCGAAAAAAACTTCCGGCACGCTTCATAACCGCTCTGTTCATCGAACTGACCGTCATACAGATATTCCTTTCTTATCGGAATCTTCCGTTCCCTTAAGTACTGTACATAGCCATCTTTACGCTGTTCTCCTTTTTTGGCCACTTCAGGACAGGAAATATAGGCAATGCGGCGGTGGCCTTCTTCCGCCAGAAGAGTAACGCCGTCATAAATTATTTTTTTATTATCCAGCTGTACACAGTCAAAATCCTCCGCATATAAATCCCAGTTCAAAAGCACGACCGGAACATCCTCTTTTTCTGCTTTTTTAAGAAGCTCAACCGTTTCCTCCCCGGACCCCATCACCGGCAGAAATAAAATTCCCTTAACCCTGTGCTCTATTGCCTGGGAAATCGCCTCTAATTCCCGGTTTACATCTGCCCCTGTGTTATAGAGAAGGACACTGTCCTTTTGCTTTGCTGCCCGTTCCTCAATCGCATTGATTATTTTTAACGAAAAAGAAGAAGGGCGTTCAGACATAATCAATGCAATCATTGAACTGTTGCTGCAAATCAAGCTTCTTGCCGCTGCATTCGGCCGAAACCCCTGCGCAGCAATTACCTCTTCCACACGTCTGCGCGTTTCTTCTTTCACATAGCCCTTTTGATTGATGACCCGCGATACCGTTGCGATGGAAACTCCCGCCAGCCTTGCAATATCGTTAATCGTCATGCCTGCTTCCCTTCTATAAGTTTAGAAGACTCACTGGCTTTCTCCTCTTTATCAAGTATCCGCCAGCTTCTGTAAACGTTTACACATTGAACAAATAGATATTAGCATAGGAATGCAAAAAAATCAACACCTTTTTGTCATTTTTTACAATTTTTTTTGACAGACAAAGGCTTTGATTGGTGGATTTTTCAACCATGGTTTTGCTGCTGGTTGCTGTTTACACCTTCTCCGAAATATGTTATCGCACTTGCGCACCCAGCCTGCCCTGTGATACAATATCTAAGGAAAGTATCAGATTCAGCGTAATAAAAAAGAGCAGATATATTCACTGCTCTGAATTTGATTCTTTCC
>VSOC01000111.1 GCA_009774615.1 Lachnospiraceae bacterium
ATTATCAGGAAACAGTGTCATGGCGCAAGGTTCCCACACCTTGTTTGCTTTAAAACATCTCTCGCTCTTGCCTGTCCAGTACAGGCAGTCATGGCGTGCTTTGGCACAGCTCGGCTGTTTCATACGTCTTGCAGGATTATCCGTATTCAGTTGTCAAAATGCCGCCGTGTTTCCGGTTAAATTTCCAGCTTGTCCGCCCCATACTTGTGGATAATCCGGAACAGGATTTCCTTCTCTTTCCCCTCCGCCTTACGGTAAAATCTGCACAGCAGTTCAAGCTCTGTTTCCGTCAGGGTATTTATGTAAGGCTTATAGCTTTCCATAATGAAAATCCCGCCTCCCTCGCCCGGTTTTGTGTAAATCGGATAGTCAAATGACAGGACGGCTATATCGTGGAGGATCGTGCGGCTTGCAACGTCAAATTCCCACGCAAGCTCCCTTGAAGTTATATGCTCTCTGGCAGATAAAATGCTGATGATTTCCATTCTCCTGTGTGCCGTATCCATACCGCACCCCTTTCATTTTCCGGCTTGAAAACTGCCGGATTTTTATGTATTCCTTTCACAGTACGGCCCGAATTCATGTAAAATTGACAGCACTGTTTCCCTGTCTTTTCCCGCACATGAAACAGCGAGTTTTTCCAAACATTCCAGTTGCTCCTGCGAGAGCGTATTCTGGTTTTTCCCAACGCCGTCCATCAGGAAATAGCCGCCGTTATATCCCTGTTTTGAAATGACGGGAAGTTCCTCGCCTATGACTTCAAAATCCCTGCTTATGGACTTCCTGCCTACACAGTACCTGCCCATAAGTTCCGCCACGGTCAGCTTCTTTCCCGACAGCAGCATACGCTCAATCTCCCTGCGCCGCCGGAATGCATGGTCTAACATCTTTTCACCCCCTTTCTCCGCTGTTTCTGATGTTAATTGTAGATAAAGTAATGTCCCCTCTATGGGGGCATTGCCTTAAAAATTTCTAATTTTTTTCTGCAATGCCGGAAAAGCCTAAAGTCTTTTACGTGAAGAATAGCAAGCACTGCCTGTGTTCCCTCACAGGCTCCAATTTTTCAAATTTCCCCGGAGCGGAAACTTGAAAAAATTGGCTTGTAGGGGGGCATATCCCCCTAGCCCCCTCTGCGCTCAAAAATCCATGAAATGCCCTGCCGGAATTCCTGATTTTTTCACTCATTTTTCTGTACGAATATCCCCCATAACGGGATAGAAGATTGTGTAAAATACTTTCATCAATTCATTACAGAAAGGACGTAAAAAATGGCAAACAGAGAACGCAAAAACGAACTGAAACTATACCTGAGTGATGACGAGCAGTACATACTGGAGCAGAAAGTAAAAATCTCCGGCATGAAAAGTAAATCCGCTTTCCTCCGCCGTCTGATTTTGTATGGTTTTGTCTATGACATTGACTATTCCTATTTGCGGGATTACAACGCTGCACTCGGAAAAATCGGCGGCAACCTGAACCAAATAGCCAAGCGCATGAACGCAACAGGCAACGTGTACAAAGCCGACGTAAAGGAAGTAAAGGAGCTGATGAAAAAGGTGTGGGAAACGCAAAAAGCAATGCTTTCAAATCAGCCATGTATAAAGCAGTAAAACCCTTTTCCAAGTACCACATCAGTAGCCAGTTTTTCTTCACATATCCACAGGACGAAGCCACAGAAAGTCCAAAATCAGACAAATTTCGCACCATCAAAAAAGGTGTGCCGCAGTGAAGTTTCTTCCTTCATTGCAGTACACCTTGACGTGTGTGGTATGCCGTTGATTTTGATAGACACATTTATCCAATCTCTTATGTATTTTTCGTTTCATTTTCATTATACCGTATCTCCTTATCCTTTAAACCATTGTGTCGCATTTTCTTCCTATCCAAAGAAAAGAGGAGAAAAAACAGCAGCCTTGATTTTTCAAAGCCGCTGCATAAAAGCACTAAAACATGTCTGCTACAAATAACGCTTCCGGTTTTTCCTCAAACATATACTTTGTAAAATAAGACCTGAGTTTTTTCGAGTAAGTTAATGACGATGAACAGTAACTGTTATTCAGATAAAAACCCTTTCAGCCGCACAATCTCCCTTTTCTGGCTGTTGATACCTTCTCCTGAAACTGTGTTATATTCATCCTGCAGGCACTTGATTATACGTTCTCTATCGCCGATTGCAGCAGCATAGTCTTCCAAAATTTCATGGAGCTGCGCCATAGAATGAAGTCCGTCCGTAGTCCGAGGCGATTTCTGAATGACAAAGCATTTCTCATAGTCATCTAATGCTTCCTTATATCTCCCCAGCTTTTTATATCGATCTGCTCGACAATAGTAAGCCTGCCATGTTTCAGGATAGTGTGTCACAGCCTCATTCCAATAATTCACCGCTTCCTCGTGTCTGCCTTTTCCGAACAACACATCCCCCATATAAATCTCATACTTATAGTTTTTTACTGTTGTATGCAACCGTTTGATGTACGGAATTGCCTCGTCATAGCGTTCATCATCAAGTAGATTTTTAATGATGCCATCAAGTCCCAAAATATTATCGGGATTTATTTTAAGAAACTCCTTAAAATACGCAATAACTTTGAAATGATTATCATACCATTCATCGCCGCATACGCCATTGTTCGCCTCCAAAAAAGCTACCAGTCCTAATTTTTCCTTCGGATTTATCTCAAGAACCTTCTTTGCATATTCGCTTGCCGTCTCATGATCGCTTTTTGCCCTGTGGTTATAGAGATATGCCAGGCAGCGATAAGCCCTAATATTTTTAGGCTCGTCCTGCAATACGTTTTCCAAAAATCGGATACAATGGTTGAATGTCTCTGAATTAATCCGTCTTTCATGCCAGAACATATTTTCAATGCGCTCAAATTCCGTCTCATTGGGGATATGAAACAGTTCATCAATTGTAATGCCGAAAAATACTGCTATATTTGGCAACAGTGCAATGTCTGGCGTACTCGCTTCGTTCTCCCATTTTGATACTGCCTGAAAAGATACACCCAAATACTCTGCCAGTTCTTCCTGTGTCACTCCTTTGGCAATACGTAGTGTTTTGACTTGTTTTCCAATATTCAATTTTGTTTTCCTCCTTAAATCGACAATCATTTGTAGTGTTCCCACTGATCAGCTTATATTCAGTATATATTATGCCTTACCCTAATTCAATCAAAACGCATTCTAGTTAATTCTAACAGTGGTTGAGTCAATGTTTCTTTTATCCATTATACAAATGATTATGGCACATATAGCTACAGCCTCTACTACACTGTGCAAGTTTTATTTTTGCTATTGTCCCGTTTTTTAAAGATAAAAAATCTTATTACAGATATCAGTTGGCAGCTCTTCTATACCCAATATGTAAACACACATTAATTCTGTCTTTCATGGATAAAAAACACCTAAGAAAAGCCCTGCATTGCGCAGAGCCTTTCTAACCATTGTTTAGCCACTACTTACTCCAGATGGTTCAGCAGATGCTTGCGGATATGGCAATTAAGATTGAAGCTTCCCGCTGTCTGGTCAACAACACCATGAGAATGATGGATCAGGGCAGCCTGGTACAAAAAGAAGGCTCCATCACCAAGACCTTTGTTTCGGACTGTGCACAGGAAGTAACCTCAAACGCCGTACAGATCTTCGGCGGCTACGGTTACAGCAAGGAATATCCGGTGGAGAAGCTGATGCGTGACTGCAAGGTATTCCAGATCTTTGAGGGTGCAAACCAGGTACAGAGAATGACCATTGCCAATGTTTTAAAGAAAGAATACAAATAAAGCGCAGGAAACGCAGAAAAAATCTTCGGATAAAACAGGCACAGTTATTAAAAAAGGAATAAAAACAGGAGGATGCAGGATGAACATTGTTGTTTGTATCAAGCAGGTTCCGGATACGACGGAAATCAAAATCGATCCGGTAAAAAATACATTAATCCGTCAGGGTGTGCCCAGCATTATGAATCCATTTGATAAAAATGCTCTGGAAACGGCTCTGCAGTTAAAAGACATCTACGGCGGGAAGGTTGTGGTAATCTCTATGGGACCGGGGCAGGCCAAGGCGGTTATCCGCGAAGCCATTGCCATGGGTGCAGACGAAGGTTATCTGGTAACTGACCGTGCATTCGGCGGTTCCGATACCTATGCAACCAGCTATATTCTTTCCCAGGCGATTGAGAAATTAGGGCCGTTTGACGTGATTTTAGGCGGAAAGCAGGCGATTGACGGCGATACCGGGCAGACCGCGCCGAGTATTGCCGAGCACATGGGCGCTACCCGTCTGACCTATGTTCTGGATATGAAGGTGGAGGGCGATAAGGTGACTGCGCGCCGCCAGGTAGAAGAGGGGATTGAAGTGATTGAAACCAAATTCCCGGTACTCTGCACGGCAACCAAGGAGAGCAATAAGCCAAGATATGCGACGGTAAGCCGCAAGCTTTACTCCCTGCGCTGTGATATTCCAGAACTTACTTTTGCGGATTTCCCGAACATAGATACCACGAAGATCGGCTTAAAGGGTTCTCCGACCAAGGTAAAGGCAACCTTTACGCCAAAGCGGACGGCAAACGGAGTGACCATCGAGGGCAACAGTCCGGCAGATGTGGCAGTTTCCCTGCTGGATAAGCTGACTGAGGCAAAAGTTCTGTAAACCATCATGCGCCCACAAGTGAGTGCACAACCATGAATAAAGTAAAGCTGGGCGCATTTGGAATACCTGAACTCAGGCCGCCTAATCGGCGGCGGACTTTTAAAGTAAACAAAAGGAGGAGCAAAATACGATGAGCTTTGACAAATGTAAAGATGTATGGGTATTTATCGAATGCTTCCAGGGCGAGCCAAAGAGCGTGGGCTTTAAGGTGGGAGCCGTTATTCATCCGATTGCCATGTCCTATGAGGAAAAGGAGTTAATCCGCAGTATGAACACCACGGAGTCCAAGGTGTATTTTGCACCGACCTTTTTCTATAAAACGGACTATGAACAGCGGATTCTTGCGGTGATGGATCAAATTCCGTCCTTAAAAGGCGTGGTGATGCTGGATTATGCCAGGGAAAGGAAGAGTAATCTCCCCTCGCTTGCCGAAATTATTAACGCTTATCCGCCGCTGCCTAAAGAGGAATGTGCCCATGAACTGACCGGGCAGGATATTACCCTGATTTTATGTACCTCCGGGACAACGGGGGGAACCAAGGGCGTTTTATTGTCCCACGACAACATCCGCTACAGCGAGGAAACGTTTAACCGGGAACTGGAATTAGACGAAAACGATATTATGTTTATGCCGGCCCCGTTAAATCATGCAACCGGTTTCCATCACGGCGTTATTGCCCCGATGCTTCTTGGCGCAAAGCTGGTGCTTCAGCAGAAGTACCGCTGTCACGAGGCGATTGCTTTAATGAACCGCGAAAAATGCACATATTCCATGGGGGCCACACCGTTTATCTACGATATCCTGCGCGAACTGGAAAACAGCGGGGGAGAACTGCCGTATCTGAAGTTTTATCTCTGCGGGGGTGCTCCTGTACCCGGTTACATGGTGCAGAAGGCGTGGAAATTTAAGATCCTCCTCTGCGAAGTCTACGGTTCGACGGAGAGTGTGCCCCATGTCTTTGTTCGCCCGAAAGAAGCACTTGCCCTAAACGGGACAACTTCCGGGAGGCCGATGGGTGCTATCGAGGTTAAGGTGATTGACGACGAGGGAAATGAGGTTCCCACAGGGACGCCCGGCGAAGAGGTTTCCCGCGGCCCGAATGTATTTCTCGGCTATTTAAAGGCAAGGAATATTACGGACGGGGTGCTGGACGACGATGGTTGGTTTCACAGCGGCGATCTCTGCGTGATGGATGAAAACCGCAACATCCGCATTATCGGCAGAAAGAAAGATATGATTGTCCGGGGCGGGGAAAACTTAAATTCCAACGAGATTAACGATAACCTGGAAGGCTGTCCGGGGGTGGGCGAGCACACGATTATCGGTATGACGGACGACCGTCTTGGCGAGAGAATCTGTGCCTTTATCGTTCCGGCAAAGGGCGGGGAAGGTATGGTGCTGGAGGATGTGCTTGCCTACTTAAAGGGCAGAGGAGTGCCTAAACGGTTCTGGCCGGAACGTCTGGAATTGATTGACCGGATTCCGCACACCGGAAGCGGGAAGGTAAAAAAATATCTGCTTCAGGAAGAACTGAAAAAACGGATGGAAGCAGAAAAGCGTGTTTAACATATTTTTAAGGAAGTCCCCCGCTTCTCAGCTGCAAAGACGAAAGCGGTGGGTAAGGGGGACTTTTGTGAAAAATGAAGGGATGGTTGTCCATGATTGAACAGACATTCAGTGCGACAAGATGTCGGGATACACGAAAGCCCAGAGAAGGCGAGTGCCCGGGCGTTTGCTTTTACCGCTGCGAGGTATGCGGTGCGCTGTTTCCTGTGACCCGCGGGCTGGGCATGGATGCAGGTAATGAAGCGCGGGAGATTATCTGCTGCGGAAAAAAAGCTGTGCGGCTGCTTCCCCTGTCCCAGGAAAAAGCCGGCGATTCCCTTGCGGTAACCTACCGGATTGCGGGAGGCTACAATGATAATGCGGTAAAGGTGTCCTGGAAGGCAAAGATTCCTGAAGATAACCCGGAATGGATTTACTTAAAAACCTTTACCGGCGGGTATTTAAAATATATTGCGGAGGGAAAACGCCCGCCCATGGTGTTTGCCTTAGCCGATACGGATGCCTTTGCCTACTGTGATGAAGATCCCTGCCTGGAATGTGTGTTCCGATGCAAGCGCGGTTTCATCCTTCGGGCAGGCATTTTTGGATATGGGGGTAAATGCACAGGCCCTGCACAGAATTGTTACCGAATCTGCATTGATTTTAAATAAGCTTCCCAATTCTTCCGTTGCCATCCTGACCATGTCCATCTGCGGATGCAGCTTAAAGGAAAGCTATAAGCACATTATTATCGGGACGACGATTCCGGCGGCGATTGCAGGTTTGGTTATCGCTTTGATGGCTACGGCTGGGATTATTATCTAACCGGTTAGGGAAGTCCTGTAAAACTGTTCTGTGAACGTATTGGGGTACGGTCAGTGTGTGAACAGTAACCCTATTGGAGAAGGTGAAGAAACTTAGGAGGAATTTATGAATTTGTCCCAACTCTATTATTTCCGCAAACTGGCACAGCTTCAGCATTACACGAAGGCGGCAAAGGAACTTTATATCACCCAGCCCAGTTTAAGCGATTCGATTTCTTCTCTGGAGCAGGAACTTGGCTTATCGCTTTTCCAGAAAGAGGGCAGAAACGTAAAACTGACAAAGTACGGAAAGGAATTTTACGAATATGTGGATGCTGCGCTTAATGAACTGGATAAGGGGATTGCTGTAGCAAAAAGTAAATCCGGGTTGTTGGGCGGTGTAATCGATCTTGGCTGCATTCCGACGATTTTAGGCGACTATGTGCCGTCGGTGCTGACACGCTACCGGGAAATCTATCCGAAAGTTTCTTTTAATATTTATCAGGGACATACACTGCGGCTTTTGGATGAACTGAAAAAAGGAACCTATGATGTGGCTTTTTGTTCAAAAACCGAAGATACAGAATTAGAATTTATTCCGATTCTGGCCCAGAGGCTGATTCTGGTGGTGCGTGCGGATCATCCCCTTGCCCAGAAGGAATCGGTGATGCTGGAGGAACTGAGTGACTATTCGCTTACCACTTACCGGGAAACCATTCCCATCGGAAAAATTGTCCGAACCGTTCTTAGAAATAAGGGCGTGGAGGCAAGTTTTTCCTACGATGATGAGATTTCCATCGGCGGTGTGGTAATGGCAACCAATCAGGCAGCCATCGCCGCGGACACGCCGTATCTAAGCCAGTTTGGCTATATTAAAAAGATTATCATTTCCGATATTCCGGAAGATACGCGCCTGGTGTACATGGTTTACAGCAAGAAAAACTATATGACGAAGGCAACCGAAGACTTTATGGAGTTTTTAGTGAAACATGCACGGCAGCTTCCGCAGTTTATGATGGAAGAAGGTTAAGAAAAGTTTTAAAAATGATGATGGAGGATACTTGACAAACAGCAAAAATGCCGTTAAAATATGCTTTAAGTTTTGAAAAAAGCTGTGAAGATGCAAGTAGACCTTTATTGTCTTTCAGAGAGGGAAAGTCGCTGGCTGAAAGCTTTCCTAAGTTCCTGTAAAGGATTGAAATTCCCATCGGAGCTGCACGGCTGAAATTTTTGACGATCGGCATGCAAAGCACTGTCTGCCGGATGAAACGTAGGCTGTGACGGATTGCACACGTTATAGGCAGATGAGTGCCTGCAGGGCAGAGATTTTTTACGATAATGGAGGGTTTATACTCTATTATTGGTGAAGAATAAAAGCCGCAGGAATCAGGGTGGTAACGCGAGAAATTAGCCTCGTCCCTTTGTGTGGGACGGGGCTTTTGTTTAATTTTTAGGAAGGTTAAGGAGAATGATGATGAAAGATCAACTGGAAAAAATCAAAGCAGAGGCGCTTGCAAAGATAGAAGCGTCCGATGCGCTGGAAAAACTGAATGAAATCCGTGTAGCTTATCTGGGCAAAAAGGGAGAACTGACCAGCGTATTAAAGAGTATGAAAAATGTAGCACCCGAAGAACGCCCCAAGGTAGGTCAGATGGTCAATGACGCCAGGGCATTAATTGAAGAAAAACTAGAAGCCACAAGGCAGGAGCTGGCAAGGAAGGCGAGAGAAGAGCAGATGAAGCGCGAGGTTATCGACGTTACCCTTCCGGCAAAGAAGAATAAGGTCGGTCACAGCCATCCCAATACGGTCGCCTTAAAAGAGGTGGAGAGAATCTTTGTGGGCATGGGTTATGAGGTCGTGGAAGGCCCGGAAGTCGAGTACGATTTATATAACTTTGAAAAGCTGAACATCCCGGCAAATCACCCGGCAAAGGACGAGCAGGACACTTTCTATGTTAATAAGGAAATCGTTCTGCGAACACAGACTTCCCCGGTACAGGCCAGGGTGATGGAGCAGGGCAAGCTTCCCATCCGCATGATTGCTCCCGGGCGTGTATTCCGCTCCGACGAGGTGGATGCCACCCATTCCCCTTCCTTCCATCAGGTCGAGGGACTGGTGATTGACAAGCACATCACCTTTGCCGATTTAAAAGGAACCTTAGCTGAGTTTGCCAGGGAGATGTTCGGCGAGGAAACCAAGGTAAAATTCCGCCCCCATCATTTCCCCTTTACCGAACCAAGTGCGGAGGTCGATGTCACCTGTTTTAAGTGCGGCGGAAAAGGCTGCCGCTTCTGCAAGGGCTCCGGCTGGATAGAGATCTTAGGCTGCGGCATGGTTCACCCCCACGTCCTGGAAATGTGCGGCATTGACCCGGAAGAATACAGCGGCTTTGCCTTCGGCGTGGGCCTGGAGAGAATCGCCCTGCTGAAATATGAAATTGACGATATGCGCTTATTATATGAGAATGATATCCGGTTTTTAAAGCAGTTCTAGCTTAACCTGCTGGGTCAGCAGATTCGTCAACAGAGAAATCATTTAACCGATTAGTGTAAATATAAATTTGGAGGACATTATGAATACATCATTAGCATGGATTAAAGCATATGTACCGGATTTAAAGGTCAGCGCCCAGGAATATGCGGACGCGATGACGCTTTCCGGCACAAAGGTAGAAAATTATGCCTGCCTGGATAAAAACCTGGAAAAAATCGTGGTGGGAGAAATTACAAAGATTGAACGACATCCCGACGCCGATAAGCTGATTGTCTGCCAGGTCAATATCGGCGAGGAAACCATTCAGATTGTCACCGGTGCGCCAAATGTCAAAACCGGAGATAAAGTTCCTGTGGTCTTAGACGGCGGAAAGGTAGCCGGCGGACATGACGGCGGGCCGATGCCGGAGGAGGGAATTAAGATTAAGCGCGGGAAACTCCGCGGGATTGAGTCCTGTGGGATGATGTGCTCGATTGAGGAACTGGGTTCTTCGCGGGAGATGTATCCCGATGCGCCGGAGAGCGGCATTTACATTCTTCCGGAAGACAGTGTGCCGGGGGCGGATGCAGTGGAACTTTTAGGGCTTCGGGATGCCGTGCACGAGTATGAAGTCACCTCGAACCGTGTGGACTGCTACAGCGTGGTCGGCATTGCCAGAGAGGCGGCGGCAACCTTCCGTTTGCCGTTTTATCCGCCGCAGATTAAGGAAACGGGGAATGATGAAGATATCAATGATTATTTAAAGGTGCGGGTGGAAGATCCGGATCTGTGTCCGCGCTACTGTGCCAGGGTGGTGAAGAATATTAAGCTGGCTCCTTCACCGGAGTGGATGAAGCGCCGCCTGGCTGCCTGCGGTATCCGTCCGATTAATAATCTTGTGGATATTACCAACTATGTGATGGAAGAATACGGACAGCCGATGCACGCTTTTGACTATGATACCCTTGCCGGTCATGAGATTGTGGTTAAGCGGGCAAAGGACGGTGATGCGTTCCAGACCTTGGACGGGCAGGTAAGAAAGCTTGACCGGGATGTGCTGATGATTAATGACGGGGAAAAGGAAGTCGGCATTGCCGGAATTATGGGCGGTGAAAACAGTAAGATTACCGATGATGTCAAGACGATGGTGTTCGAGGGTGCCTGCTTTGACGGGACGAATATCCGGCTTGCAGCAAAGCGTCTGGGACTGCGCACGGATGCCTCGGGTAAGTTTGAAAAGGGACTTGACCCCAATACGGCGGCAGAGGCGGTGAACCGGGCCTGCCAGCTTGTGGAAGAACTGGGTGCCGGGGAAGTTGTCGGAGGAATAATTGATATTTACCCGGAAAAGAAAGAGGGCAGAAGAATTGCCTTTGATGCGGAAAAGATTAACTGTCTTTTGGGGACGGACATTTCGTCCGATGAGATGAAGGAGTATTTTGCGCGTCTGGATCTGGGCTTTGACGAGGAGGCGCAGGAAGTGATTGTTCCGACCTGGAGGCAGGATCTGGAGCGGATGGCGGATATTGCGGAGGAAGTGGCAAGGTTCTACGGCTATGATAAGATTCCCACCACCCTGCCTTCAGGCGAAGCGACGATGGGCAAGCTTTCCTTTAAGCTTCGTGTGGAAGATATTGCCAGGGAGATTGCCGAGTTTTCTGGATTTTCCGAGGGGATGACCTATTCCTTTGAAAGCCCCAAGGTATTTGACAAGCTTCTTTTGCCGCAGGATTCACCGCTGCGAAAGACGGTGACGATTATGAATCCGCTGGGCGAGGATTTCAGTATTATGCGGACAACGCCGTTAAATGGACTGCTGACCTCATTGTCCACCAACTATAATCGCCGGAATAAGAATGTGAAGCTTTATGAGATGGCCAATATTTACCTGCCCAAAGACCTGCCGCTGACCGAACTTCCTGACGAGAGGATGCAGTTTACCTTAGGGATGTACGGCGAGGGCGACTTCTTTACCATGAAGGGCGTGGTCGAGGAATTTTTTGATAAGATTGGGATGGATAAGAAGGTGCATTATGAGCCGAACTGTGACCGACCATTTTTGCATCCGGGGAGGAAGGCCGATATAATCTATAATAAGAAGGTCGTAGGCTATATGGGTGAACTGCACCCGGACTGTGCGGATAATTATAAGATTGGTGAGAAGGTTTACGTGGCTGTGCTGGATATGCCCCAGATTACGCCGTTTGCAACCTTTGACCGGAAGTACACGGGAATTGCCAAGCATCCGGCAGTGAACCGGGATATCAGCATGGTCGTTCCGAAAAATATCCTGGTAGGACAGATTGAGGATATGATTATCCAGCGCAGCGGAAAGCTTCTGGAAAGCTGCCAGTTGTTTGATATTTACGAGGGAAGCCAGATTGTTGCCGGGTTTAAGTCGGTTGCCTATTCCATCAGTTTCAGAGCCAAGGACAGAACGCTTACCGATGAGGATGTTAATGCGGCGATGAAGAAGATCCTGAACGGACTGCAGGGGATGGGGATTGAACTTCGGGCATAAGATTAGAGAACGTAAAAAGATGAGCGCCAGGCGGGGGAGTATCCTGCCTGGCCTTTTTGGGGATGCCGAAATAATGGTATAGAATTTAGTTGGAATTTTAGTTGGAATTTGTGAAATACTTATTGTAAAAGAGGATGAAATTCGTTATACTGGGAATAGTTCTTGAAAACAGAAGGTAGAAGGAGAGGGGGAGGAATGGCAAGAACAGTGAGTATCGGATGTCAGGATTTTGAAACGATACGAAACGCGGGATATTTTTATATTGATAAAACATCATTGATTAGAGAGTGGTGGGAGAGCGGGGACAGTGTTACCCTGATTGCTCGTCCAAGAAGATTTGGAAAAACACTTGCGATGAGTATGATGGAACAGTTTTTTTCCGTGAAATTTGCGGGAAGAAGGGATTTGTTTGAAGGGCTTTCGATTTGGAAAGATGAAAAGTTTCGGAAGCTGCAGGGAACCTATCCGGTAATCAGTCTGTCGTTTGCAAATGTAAAAGAAAAGAATTATCCGTCGGCAGTACAAAGGCTTTTTCAGATTTTAACGGATTTGTACAATAAACATATTTTT
>VSOC01000112.1 GCA_009774615.1 Lachnospiraceae bacterium
GTTCTGTAATCAGGAATAGGATTAGTCAGGAACTTGGGATTGGAAACAATCAGCATGATGCGTATTTTAATTTGATTAATCGATGGGAGTTTGAAGGGAAAATATAATGAATTTTTATTTTTTGTTAGAAGATGAAAAGTCGTTTTTAAAGGTACTGCCTTCATGGCTTGAGCATGTAAATTTCGATTGTCACCGGGTTGCTGATATCAAGGAAGTGAAGGAAAATAATTATATTCTACAGAGCGGGCAGGGTGTTACACAATTAGTAACCAAGGTGATTTTTGATACAATAGATACAATTTTATTGAATCCGGGGAAAATAGATACACTGGTGATTGTTTTAGATGCAGAAGATTTGGAAGTTGAAGACCGAAAGAAGATGGTAAAGAAACAAATCGAACAGCATTATAAAAAAGAAAAATTAAATTTTGCCATTGAGATTTTTGTGTGTAACAAATCATATACATCATACATCGCTGCATGAGTCTTAAAAGAAAACATGTTTGAAGAAATCATGTTTGAAGAAATCATGTTTAAACAAAAAAAGGGGAGAATTTACCACATGAAAAAACCAAATATTTACGGCGGAGGAGCACAGACGAATAAGAACGGGCTGGCTTTTGAGCAGACAACTTCGCTAGATTCTGCTCTGGAAGCTTCCGGCTACAGTGTTATGAATAATCAGGTTTACCGTGAGGGTCAGTACATCGGTATTTCTGCATCAAAACATGCTTTTTACCAGAAGTTTTTATCGCCAAATGGCATTGACTATCAGACGATTAATTCAAAAAAATGGCTGCCTGATGAAGCGTTTATCAATGAAGAGAAAAAAACCGTATACATTATCGAAAAGAAATTCCAAAATGTATCCGGTTCTGTTGATGAAAAGCTTCCTAACTGCCATTTTAAAAGGCTGGAATATGAAAAGTTGTGCCATCCTATCGGCTATCAGGTGGAATTTATCTATGTATTATCGGATTGGTTTCGTTCACCGATTTACCGGGATACGCTGGATTATATTGAGATGATGGGATGCACTTATTTTTATAATGAAATCCCGCTGCAGGCGCTGGGACTTGCATCGATATAAACTGTTTTTGCATCAAATCAACATGTAAATTACATACAAGATGGAGGGAAAAACCATGAATCAGGAAATTACCGGACATACACGATTAATCTGCCTTTTGGGAAGCCCGGTGGGGCACTCGAAATCACCGATGATGCACAATGAAGCTTTCCGTGCCCTGGGCCTGGATTATGCTTACCTGGCTTTTGATGTAAAGGAAGAACAGCTTGAGAAAGCCATTGAAGGATTAAAAATTTTCGGGGCCAGGGGAATGAATCTGACCATGCCCTTAAAAAATAAAATTGTGCCTTTATGCGATCATCTCTCCCCTGCGGCACAGCTTTGCCAGGCAGTGAATACCGTAGTGATTGAGGATGACCATACACTGACCGGACACACCACGGACGGGGCAGGGTTTTTTATGTCCTGCAGGGAAGAGGGCGTGGAGATTAAAGGAAAGAAGATGACGCTTTTGGGTGCCGGCGGGGCAGGGACGGCGATTCTTGTTCAGGCAGCTTTGGACGGGGCAGAGGAAATTGCCCTTTTTTCCAGGAGCAGCAGTCCATTTATCCAAAGAACCATGGAAACCGTAGAGAAGTTAAAAGAAAAAACGCCCTGCCGCATTACCCTGTACGATTATCAGGATGATGTTTTAAAACAGCAGATGAAAGACAGCCGTCTTCTGGTCAATGCAACGAATATCGGGATGGCACCGGGGGAAGACACCTGTCTGATTCCCGATGCTTCCTTCTTTCACCCGGGACTTGCCGTAGCCGATGTGATTTATAATCCATTGGAAACGAAGCTGGTGAAGATGGCAAAGGAAGCTGGCTGCAAGGCGTTTGGCGGGCTGAATATGCTGCTTTACCAGGGGGCAGAAGCCTTCCGCTTATGGACAGGGCAGACGATGCCGGTGGAACGGGTCAGGGAAAAATACTTTTAACCCATCCGGGCACTCGAAAACGTAAATCCCTTCGGAATGGGACAAACTTCGTCCGATAAGGTATAAAAAACTGCCTCGCCGAAATGATTTATCCGGCGGGCAGTTTTTCATCGTGTTATCTTGTTGCTGTGAACGTGAGAACGGTAACGTTATCTGGTGTATTTCTCCTCGCAGTACTTGCACCGATAAGTTTCCGTCTTCTCATCCGCAAGATAGAACACATGCGGAAGTTCCTGTTCAATGGAGGTAATGCAGCGCGGATTTTTGCACTGGATCACATTGGTGATGGTCTGCGGAAGGCTTAAGGACTTCTTTTCCACAATCTGGCTGTCCCGGATAATATTAATCGTGATATTGTGGTCGATATAGCCCAGGACGTCTAAATCAATCCGATCCAGCCCGCCTTCAATCTTAATAATATCCTTCTTCCCCATCTTATTGCTCTGGGCATTTTTGATGATGGCGACCTGACATTCCAGCCGGTCAAGGCCCAGGTGATAGTAGATATCCAGGCTTTTTCCCGCCTCGATATGGTCAAGTACGATTCCTTCTTTTAGTCCGGAGATTCTTAATCCGTCTTTAAATTCACTGTTATTTATCATGGGGTCACCTCCAGTAATTTCATAATTAATGCCATACGGATGTATACACCGTACTGTGCCTGTTTAAAGTAAGCAGCCCGCGGGTCTTTGTCCACCTCAACGGAGATTTCATTTACCCGGGGAAGGGGATGGAGGATGAACATATCCGGTTTTGCCAGCTTCATCTTTTTCGGGGTCAGAATGTAGCAGTCCTTTAAGCGGATATAGTCTTCCTCGTTAAAGAAGCGTTCCCTCTGCACCCTGGTCATGTATAAAATATCCAGTTCGGGCAATGCTTCGTCCAGGTTGCCCAGTTCTTTAAACTCGATGTTCTTTGCTTTTAAAACATCTTCGCGGATATACTCCGGCACCCGCAGTTCCGGCGGTGAGATTAAGATAAAACGAATATGGGGATAACGAACCATGGCATTGATTAAGGAATGTACGGTACGTCCGAACTTTAAATCACCGCAGAGCCCCACGGTCAGGTTATCCAGACGGCCTTTTAGAGAATGGATAGTTAAGAGATCAGTCAGTGTTTGGGTCGGATGCTGATGTCCGCCGTCACCGGCATTAATCACAGGAATCCCGGAGTTCATCGCGGCAACCATTGCGGCACCTTCTTTGGGATGACGCATTGCACAGATATCCGCGTAGCAGGAAATAATACGGATAGTATCGGCAACACTCTCGCCCTTAGCTGCGGAACTGGAATCTGCCGAGGCAAAACCAAGAACACTCCCGCCAAGGCTTAACATCGCCGATTCAAAACTGAGGCGGGTGCGGGTGCTTGGCTCATAAAAACAGGTCGCCAGCTTCTTTCCGTCGCACACATGGGCATATTTGGAAGGGTTTTTCTCGATATCATCCGCCACGCGGATAAGATCGCCGATTTCTTCCACAGAAAAATCTAATGGGTTCAGTAAATGTCGCATAAAAGCCTCCTTTACATTTGTACCTGGTAACGATCAATGATTAATCTTACCCATTATAAAGCATTTGCATCAATATTTCCACCACTTTTTTGAGAACTTTTTCGGAAGTTTTTTAGGGAAATTTGTAAAAGCAGCAGACGGAAATTTTTGCATAGGTTTTTATCCCTGCTGTTTACATGTAAGGGTGGTTACTGTTCATGTAGGTCTGCGCACTTGCTGCGCTGACCGTAGGTTAAACTGGGCCAGTGAGCAAAAATCCCATCGACGAAGGCGATTTTCATGGATTTTTGCCTGTTGCTGTGAACGTGTGAACAGTAACTAAGGGTGGATTGGGAAAGGATTTTTACAAAATAGAGTTTGTTTCGCCTGTGATTTGTGCTATAATGAAAAAATGTATACCTTATTCCTGGGTGTACCTTACAGGGAGGCATAAGATGGCAAAATCGCTGGAGCAGGTGGTCGCGGAGGGGCTGATTGCAGACTGCAGTTCGCTAGAGGAACTTTATGTACTGTGGCAGACCGTTCATCATATGGAAGAGGATGGAGCACGGGAAACCTGTTATAAAGAAATCGATCAACGGAGTTTTCATATTGACGGAATATTGTGTCCGCAGGATTTTTCCGGGGTGCTCTATCTGTTAAAAGAACCGAGTTTAAAAGAATATATTGAAAAAGGTCTGACTTTTCCGGTGATTACGGATATACGTCTGAAATTTCAGAAGAAGAAATACCATGCGCAGGACGAGTACGGTTATCTTACGGGAATGCAGAGAATTCTTTTGGGTGAAGAAGAAAAAAAGATGTCGGACCAGAAGATTGCCAACAGCTTTGGCATTCTTTACATTAATAAGCGGGGCGGAAAGGAAGTTCGGGATAATGTGTGGCTGAAATACGGTTATGCTTACATTGAATTTATCAAACGGCAGATTCAGCTCATTCGTCCCCGGGTCATTATCTGCTGCGGGGAGGATATTTTTGATCTGATCACAGAAGAGGTATTTTCCCGGAAAAAAACACTCCGGACGCGGGTGGAACAGATGATTTGGAAGGGCGGGGAGAACGAGTACCAGTTTACTGCCGACAGCAGTTATCGTTATACGACAAGGCCGGACCGGATATCGGTGATTGTGGTGAATATGCAAAATCCTAGGGAAAGAAAGGACGGGAGCGGCTGGATAGGGCTTCGGGAATTTCTCGACGAATTCCGGCAGAGGATTTACAGCCTTCCGGGTACGCCGTAGAAAAGCAGGAAAGAGAAGGCTGCTGTTGCGTGAACAGTGACAAAAGAAAATATTGGACATGCGTGACCGATGTAAGGAAACTTTAATGAAGGTTAAGAAAAAAGGAAAGAAGAATGGGGCCGGGGATGGTATAATGAAACATGGAAAAGCAGCCAATAAAGGCAGGATTTGACGGATTTTGGGATTGCGCTGGTAATCCTAAAGAAAAGCGGAAGGAAGTAAACAGGGAAAATGGAAAAAACACCGATTATTCGGGTGAAGAATTTATATAAAATTTACCGGGTCGGGGAAACGAAGGTGCGCGCATTAAACGGTGTGGAATTTACCTTATATAAAGGCGAATTCTGCGCGATTGTGGGCACCTCCGGTTCAGGAAAATCGACCCTTTTAAATATGCTGGCCGGGCTGGAAAAACCGACAAAAGGGGAGATTGAAATCGGGGGAAAGCATATCGAAAAGCTTTCCGAGAAGGAACTTGTGACATTTCGCCGGGAAAAAGTCGGTTTTATCTTTCAGTCCTATAATTTATTAAATACGATGAATGCCCTGGAAAATGTGGCGATGCCCCTTTCCTTTCGGGGAATAGGACGAAAAGAAAGGCTTGCCAGGGCAAAAAAATACATGGAACTGGTCGGCGTGGGCAGGCAGGCCAAGCACATGCCCAACCAGATGTCCGGCGGCCAGCAGCAGCGTGTGGGCATAGCACGTGCACTGGCCGTAAATCCTCAGATTATCTTTGCCGATGAACCGACCGGGAATCTGGATTCCAAGACAACGATGGAGGTGCTGCACCTGATGCAGAAGATTGTCCGGGAACAGAACCAGACCCTGGTTATGGTAACGCATGATAACAATTTGGCTTCCTATGCGGACAGAAGGATAAGGATTATCGACGGAAAGATTGTCAGCATTGAAGAGGGGGCAAGAGAGGTGGAGTTTGAACCGCCGGAAAGCAAAGTTAAAGCACAGGGATGAGTACAGCAGATAAACAGGCACAGACAGGACATAAGAAAGGCGCAGGGAGGATGGAACAGAAAATGAATGGTAGAAGTTGGATGAAGCGGTTATTGGCGGTGATGACAGCCGCAGTGATGTTTTGCCTGCTTCCGGGGGCAGGTCTGGCGGTAAGGGCAGATTATGAAAATGTGCTGGATGGCCGGTATTATCAGAATGAATATCTGGTGATTCGAAAAGACCCGACAGGTAAAGTGGGAAAGACGATGAATATTCCTGTTATTATCCAAGCGAGAAATACTGATTTGGATGAGGTCTGGGTAGGGCTTTCCTCGAAGGTAAATTCTTTTATGGAACTGCCGGAAGACGGCGGGAATACTGCAGGCCTTCAAAATGGCTATCCGTTTGAAATTAATGAATCGACGTTTGAACCCCGAAAACTTGGCAAGATAAGCGAGGGAAATACCAAGAGCATTACGTTAACGGCCCGGGTGCGGCGGGATATGAAAGAAGGCTATTACTGTATTCCGATAGCGATTTATCCAAGCGGCAAGGACGGCTATGAAGAAACGGACTATATGAATATCTGGATTGGCGCACAGACCTCTTCCGATACGGAAACCAGTGAAGACGAAACCACCGAGGATGTGATGTTTGCCCTGGGGGAAGAGCAGAATACACCTTACGGCGTTTATCCGAATGTTATGGAATTCGGTGTAAATATCCGGAATAAAAGCAAAATCCCCGCATATGATGTGACCGTCAGCATGGTTGTGGGAAAGAGCGACGAGGAGTTCCCTTTTATGATTACCGATGGGAATTACGACCGTCATTTTGAAGTGATTGAACCGGGGGAAACGGTGACGGCACCCTATGCCATGATGATCCGAAAGGAAAGCTACACCGGATTTTATCCGATTAAATATACGATATCCTACCGTGAGAGCATTGACGGAAAGAAAAAAGTTGCCGAGGGGCCGGGGGCAGTGATTAATGCGGAAACCGGGGAAACCCAGAGTACCGATACCACGGTGAAGAAAAAGGAATATGAATTTTATGTACATATCACCAGCAAGGAAAAGGAAGAGGACGATAACCTGGGCGAATTTAACGAGAACGACCGTACCAAGGCGAGAATTATCGTGGACAGCTTCCGCACCGAGCCGGAAAAGATTATGGCAGGGGATGAATTTACCCTGATTTTAAATATGAAAAACGCCTCGACGTCGGTAACTGCCAGCAACATTCTTTTTACCATGGAACCGGAGAAGGTGGAGAATGCTTCGGTCTTTTCCACGGAGTCGGGTTCATCCTCCATGGTGGTTAATTCCTTAGGGGCGGGGGCTTCGACGGAATTAAAGATGAAGTTTCTGGCAAAACCGGGCATTGACCAGCGATCCTATACGATGACGATTAAAGAAAAGTATGACAGCCCGGAATTTAAAAACGCCGAAGAAACTGTAACTATCGATATCCCCGTCTACCAGAAGGCAAGGTTCAGCACCAGCACCTTTGAGGTGATGCCGGATTCGATTGAGGTGGACGGCGAGTCGAATATTATGTTCGGTGTCAATAATACGGGGCGGATTCAGCTTTACAATGTCAACATCCGCTTCGAGGCCGATTCCATCCGCACCACGGAAGCCTATGTGGGCAATATCAAACCCGGCGAAACCGGGAATGTGGATGTGATGGTTGCCGGGGTGACGCCCACGGAAGACGACGGAAAGATTAAAGTCATTATTTCCTATGAAGATGAAAACGGCGACGTGACCGAAACGGAAAAGGAACTCACCCTGTTTGTCACGGAGGCGGCAGAAGAGTTTGACCCTTCGATGTTTGAGGGGATGGAAGGTATGGAAGGCATGGAAGGCATGGAGGGGATGGAAGCAGGAAGTCCTTCGGGGATTGCCGGATGGCTGTCTGACCCGGAAAAAAGAAAGCTTCTTATAGCTGCGGGCGTGCCGACCGTTGTTGCTGTTGTGGTCGGGATCATTGTCCTGAAAAAACACTTAAAGAGGAAGAAACAAAAGGCAGAGGAAGAGGGACTGGACGATGAAGATGCATGACCTTCTGATCATGAGCATTAATAACCTGCGCAGACGAAAACTCAGGACGGTTCTGACGGTTCTCGGCGTGGTGATTGGCACGGCGTCGATTGTGGTTATGGTTTCCTTAGGAATCGGCTTAAGCGAGAGGACGGTTGAGCAGATTTCCTCCTATGGAAGCCTGACGACGATTGAGGTTTACTCGGAGTCCCGGTGGAATTATGACAGTTCGGATTCCAAGTCGGAGCCGAACTATATCACCGATGACGTGGTTGAGCAGTTTCGGCACCTTCCCCATGTGCGCGGTGCCTCCCCGGTGCTCTCGTTTTATGTGCTGATGCGCCAGGGAGCCTATGAGGGGCACACGTCGCTTAAAGGGGTGAGTGAAGAATTTTTAAAGGAAATCCCCATCGGTGAGGGAGAACTTCCCAGTGCCAAAGATAAGGAACTCCGTCTGGTGGTGGGCAATGCCATGGGCACGCAGTTTTATAATACCAAGACCGGGAAGGGCTACTGGGATTCTTCGGACAGCTCTTCGCCGGTGGACTTTATGAATAAGCCCATGTACGTTATTTTTGATATGAATGCTTATTATTCTTCGCAGAGCGGGGGAGAGGGTGCACCCAAATCGCCGAAGAAGTATCTGATTCCCACTGCCGCCATGGTGGAAGGGGGAATCGAGGATTATAACGACTATGCCTACGATGTCTATGTGAATATCGATCTGTTAAAAGCCCAGTTAAAGCGGATTTTTAAGAAAAATCCGATTCCCGATCAGCCGACAACCAAGAAAGGAAAACCTCTGCCCTATTTTGTTTATGATTCTGCCAAGGTTTTCGTGGACGATATGGATAATGTGATGGAAGTGCAGGATTTGATTGCCGATATGGGCTATCAGGTGAACAGCCGTATGGACTGGCTGGAGTCATCCAAGGCGCAGCTGCAGATGGTGCAGGCCGTCCTTGGGGGAATCGGCGCGGTGTCGCTTTTTGTCGCGGCAATCGGCATTGCCAATACGATGATGATGTCCATCTATGAGCGGACGAAGGAAATCGGTGTGATGAAGGTTCTGGGATGCGATATGGGAAATATCCGGGATATGTTTCTTTTGGAATCCGGTTTTATCGGATTTCTGGGAGGGGCGGTCGGAATTTTGCTCAGCTTTGGCATTTCTCTGATTATTAACCGCTTTGCGGGGGCGGACGGCGACTTATCCCGGATGCCTTTGTGGCTGAATCTGGGGGCGATGGGATTTGCTGTTTTTGTCGGGATGGCGGCAGGATTTCTTCCGGCGACCCGGGCGATGAAGCTAAGCCCCTTGGCGGCGATTCGGAATGAGTAGGGTGAAAGGTAAATGTTTATGCAGATGAAACAACAGAACAAAACCTGGCAGTTAAGTTTTTACGCATTTCTTTTCCTTGCTATGGTACTTGTTTTATTTTTCAGCTACACGATACAGAATCAGGCACGTATACAGGAACAGAATAAAGTCTATGCAAAGGACTGCGCCAGGCAGACGGCAGACCGCATTGCAGGCAAGTTTGATAATGCCCTTCAGCGCATTCAAAACAGTGCTTATCTGGTCAGCACAGAGTCAGGTACTGTACAGGTAGACACGAAGATGCTTAAGACCCTGGAAGCCAATACGACCTTTGATGCCATCCGTTTTACCAATGCCGACGGCATTAACCTTGCCTCGAATGCAAAAACCAACGACAGTTCGGACAGGAACTATTTTGTTCGTGGGATGCGGGGGGAGAGCGGAGTTGAAACCGTGGCAGAATCTCGGATTACCGGGAAGCCCATGATGGTTTTCTTTGCCCCCGTCTATTCGGATGCCGAAATTTCGGGAATGTTTTTAGGACTCTATTTTGCTGAAAATTATCTGCGGGATATGCTGGCCACGGATTATTTCGGAAAACCGGCAGATGTCTTTCTCTGTACAAAGGAGGGCAAAATCATTGCCAGTTCCGATGACAAAGAGGAATATGGAACGGATCTTTTAGCTTCCATGCTGCAGTCCGGCATGATCGATGCAGGCACTTATGCATCGGCGAAGAACGTCTTTGCGGAGGGCGGGGAGGCAGCCCTTCTCTGCAGCAAGGGCAGTAAAATTGACAACATCTGCGTCGTGCACCTGCCGGGCTATGACTATGTGCTTGTGCAGGCATTTCCGCAGAATATCACCCAGGCCATGGTCACCCAGGCAAATATGGCAGGCGTGCGTCTGGAAATCTGTCTGCTTGCCCTGTTTGTGATTTACATTGCCTATCTGATTATCCGCGCAAAAACACAGAGAAAGAAGCTGGAAGAAGAAAATAAGCTGATCAATGATGTGCTCTGCGGCATTAACATCCTTTTTGCCTCGCGTTATTTTATCGTAGATTTGGAAAAAAATCATTATTCCTATATGGCCGGAATCGAGCCGTTGAATACCAATGTTCCGATGGAGGGTGTGTACACCGAAGTGGTAAAGGTTCATGCCGCGGATATTTTGGGAGAAAAGGAAAAAGAAGATTTTTGCCGTTTCTGTGATATTACATCCGTCAGGGAAAACCTTGGCGCGAAAGATTCCATCGTCCATGTCTGCCATGTTTCCCGGAACGGGAAGGAGGAATGGGAGCATCTGATTGCGGTTTGTTTGGAACGCCGGGGGCAGGTACCCGTCAGGGTGCTTTATGTCCGTCAGAATGTCACGGATCAGGTAAAGACCCAGCATGAACAGACCCAGGTTTTACAGGATGCTCTGATGCAGGCCCAGCATGCCAACCAGGCCAAGACCACTTTCCTGTCCAATATGAGCCACGATATCCGCACGCCGATGAATGCGATTATCGGCTTTGCAACCATCGCGGTCAGCCATATGGAGCGCACGGATCAGGTGCGGGACTGCCTGCATAAAATCCTTTCCTCCAGCAACCACCTTCTGGGCCTGATTAATGATATCCTGGATATGAGCCGTATCGAGAGCGGAAAGCTGCAGATTCACAACCAGGAGTGCAACATCCCCGAACTGATGCATAACCTGGTCAATATTATTCAGCCCCAGGTAAAGGCCAAGCAGCTGGAAATGTTTATCGATACCTTTGAAGTGGTCAATGAGGACGTGATTGCCGATCCGCTGAAGTTAAACCAGATCTGTATTAACTTAATGGGCAATGCCGTTAAATATACGCCCGCAGGAGGCGTCGTATCCTTCCGCATTACCCAGCACGCGACGTTTAAGCACGGATGGGGCGAGTATGTCTTTATCATTAAAGATAATGGAATCGGAATGTCCAAAGAGTTTGTCAGGCATATTTTTGAACCCTTTGAGCGCGAATCGACAGCCACAAGAAGCGGCATCCAGGGCGCGGGACTTGGCATGGCGATCACGAAGAGCATTGTCGATATGATGGGCGGGGAAATCACCGTGGAAAGCGAGGTGGGCAAGGGCAGTACCTTTACCGTAAAGATTCCTCTTCAGCTCCAGGATATTGAAAAGAGTGCAGAGCAGATCAGGGAACTGGAAGGACTGCGTGCCCTGGTGGTCGATGATGATTTTAATGTGTGTGACAGTGTGAGCAAGATGTTAAAGAGCATCGGCCTGCGCTCCGAGTGGACGACTTCCGGGCGGGAGGCCGTCTACCGCGCCAAATCCTCCCTCGACGAGGGCGATCCCTACCATACCTATATTATTGACTGGCAGATGCCCGAAACCAGCGGGGTAGAAACGGCAAGAAGAATCCGCAGCGTGGCGGGGCAGGATGCGCCCATTATTATTCTTACTGCCTACGACTGGACGGATATCGAGGAGGAGGCAAAGGAAGCCGGAGTCACCGCCTTCTGTGCAAAACCGCTGTTTATGTCCGATTTAAAGTCAGCGCTTTTGGCGGCAAATAATATCGGCGATCACGGGAAAGCCCAGGCAGGGGATTCCTGGACGCAGAAGGATTTTGGCGGAAAGAGAATCCTATTAGTGGAAGATAATGAGATGAACCGGGAGATTGCCGGGCTAATCTTAGAAGAGGTCGGCTTTGTAATTGAATCCGCCCCGGACGGAACCGATGCCGTAGCCATGCTGGAAAAGTCCGAAGAAGGCTACTATGACGCTGTGCTGATGGATGTGCAGATGCCGGTGATGAACGGATACGAGGCCACGAAAGCAATCCGTGCCATGCAGAGAAAAGATGTAAAAACCCTCCCCATCATCGCCATGACAGCAAATGCAATGGAGGAAGATAAGGAAGCAGCATTAAAAAGCGGTATGAATGCCCATGTGGCAAAGCCGCTGGATATTGAACTGCTGATGAGGGTGCTGCACCAGTTTTTACACAAAGGGTGAGTAGGTTTTGCCCGTTGCTGTGAACATGTGAACAGTAACAAGTCCT
>VSOC01000113.1:0-9241 GCA_009774615.1 Lachnospiraceae bacterium
GAAAACGAAAAAATTTTGAAAAAGTAGTGGAATCACGTACCTAGGGCTAGCCACCGCGCTAGCGGTTTGGTACAATTAACCCATTAGTGGGTTTGTCTGTAAGTTATTTCTATTTTATTATAAAAAATAGGTGCAAAAAAATTTTACCGTTAATTTACATGAAAGAAACGAGAATTTTATGATGAATTTATTCGATAAAATCCCCTCCGGTTTTTTTAACTGCTTAGCGAGCGGGAGTAATAATCGTATTTATGCAGACTGTCTGCAGATTATCTATGAACAGTACGACCGGGAAATTACCTACCGGATTTCCAGGAACAGGATTCGCGATGCGCTTGCCGCGTATTTGCTGGAAAATCATATTGATTTTCTGGATCAGGACAATGAATCCGACGATGCAAAATCCCTCAAAGATGAACGAAACTATAATGATATGGCAAATGGAATTATCCGAAAATTCTGCTCGAAAGACATCGGCTGGCTGGAGGAGGAATCGGATGATGCTACTTATGAAAAGCACATTATCATGACGGAAGAGGGAATTTTATTAGTTGAATTTTTACAAAATCTGATTAAGCCCGAACGCGAAGAATTTTCCAGTTATATTTTTAATATCTATAATGTTCTGCAAAATAAGGAACAGTGGCGGCAGGACCCATATGTTGACGCCCTGAAAAATGTTTACCGCAATGCACGTCTGTTATCAAAGTCGCTGAAGCGTCTGGCGACCTTTATTAAAAAGATTATTGAGCGTATGGTTAAGGAAGAAACCCTGGAAAGTTTAACCGAAAATCTTCTGGAATACTGTGACGGCAATTTTATCCGCGAATATGCAAGGCTGACGAAGCAGCAGAACATTCATATTTATCGTTCATTCATTAAATCCCGCTTGGAAGAAATGCAGAATAATCCTGAATTAAGTGAACTTCTGTACATAGGCTGTGCGCTGGAGGAAGGCATAGAGGAAGAAAAAGCAAGGGAAATGGTTTTGGATATGCTGCAGGCGACAAAGCGTTTTCTTGCCGAAGATTATGATCGGATTATGCGGGATATTAAGCATAAAATCAATATTTATTTACAGATTGCCATTGGCCGTGCGCGTTTTTTAAGAAACCGTGAGGCAGATATGCGGGGCAATGTGGAACAGACCATACGCTATCTTGTCCGCGAAATAAATCAGATTGGCTGGAGAGAGGAGATTCCCGCAGAGATGCAGGGCCTATTTTCTCTGGAACGACATGAATTTATCGATACCGGTTCGCTTCGCTATCCAAGGAAACCAAAAACCATTCAGAAAGAAACCGTGGTTGAACTGGAAGAAATGAGTGAAGAGGATGTATTAAGAACACAGGCAGCACACGAAAAGGAAGCCTATAACCCCTATGCAAAGGAAAAGATGAAGGAATACTTAGAAGCCGTGATGAAGAAGAAAACTGCCATTTCCTGCGAACACCTCCCCATGCAGGGAAAGCGGGATCTACTCTGTGCATTGTCAGCCATTGCCTACAGCGATGAAAACGGCTATGCGGTACAGTTGGAGGACGGCTATCTTCAGGTCAATGAACTGCTTCTGCGGAGGTTTTCGATAAGCAGGGCAGATGATAAGCAGGACAGGTAATGCATAAAGGATCAGTACACGGGACAGATCCTTGCGGGGGGTGTTTGTATCCAATGGGCAGAATGGCTGTAAAACGTGCACAGAATGGAGGAAATCGTGAATTTCGACGAATTTTGGAAGGATTGTACATCATCAGAAAAGGATTTATTTCAAAAATCATGCAGGCGGCTTTTAAAGTCAACCTTTATTGTGCGTGATAAGGATGAGGAGAATAAAAAAGCCTATTATTTTATTGCGAAACGCCCGGAGCCGTTTTCCACGTATCTGGGTTATATAGGGTTTGATGTTGTGGTGGACAGAGATAACGGGGTAATTATGCTTTCTAACTGTGCAGATATGGCAGAAAGCGGGCGGCTGCAGTCGAACCGGATGGCATTAAAGAAGATTGAAAGCGTTGTGCTCTGCTGTCTTTGGACACTGTATGCGGACAGGATTCGGTCAGGGAATCTTTCGCAGGCAATTCTTATTTCAGTTGTCGATTTAAACTTTGAACTGGAAAAGTATGAAGTGAAAGAACTGATTGATAATAAAAAGCTGATCACCGATATTTTAACCTTATTTTCCCGCTTTAATCTTGTGGATGTCAAAGGAAAAATCGGGGATGCCGACTGTATGATTCGGCTGTATCCGTCGCTGGCTTTTGCCTTAAATGCAGAGGAATTTATCCGCTTTGCCGAGGTTACGCGAAAACGGATGCTGGAAAAGGGCGGGGAAGATGAGCAGGATACAGAAGAATTATCCGATGGAGAAAATGACGAGGACAGCATAAATTTATCCGACGGAGAGGACGAGGAGGGGCAGGACAATGATGCAGATGAAGCAGATGAATAGGAAAACCGCGACAAAGCTTTTGCTGGTGCAGTGGTCGAGGTTTCAGCGCTTATGTGTAAATCTGGAAGGTTCCACGCTCTTTACCGGGGTAAACGGAAGCGGGAAATCGACGATTTTGGATGCCATGACCTACCTTCTCACCGGAAACCGGCAGTTTAATAAGGCGGCAAAGGATCGGGATCGAACGGTACTTGCTTATGTGCGCGGCGATACCAAAAGCAACGGCCCTTCCCGCTTTCTGCGTTCCGGAGAAGTGATTAGCTATATTGCGATGGAGTTCTGGTCGCCGGTGGAAAATCAGTTTATGGTGGTCGGCGTGTGCATAGAATCGGCCAATGAAACCGCGCAGAAAAGCAGTTGGTTTATCTGCCGCGATACAAAGATAGAGGAGATAGCATTTACCAAAACGGAAGGAAAACTCCTGAAAATCACACCGAAAAGTGAACTTCTGGTCAAAGGACAATCGATGAAATCCGCGGATTTTTGGAATCGTGACAGGGGTGTGGATCAGGTGTTAAGGGCGCTTGGACTGCGCTGTAATACAGAAAAATATCGCTCAAAACTGTTGAAAATGATGGCTTTTGACCCGCAGAATAATATTGATCAGTTTATTCAGGAATGTGTCTTAGAGCCGGGAAAAGTGGAATCCTTAAAGGAGCTGAGGGAGCAGAGGCAGCGCTTTGAACAGATTAAAGAGGTCTATGAAAACCTGCGAAAAAGCAAGGAAAAATTAGAGGAAGTTGAGAAAAAAAGCATTGAATATGAAAAGAAAAAGAGAGCTTTGCATATCCGGGAATTAATGCTTTCTTACCAGGATTTAAGGCAGAAGGAAGAGGACGAAAAGGAAATTGCGCTGCAGATGGAGGCATTGAAGCAAAAGCTTAACCATCTGCAGACCCAGAAAAACAGCCTGGACAGGCGCTATGACGATGCAGGAGAGCGCTATCGGATTGCCCAGAATAACGATATAGTTAAGGGAATGCAGGAAAGCCTGAATGAAATGGAGAGACAGCGAAAGGGGCTGGAGGAAGAAATCCGGCAAAATGAAGAAAGGCTTGCGAAATTAAAGCGCCTCCAGATAAAGCTTTCGGAAATTTTACCCTGGATGGAAGAGTTTTTGAATGTTTCCGCAGAGGACAAGCGCTGTCTGGGGAAACTGGCAGAAAGAGAAGTTTCGACAGAAAAAAAGGTCGATGTCTTTGTCCGCTTTGCCGATATGGTTGGGGCACAGGATAAGCTGTTTGCCACAGACGAGGTGCATATTGATGACCAGATAAAGCGGTTTGATGAAGAGATCCGCGAATTAGAACAGAAGATAAAGCAGCTTGAAGCAAATATTCTGGTATTTCCCAAAGCGATTGAGGATGCAAGGCAGGTGATTCAAAAGGAACTGGAGAGGGAAGGGATTCGCACCGAAGTCAGGATTTTTGCCGAGCTTGTACAGGAAGTGAAGGATGAACGATGGCGTGCGGCGATTGAAACCTTTTTGCGAAGAAAGAGATTTTACCTGATTGTTGAGGGAAAATACTGTCATAAGGCTTTGGAAATTCTGCAGAAAAAGCAATTACATGCAGCCAATGTGGTGATTACGGATAAGCTTCCTGATACAAAGATTACACCGGATTCCGCAGCGGAAATATTGACCATACCCAATCCCAATGCACGGAAATTTGCCAATTTTCTTTTAAATGGGATACATTTATGCGGTTCATTAGAAGAATTACACGAACATCCAAAGGGCGGTATTACCCAGGATGGAATGCTGGCAAAAGGCTATTCGTTTTCCTGTATGGAGATGAAGAAAACAGAGTTTTGCCTGGGGCAGGACGCAATAAAATTTCAGATGGAAAAGGCGATAGAAGGGAAGAAAAGCAGAGAAAGAGAAAGAGGGAATTTATGGAAAAATAAGGAAAAGCTATGTGCGCATCGAAAGGCATTAAACCAGGTGGACTGGCAGGCCGGGCACTATGATTTCGGGGCAGCAGCGGCTCTGGAAGCGGCGGTAAAGGAGCAGAAAAGGATTGCAAAGAGGATAGAAGAAATCCGTAAAAATCCTGATTTTATGGCTGTTTTACAGGAAGTGGAGGATGCGAAAAAGGAATATCAGCGGCTTGGAGAGGAGAAGGATCGCCTTGCCGGGGATATCCGGGGTTGTGAAAAGGACCAGGAGCAGGGACAGAAGGAACAAAAGGACTTATCCGGGGAAATATATCGGCTGAAAAGAGCGTATTCGGAGCAGTGTTTACAGCATTTGGAACTGGAAAAGCCGATGCTTGAGGAGTATGAGAGGTTAAGGGAAAAGGCAGGAGAAGATAGAGGGAGCTGGCAGGCGATTACCCCAAGGCAGATAAAAATCCTGAAAACCGAACTGGAAGCCTGTGTCCGGCAAATGGAAAATGTACAGATTGAGTACTGCCGACTGGCAGAAATCGATATGAATAAGCGGGGAGCCGCCTATATTTCCTTTTACCGGGAAGAATACAGGAATATTGCCAATATTAAGGTTGAAGAAGCGAAGTGCCGTCTGGACGAGCAGTCATTAAAGCTGGAAAATGCCTTTATGAATGATTTTGTAGCGGAAATGAATGAAACGATTTATGATGCAAAAAATGAAATTGCGGCGATAAATCATGAACTTAAACAGCTTCCCTTTGGCAATGATACCTATAAGTTTGTGATGAAGGAAAAGCCGGATCGGGCAGTATTTTTCCGCATTTGCCGAAGGCTGGAGGATTACATGAGTACCCCGGAGGTCTATATGAATTCGGCAAGGGAAGATGAAGAAATGGAGCGGGATATCCGGGAATTTATGGAAGTGATTTTGGATGAAGAGGACGAACGGGAGTACACGGATTACCGCAAATATTTTGTATACGATATGGAGATTGTAAGCCGCCAGGGAGGCAGCGAGATTGTATCCGACCTTTCCAAAAAACAGGGTTCAGCCAGCAACGGGGAGAAGCAGACACCGTACTTTATTATCCTGGCGGCAAGCCTTCTGCAGTGCTATCCGCGAACGGCCTGCTGTGCAAGGCTGGCGTTTATCGATGAGGCATTTTCGGCGCTCTCCCGGGAGAGGATCGAGCAGATGGTGAAGTATCTGGAAGATAATCATTTTCAGGTATTCTATGCTGCGCCGCCGGAAAAAATCAACAGTATCGGAACCTATATTGATTCAACGGTAAGCCTGGTGATTACGGGAAGATATACGAATGCGGTGGAGGGATTGGTAAAGGAGAGCGAAAAAAGTGATAGAATAAAGTAAAAAATAGAAAACGGAAGATAAAAAAGAAAGTGGAAAAAAGTGAAAAATAAAAAGTGGAAATAGAGAAGGTGAAAATGAAAAAAGCGGAAAAGAAAAAGGAAAAAGAGGGAATAAAAAGATGGAGTTAACACTCAGCCAGTGGCAGAAAAAAGTCCTGGAGTCTTTGCTGAATCAGTATGAAAACAGCAAGACTTACCGGGAAAAAAATAAGGTCACGCAGACATTTTCCGTATCTCCGGCAAAAGTTTTCCCGGATTATGATTCTGATTTTGCGGATATTGACTTTGTGCATGACTTTGAAGGGCAGATGAAGGAATTAGAACAGAGCGGACTCCTTGTTATTATCCGAAAAAATGGTGTGATGGCAAAATTAATGGCCAATCCGTGGAGATGGGGCGATGTTTATAAGCTTTTAGGAGAAAAAGAGCGCAGGCAGAAAGAGCAGGAGCAGGCGAAACTGTATGAGGAATTTCTGGCGATTGATCCGGGTATGGATGCTTTTTGCCGGGGACAGATTGCGCGGTTAAATGAGGGAACAAAACCAATATTCGCACCGGATAAAGCAAAAAAGCTATTGAAGTTGTGGAAGTTCCTTGCAGAAAATCAGGAGGAGGTACTGGAACGGGAACTGTCCATTGCCGTGCTGGGGGACAGCAAGATGTGGGAAAGAAGATTCCGTTCCATGCTATGCCGGTTACTGCGAAAATATAATGATTTTGAAGCTATTCTTCTCGGTGTGGATGATAAAAGAGAGGCAGAAAAGATAATTTTAAGGGAGTATCATGTGGCAGCAAATCCTTCTTTTGCCTATATTAAGGGGGAAGCAGAGATTTTCTTTTCTGATGGACAAAGATTAAGGATAGTCCCGGATATGCCCATTGCACTTACCGAAAAAACTCTGGAGAGCGTTTGTGCAGTAAAGATTCTGGTAAAAAAAGTAATGACAGTTGAAAACCTGACTTCTTTTCATCGAATGGCGCAAAAGGAATATTTTTATCTGTTTTTAAGTGGGTATCATAATCATATGAAACAACGGCTGCTGTGTAAAATTAACGCTGATAATCCAGAAATCCAGTGGTGTCATTTTGGTGATATTGACCCGGATGGGTTTTATATTATTGAGCATTTGATCAGGGGAACAGGGATAGAATTTCAGCCTGTTTATATGGATGCCGCTTGTCTGAAAAAGTATGATTCTTATACGAAACCGTTGAATAAAAACGATGTGCGGAAGGCAGAATCTTTACTTGAACAGGGAAAATATCCGGAAGTTATGGGATATATGCTGGATAAAAATAAGAAGCTGGAGCAGGAGATTGTGAGCTGGATGATGGGGAGGAAATAAGATTTTACGCTCATCCATCCTCCCGCCAGTTCCTTCGTACCTGCAAAGGCGTGGCGTGAAAATGCTCGGCAAATACCCTCCGAAACAATTTATAATTGGTAAACCCATGGCGTTCCAGGATTTGCTGCAGGGTATCGTTTGTTGACAGCAAGTCCTGGTAAATATGGGAAAGGCGGACTTCATTCTGATATTCCAGGAAGGTCAGCCCCATATGTTTCTTAAAAAAGCGGCAGAAATACCCGGACTCTGTTCCTTTCCTGACCGGAATTAAAGCCCTGCTTAAAAATAAGTACTGGATTATGATGACGGGAATGCTGGCTTTATTTTTCCTAATGTACTCGGTCAACGGCGGCGCAACGGTCTACTATGCCAAGGATATTCTGGGCGACAGGAATTTAGTGGGAACGATTAACGATTTGTCAATGTCGTGCTGGATACGCACCAGTATCTGATGCTGGCGGAAGCCGAAGGCTGCCCGCAGACCTTAGAAGGCTATCTGGAGTATATCCGGGAACATTATGAAAAAGAAGTGGAAGAAATGCAGAAGTATTTCCCGGTAATCTGCGGGGAATGGTGTCTGTTTAATTCCCTGGCCTGCGGCTGTGATACCAGGGGAGGGCAGAGTGTACTCAACGGTGTGGAGGGAAGCAGCAAAAAAGTGATGGATGAAGAGGAGAAGGCCCGGATTTACTGCGCCGTGGCGAAGGCACAGATCGACACATGGAATAAGGGAAGCGGATATTTTTACTGGAGTTATAAGCTTCTGACCGATACGGTAAATGATAAGGGCTGGACAGGCTGAGACAGCTGGGATTTCGGGCGGTGCATGGCGTTCGGATGGTTTCCTCAGGATGACGTGTGAACAGCAACACAGGAATTAGATTTTGAAAGAGAAAACGTAAAACAGTTCAGAGAAGATGGAGGAAAAGAACATGATTCAAAATCCGATTTTTAAAGGTTTTAACCCTGACCCGTGTATCTGCCGGAAGGGCGACGATTATTATGCGGCAGTATCAACGTTTGAGTGGTTTCCGGGGATTCCTGTGTATCACTCGAAGGATTTAAAAAACTGGGAACTGTATACCCATGTCTTAACTGACGATGAAAAGGTTGATTTGAAAAAGCTTCCCAGTGCAAAGGGAATATGGGCGCCGTGCCTGACGTACTGTGAAAAAGAAGATTTATTTTATGTGGTTTACGGGGTGATGAATTCCATGAATGCGCGGTATTTTGATGTGGATAATTACCTGATTACAGCCAGGGATATCCGCGGGCCGTGGAGTGAGCCGGTCTATCTTCATTCTTCCGGTTTTGATGCATCGATTTTTCATGATGACAATGGAAAGAAATATATTGTATCCCTAGAATGGGAAACGCGGGAAGGCTATGAAAAGCCTGGTGCTATCTGTATGGTAGAGTATGAACCCAAAAAGAAGGGAATTATCGGCTATCCTCAGCGGATGTGGAGAGGAGGAACGGATCGGGGCTGTATTGAGGCACCCCATCTGACCAGACGGGGAGAATATTATTACATTATGTGTGCGGAAGGAGGAACGGGTTATAATCACTGTGTTACCATGGGGCGTTCGAGGAACATTTGGGGACCATATGAGGGCGACCCGAAAAATCCGATTCTCACCAGTGTTCCCGGGGAGTCTTTTGAACGTCAGGACCCGGATCATCTAAAGCCTAAATACTATAATCCAGACTCTGTTCTGCAAAAATCAGGACATGGAAGTTATGTAGAACTTCCCACGGGAGAAGTTTACCTGCTTCACCTCTGTGCAAGGCCATTTGCACCGGAACTTCGCTGTACCCTGGGGCGGGAAACGGCGATTCAGAAGATGATGTGGACCGAGGATAACTGGCTGCGCATGGCTGACGGCAGTAATCTGGCAAAGATGGAAGTCCCTGAAAGCAGCCTTCCCGAAGTTCCCATGCAAAAAGCCCCGGATTTTGATGATTTTGACGGGGAAAAACTGGGCAATTATTACTATGCCCCGCGGATCATGCCTGAGCGTTTTGCCGATATGAAAGCCAGACCGGGATTTGTCCGTCTTCGCGGGCAGGAATCCCGAACGTCATTAAATAAAGTGAGTATCCTTGCCCGGAAGCTGACCAGCGTATATGCAAGGATTACCACAAAGATGGAATTTGTTCCCGAGGTTCATCAGCACAGTGC
>VSOC01000113.1:9341-12015 GCA_009774615.1 Lachnospiraceae bacterium
GTGCTGTCCTTGCAGGAATCTTAGGATTGTGCTATGCTTAAGCATAATGAAAATCATGGAGGACAGAGATGAGAATATTAATGATACGTCACGGAGATCCGGATTATGAACATGATTCTCTTACGGAAGTCGGGAAAAAAGAGGCAGCGCTTCTTGCTGAAATTTCAGAAGATTTGCATATGGGGGACTGCTTTGTATCACCGCTTGGCCGGGCGCAGGAAACGGCGTCTTACAGCCTGAAAAGGTTAAATCGTTCGGCAAAGACCCTGGACTGGCTTCGGGAATTTCCGGCAAAGCTGGATATTAACGGTTTGGAAGAACTGCAGAAGGCTTATCCTGACACTAAAATTAAAGATGGGCTTTACATACCAAGGATTGTCTGGGATATGGTGCCGTCCTATTATTTGACCCACCCGGAATATACGGACAGAAACGCCTGGCGGGAGTCTGCGGTGGCGAAAAACAGCGATATCGTTCCGTTGTATGATAAGGTGACTGCAAGTTTGGATGAACTGCTTTCCGGCTATGGCTATGTTCGGGACGGGATGCTTTATCGCGTGGAGAGAGCGGGTACGGATACCATTACGTTCTTTTGCCATTTTGGTTTAAGCTGCGTCCTTCTTTCTCACCTGATGAATGTATCTCCTTTTTCGCTCTGGCATGGAACGGTTTTGGCACCGACTTCCGTGACGGAGGTAATAACGGAGGAGCGGGAGCAGGGAATTTCCATGTTCCGCGCACAGCGCATAGGAGATGTGCATCATCTTCTGGCCGGCGGAAGGAAACCGTCATTTTCTGCAAGGTTTTGTGAAACGTATAATGATGCGGGGCAGAGGCATTAATGATTTGTAATCTGCTTTTGGTATAAAAAATGGAAAGGAAGTGAGTGGATGGATAAAATTATCAATGTAGCACTATATGTATTTGAAGAATACAGAAGGGCAAACGAACAGAGATAATGATTGCTATAGGGAGGCGGGGAAACAAAATGAAAAGGATTGTTTTCAGTGATGTAGACGGTACTCTGCTGAATTCCAGGCAGGAAATTACGCCGCTGACGGAGCGGGCGATTAAGGCATTAAAAGAAAAGGGAATTCCGTTTGTCATTACCTCGGCAAGAAGTCCCTCGGGGATTTATCCGATTCTCAATGAATACGGATTTAACTGCCCGATTATTTCGTACAGCGGCGCGTTGATTTTGGATGAAAACCGGAAGGTGCTGTACCACAGAGGGATGAAGAAAGCGGAGGCGAAACGTCTTCTCGGGTATATGGAAGACCGCCGCATGGATTTAAGCTGGTGTGTGTATTCCCTGGATGAGTGGATCGTAAAGGATAAGAGCGACCCAAGAATTATTTATGAAGAAAACGAAGTCAAGGCGCAGGCGGTGCAGGGAACGGTGGATTCAGCGGCGAATGATGAGATCAATAAGATTTTGTGCATCTGTGCACCTGGAAAAATAGGGGAGATTGAAAACGAGTTAAAAGAAAATTTTCCGCAGTATTCTATCGCAAAATCCTCGGATATTCTGCTGGAAATTATGGAAAGCGGGATAACGAAGGAAACGGCGGTGAGAACCCTGTGCTCGCTTTGGGATATCCCCTTATCAAATGCTGCTGCCTTTGGCGATAATTATAATGATGTGGAGATGCTGGAAGCGGTGGGAAGCGGTATTCTGATGGGAAATGCGCCGGAAGAACTGAAAAAGCGGATTCCCACGCAGACAAAGGATAATGAGCATGACGGGATTTATGCGGCGCTTGTAAAGATGGGATGGATAGAGACTGACGGTAAAGAAAAAACAGCGGCGGGATTATCTGCGGGGAGGAACTGTTTGTTAGCACAGGATAAGCTTTTCTTTTAAGTTCACAAAATAGCAGTTTCCGGTAAAGACTTTATGCTGGTAGAGTGCATTCGCGATCTTTCGCATCCTGCGGTTTAAACGGTGATAGATAAGCCTTCTTTCCCACAAAAGTCCAAGCAGGTATTCGCGGTCAGATTCTTCCAGAAGATTTAACATTTTCTCATAATTTGCAGGTTCCCTGCGGCTTTTCAGACCAAAATCACAGGAAATATAGGCGGTTTCTTCGCCGTTTTCGGCACATTTTTCCGCCAGATAAGCGGCTAAGTTTATGCCGTTCTGCCGGGGAAATGTTTGCTCGTTCCAGACGATTTCCGGTTCTTTTATAGAATGGACAGCAACCTGCCGGAAACTTTTTCTGCCATAGGCGTCGTACTCGGTGATATATTCATAGGTATCTTTAGGCACAGCTTTTCCGGGTTCTTCAAAGCGCAAAACACCGGTCTGTAAAAAATGTTCCCAAATGGTCTGCTGAACCCGGTCAAAAGGCGTGGGAAAATCCAGCCGCTTCATGATCTGTGCCGCCGTGTAGTCTAAATCTGCCAAATGTCGTATCGCTCCGCCGCTGGCTACATCGAAGGTAAAATTTGCCAGAGCGGTCTGAAAATAAGTTTGTTTTTCCATTTTTCACCTTTTTATATATTTCTGTGAATTTGATATTGTAATTTTTATTTATTCTTTTTCGATTTTTATTCATTATAGCGCAAATTTTTGATCATGGACAGGTTTTTTATGTTATAATCCTGTTTTTGACAGTTTGAGAGAAGATTAGTGCCAGAATTCCTTATAAAATCAAGGTTTCTGGCACTTTTT
>VSOC01000114.1 GCA_009774615.1 Lachnospiraceae bacterium
TCAGCAGGAGTACGCCGCTGCTTTTCAGCGACATCAAATACATCTTGAGCAGGAGATTGGAGTACAGAAGGCCGTCCCGCATACTCTCCAGGATGACCATGGTTTCGCTGTTATAAAAATTCTCTTTTAGCTTGAGGTAATAAAATCGTCGGTTCTCTGTCATTTAGTTGCTCCTTTTGTTCTGAATAGCTCCGCTGTTGCCTTTTTCTGAAATTCTCTTTTTTTCATTACATCCTCCATCCTGCTTTTGGACAAAAAGTCCAAAAGCTATTTATTCTCTTTTAAACAGTAAATCGTGCAGAGGTCAGCATATAACACGCCTTCCCCGCATTTTATCATGTCAAACAAAAGGCACTGGAACAGCACGTCACGCACACCCTCAAGGCTTGCAATTCCCTGTTCTTTTTCTGAAAAGCCTGTGCCGGGAATATCCATATCCACCGATGCCGCCCGCCTTGCCGAGATACAGTGCGTGTAAAGTCCGAGGATATATTTATCCGACATAGGGAAGGCAAATGTTTCCCGCCCGTCATATGTCACCCTGTATTTATCCTGTTCCCCTTCCGGCAGTTCAAAGAAGCACTGCACTGTTTCCAGATAAGTATGCCCGTCAAAATCCGGCTTTATTTTCTTTCCGTATTTGCGGATTGCGGAAAAGAGGGTATTCCGGTCAATAAAGGAACGGGTACGCTTAAAAGCCGGTTTCCTGCCTTTGATGTCCATGTAAACATTATTCCCTGTCCCTTTCCCGGCAAACCTGCCATAATCGCCTGTCCGAAGCAGATAGGACAGCACCTCCAGCAGCTTTTCCCCTGACGCAATCTCCTGATAAGGGGAACTGCCAAATTCTATCCTCACAAACCTTAACGGGCAGCTCCCCTTTGCAATCTCCCGTTCCATTACCCGGTCAATATCCCTCATGGATTCCATTTATCCATCTCCTTCCGCTTTGGGCTGGAGCATCCCTTTTTCTTCCCAACCGCCGCCATACATATCATGCTGCACCAACTGCTGGTAATAGTGGTTCATGGTGTTAGGCGCATTGTAGAGGGCAGTCACCATGTACGCCCTGATGTTGGCTATCTTGGTTGTGGTTTCCCTCATGCACCCGATAACATACTCCAAATGGGAGCTGTTCAGCTTTAAAAACTTTGATTTTACAAGCTCATAAGGGTAATCTTCCCCGTTGACCTTTACCGTCTTACGCTTCACGCACACAATTTCGCAGATAACCTCATACAGCTCCTTATCCTGCTAGTCCCCATATTTCATGTGATGCTCGTATTCGATATTTCCTTTCTTATGTAAAGATTTACATAAGAAAGGTTAAGTAAAGAAATCCGTTATGTAAAGAAATGCCCGCCGAGGCCTGAAATGCAGCAGCTCCGGCATGGATTTCTTTACATAATAATCAATGCTTATTAAATGATTTAAGCCAGGATTTCAAGTCATCATCGCTGTCCCACTTAGCATCTTCGTGAGGAACAATCTCCCTGCTTGCTGCTTCAATGGCTTCACGCTTGAGCTTTGCATCCGTTTTGGCATAAATCTCTGTGGTTTTGACGCTTACATGGCCGAGCAGATCCCTTATGTAGATCAGATCGACACCAGAATCCACAAGTTCCATGGCGGCAGTATGCCGCATTTTGTGTGGGCTGAGGCTGTCCGGGATCAGGTCCGGCGAACTTTCACGGGCCATGGCGCCATATTTTTTGATGATGTAATTCACACCCTGACGGGTGAACTGCCTGCCCATGTGGTTTATAAAAAGCCATTCATCCAGCTTTTCCGGTGACTGGTAGCCCATCATTTTCAAATAGTCCTGTATGATGGGGATGGAATCCTTCATTAGGGGAACGTAACGGCTCTTTTTCCCTTTGCCATGTACCAGGAGCGTATGCGGTTCATGGAGTGATAAATCCTTTACCCGGATGCCGGTCAGTTCACTGACGCGGATGCCGGTGGAATACAGGAGCATCAGCATGACATAGTCACGCAGGCCGTCTGCTTTTCGTGTATCCACTTGGTCCATTAATGCAGAAACGCCATCTGTTTTCAGATATGATATTTCTTTCTGCGGTGCCTTTTTTACAGGAATCCCAAGGATTTTCTGGTATTCATTTAGGAATTCCGGCTTTTCATACATCAGGAAACGGATAAAACTGTTTATTGCTGCCTGCCTCTGGTTCCGCGTTGCTATGCCACTCTTTCTTTCAGACTGCAGCCAGTCAAGGAAACCGAGAAGGCGTTCGTAAGTCAGGCTTTTTATCGTTATCTGATCTGCAGGGATGCCGAGGATTTCATTATAGTAATCCAGAAGGTAGATAAACGCATACCGGTAGGAATCGATGGTCTTGGGCGAGCATCCTTTTTTATTTACAAGGAAATCCGTAAGGAACCGGTTAAGGCAGATGGCAAAATCAGTCTGTTTCATGAAGATCAGCCGCCTTTCCGAACACGCGCTGGAACTTTGCGCTGCACTTTTCCCCGATGTACGGATAGAGTTCCATTGTCAGCCGCACATACCGCTCTGTAGCGTAAATCGTCTTATGGCCCAGATAGGTTGAAAGCACGGGGAGCGCCACATACATGTCCATCCCCTGGTCGACCATCTGTTTGAATGCCCTGACAGCAAATGTGTGTTTCCAGTCATGTATTCTTGGCCCATGTCCCCCTCCGATATACGGGATGCCGGCCTGTTTCAGGATCATGCGGTGGATATCGTAAAGCCTGTTTTCCTTTCTCCTTATCCCTGCCGCAGATGGAAAAATATAGTCATCATCACTGAAAAGATAAAAGCATTTATCTGAAAACTGCTCAAACAGGCTCTTTATTTCCGGACCCAGAACGATATACCGCTCACAGTCGTTTTTCGTTTCCATAAGCCTTATGATCCCGTTTTCAAGGTCAACATCTTTCTTTTTTATGCCGAGTGTCTCATTAATTCTGGTTCCACAGCAGTACAGGAGCCGGAACAGGACCGGGAACTGGACTGCATCCATCCGGCTCCGCCCAGAAGTATAAGTGTCAACGGCATGGAAATACCGGAGGATTTCATCATCCGTATAAATATGGGGCTGGAAATCCGTTGCCCGGAAGAATACGTCATGCATAAGGTATACGCCGTATCCTTTTAAGCCAAGATATTTTAGGAAGCACTTGACCTTGTTTACCCTTGCGTAATGGGAAGTGGATGCCTCTGTCTCCTTTTTTTCAGACCATGCATCCGCATCCTCCTTTGAGAAAGAAACGTCCCGGATACCCCGCCCGGCGCAGAAACGGTCAAACTGCCTGAGGATAAACGTGAAGCTGGATTCCTTGTATCCGCTTGCGGTTTTGTAATCAAGGTAACGGTTAATCTCTTCTGCAAAGCCGGATATAAATTTTGGTCGGTTCATCCCAGTGTCACCTCCTTATAATGGGAGGTAGCAAGCGCAGGCATAGGCAGCGGGCACAGGGCAAGTTTTCCAATGTCCACCTTGAGGTAAATCTTTGTGGTTTCCGTCCTCTGGTGCCCAAGCACAGTGCCGATCACCGGCATGGATACGTTATTCTTCAGCATGTTTGACGCAAGGCTGTGCCGCAGTGAGTGCGGACCGTGTTTTTTCTCTTTCCAGTGGGAGATGCCTGCTTCCCTCATATACCGGCACACAATGGAATGGATGGTCGGCGGCTTCAGCGGTGTCCCGTGTTTTCCAACCTCGGCTGAAACGATGACCTCAGGGGCATCTGACTTTGGCCTGCCATGCTTAAGGTAATCAATGATGGCATTGCCAACAGATGAAAGCAGCGGGTATTCAACCGGGACATCCGTCTTGTCCTGACGGAACGATATCCGGTTGCTGTCCCAGTCTATCTGGGAGAACCGGAAGCTGACAATGTCTCCGCTGCGCCAGCCATACTCGGCTGCAAGGAGAAGGATCAGGTAGTCGCGTTTGCCAATGGCGGAGGAACGCTCTACCGCAGATAACACCCTGGATATTTCATCCTCCGTGTAAGTTGTCGGGATTTTACACTGGTCCCTGTACTGGTCTTTCAAAACAAACAGTGCGTAATCCGTATGCGTATATCCATAATCATAAAGGTAATGGAACAGCTGCCTTAAATGGTTGGCACAGGTATGGCGGGCAGACAATGAATAATCCATTGCCTTAAAAAAGCCCTCAATGGCATCGATATCCAGATCCGGGAATCCAAGGCTGTGTCCGGTCAGGTACTGGTTAAAATGATATAAGGCTATCTGCCTGCATGCAATCGTTTTCTCTGACCGTCCAATCATGCGTTCGTGCTGAAAAAACTGGAGAATGAGCTGTCCGGTTTCACCATCATAAGTCCGTTCGACACGGGGTGTCCGAAACTCAAAATCGCCAGCCTGCTGATAAGAGAGCAGCATCCGGACGGCCCGGAGCCGTTTTTTCTGCCTGGAAGACATGCCCTTAACAATGATATGGGAACCGATTTCCTCATCGCAGTACTTATAGCCAATGTCCTGTCCAAACTCGGAAACACCCCTATGGGAAAACCATTGTAAAACAGCATCCCACTCTTTTATAAGAATGTCGGCGTGGTGTGCGTGGTATTCCCTGTCATGCAGTTCCTGTTTGCAAGTGTCAATTAATGTTTTTAAATCTGTAATCATAGAACAGATCCTCCTTTCCGTTCCATGATACAGCGGATTATTATGTAAAGAAATCTCTGCTGGAGTTGCTTAATTTTAGGCTTCGTCGGGCATTTCTTTACATAACGGATTTCTTTACTTAACCTTTGTTATGTAAAGATTTACATAAGAAAGGGAAACTTGAGAAAATCGGCTTGCAGAGGGCATATCCCCCTGACCCCCTTTGCGCTCCAAAATCCGGAAATTACCTCTGCGTAATTTCTGAATTTTTACGCTTGAAAAACCTCCCTGCCGGATACAGCATATTGCAAAAAAAATCATTTTTAATGAAAGGAGCTACCCAAACAATGGAGAACCGAGTGCGCCAAAACCGCTTGACCTTACGTCTAAGCGATGATGAACTTTACATACTGGAGCAGAAATTCAAAGCCTCCAATATGAAAGACAAATCCTCTTTCCTACGGCACCTGATTATATACGGCTATGTCTATGACATTGACTATTCAGAGCTTCGGGAATACAATGTTGCGCTTGCCAAAATCGGGAACAACTTAAACCAGATTGCAAAGCGCATGAATGCCACAGGTAACGTATACAAAGCCGATGTAAAAGAAGTAAAGGAGCTGATGCAAAAGGTATGGCATACACAAAAATCCATGCTATCACGGCAACCGTCAATAAAGCAGTAGAGTACATCTGTAACCCCGCCAAAACTGATGAGGGCATACTGATTTCTTCTTATGGTTGCAGCCCTGAAACCGCCGCCTATGATTTCAAATTTGCGCTGTCAAAAACCAGCCAATCCAGTCCAAACAAAGCCTATCATCTGATACAGTCTTTTCTCCCTGGTGAAGTTTCTTATAAGGAAGCCCACCAGATAGGCGTGGAGCTTGCCGACAAACTTTTAGAGGGCAAATACTCCTATGTTGTCACCACGCACATTGACAAAGGGCACGTCCATAACCACATCATTTTCTGCGCCGCTGATAACATAAACCATGAGAAATACCACGACTGTAAAAAGACCTATTACAACATCCGCAATCTGAGCGACACCCTCTGCAGGGAGCATGAATTATCCGTTATCACTCCGGGAGAAAAGCGGGGCAAAACTTACAAGGAATGGCAGGCTGGCAAAAATGGTTCCGCATGGAAAGAACAGTTAAAATCCGACATTGACGAAGCAATAAAAAATGCTGAAACTTACGAGGACTGCATTGACCTGATCCGGGCAAAAGGCTACGAAATCAAAGGCGAGGACTTCGGGGAAAAAGCGCATAAATTTATCTCATTCCGTCCTCTGGACAGGGAGCGTTTTATCCGTGGCAGCGCAAAGTCTTTAGGTTCGGAGTACACCAAAGAACGGATCAAGGAGCGCATTGAGGAAAAGGCTCTTGTAAAGGATAAAAAGCGTGTTCCGTTCCCTGTCAGAAAAAAGCCCATTGTCAAAGATTATTCAAGGAAAAATCTCATTGACACCACCGAAGAAAAATTCACACAAAGCCCCGGCTTGAAACATTGGGCAGACATCCAAAACCTTAAAATTGCCGCAGCAAGCTACAGTCAGGCAGGCTCCATAACAGAGCTTGAAAAACAGATCGCCGCCAAGTCCACACTGGCAAAAACCGCCCGTGAGAGCCTTGTGGAAACCGAGCGCCAGCTAAAGGATTTCGGGCAGGTTTTGAAGTATGCAGAGCAGTATAAAACCAACCATATCTATCATGTGCGCTACCAGAAGTCCAAAGACAAAGACGCTTACCTGCGCCGCCATGAAACAGAGCTTATTCTTCACGACGGTGCGGAAAATATGCTGAAGCGTTTTGGCATCAATCCAAAGAATATTGATGTTGAAAAACTCCGCAGCGATTACAATGCACTTTATTCCAAAAAGCAGACTCTACAGAAAACTTATAAAGCTGCTGAGAAAGAAACCGCCGATCTTAACCGGAAGCTGGATACTCTTAACCAATATCTTGCCCGCAATCCTGGACAGCAGGTTGTTGACAAAAAAATTGATAAAGACACGCAATCTCTCTAAATTCGACATTAAAAAAGGTGCATCGTTTAGAAGCTCTCACTTCATCACGATACACCTTTTACTATGCGGCAATCCGCCGATACTTTTCTTTGTACGCTTTCGTACATTACCATACTCTTTTATCATAATGCTCTCCTTTTGCATCTCAAAACTATTGACGGATTCCCATGCCGATCAACAGTCTTTACGCCCCTATTTCTTCTTATATATTGAAAGGCGTACTGTAATCGCACCATTTATTATGAAACGCAGTACGCCATCCGAAATATATATTTTTCTTTTACTGTCTTTAAGTGCATCAAACCATCACAGAAAACAAAATACTAAGCGTTCCTCCAGCAAATATTCCATAAGCTATACCCCAACCAATATAATAAGATACCTTGTCTTTTTGCTTCCTTTTTTCATGATGTCTCATTCTTTCCAAAAATACGAATTTGCCTCTACTCTTCGATTCTCCTATCTGTCCTTTGTGGCTTATTGATAAAATATTCTCAAAAAGACACTATCAAAAAAGTATACGCACATAACTTCTGTTTTTCCTAATGGGAAATCATAAAACCACTCACTTTTGATCTCTCACATATAAAGCTAATTTTTTTCCCATTTCGAATGCGTTTTGGCTGTCTATCAGAAATTGTTCTTTTCTTACTTTTGCTTTATGTTCCTCATTAAAGTTAGATGCCGCATATTTTGAATAATCATCAAACTGGTAGCAGTCTGCGGAAATAACATACTCTGAATAACCATTTAATAGTTGTAAATAATTCTTATTATTCTCAAATATATATTGATACCCAAATGATTCTAACATTTCATGTGGCAATCCCATTGTGTAAACAAAACCAGTCTGTATCACACCTGTAAAATTTGTACGTTCTGCAGAATCATAGGAAAGATTGGCAAATATCAATCGCTCTATAAATGATTTCATTTCTCCAGTAATGTTACCTAAATATATCGGAGAACCAAGCAACAAAATATCACTTGACATTATCCGCTTCAACACCTCTGTCATATCATCCTTCATTATACAGCACTCAACCAATTTGCCTGCTTTCCTCTTACAACTAAAGCAGCTACAACAGCCTTTAAAATCCAAATCATAAAGATGAACTAATTCTATCTCTGCACCCGCATATGCCGCTCCATCAAGAGCTTTCTTTAGTAAAGTAGCTGTATTCCAGTTTTTTCTTGGACTTCCGTTAATTGCTATTGCCTTCATAAAAAATCCCTTTCTATTTACATTTTTAAATTTTTCATTATAATATAAGTGTAACTGTTGGATACAAAAATACAAGTACGCACATTTTTGTGCCCTAAAATAGTGAGGATAAAATGTCTGACAATAACTTATACAATGGTTCATGTGAAATCGTAAATGCCCTTAACCTTCTTAGTGGCCGTTGGAAACTGCCAATTTTGTGGAAGCTATCCTATGGAAATATAAGGTACAATGAACTCAAACGGCAGGTTCACGGCATTACTAATATAATGCTGACCCGCTCTCTGCAGGAACTGGAAGCACACGGCATAGTCAGCCGCATCCAATATTCAGAAATTCCTCCTCATGTAGAGTATTGTTTGACAAAAGCTGGTCAAAAATTGATTCCTGCTTTACATGAACTAAAAAAATGGGGAGAAGAACAGGCTATTCTTGAAAGGCAGCTACATTCAACTTCCAATAATAAAGAATAAGCCAAATCTCCTGTTTCCGGAAAAACAATAGGGTCTGCTACTTTCTATGAAGAACAAGCGGAAAGTAAACAAACGACAATCAAACTTATAATATACATTGCCATTCTTTTCTTCATAAAAATACTTTCACTGCTCCCCAAAACCAGGCATCTATAAACATAACACTCCTAAAAGTGATTCGTACCTTTCCGTTTCATTTTTTATATCTTCGGTAGTGACACCGTAATACAAATATATCTTTTTATACAGTTTCCTTAACTGTTTCATGATCTTCTTCTCCCTGCTGCTGAATGAGCCAACAAGTACCTGCCAGACCGTTTCCACACCTATTCTCATACGATCATTCTCTGCCCATTTAATCTCATATATATGGAAATCCATAGGAAAGATATCATCCGCAATTCCCTCTGCCATCCTGTTCCGCTCATAAATCTGCTCCCAAAACACCTTTAAGGCTTCCACATCCTCCCTTTCCGGTGGCTCCAAGTCCATTAACTCTCCCAACAAATCCGGGCGGTGACGCATGATAAGGGATGTTTTTAAGCTGTTCCTCTGTTCCAGATAATTATGAGACTGCTGCGAAACCTCCACTGCACCGTACTCCCGTTTCAGCCATTCCACGACTTCCTCCAGTGTATGGGGATTGGCAGTAATCCGTTTTTTTATCCTATTCCTTTTTATTTTACGGAAATAATTCTGTATGCGTGTTGTAAGTTTTACCTTACTGCCTTTTCTTGCAATAAAAATACTTGTAGGCCCATCTGCTCCGCCTATAATGGATATACTGCCTGTACCCTTGCCCATATCTACATCTCCCATTCAAAATAAAATTCCCGCTTTCTGAGACTTATTAGTTATTGATATACAGCCACGAGATTGTATGCTTTATTATCACATACGAGAAACTATCTACTGCCCTGTGATTTCTAAAATATATTGATATGCAAATTCGATTCCACTACAAGTCAATTTTTCACACATATGTGGTGGATCGCTCTCCAAGAAACCTGTAGGCCGTAATTCAAAGCATCTTAATGAGCCAAATGTTTTATCAAAGGAAGACGCAAAATTATAGCAAGCAGATACAATTTCATCTCCTGTTTTTCCCAACATATGGAGATAAATTCCCATAAACATAAGCGCACCTTCAACTAAGCCGCACTGCGCTCTGTATCCACCAGCTCCATGCATTCCGACCGCAGACCAGATTGTTTGCTGTTCAACAGAAATTTCAAATAATTCACTCAAACAAATAATAGTTGTTCCCGCACAATTTATATCATTGTTCCAGTACAATTCATGTACCCGATTTATTATATATTCTTTCATTATAATATGGCACCTCAAGGACTTCTTATTTACTGATTCCTCCATTATTCACGAAACTGCCCCTGCTCCCCGATCCTCCGTCTACCGGAAACAGTGAAAGCCTGCACACCCTATGTGTCTTATTGGTGATATGCATCCGTAAAGGTATTTCTTACTCAAACTCACCAATAATACTTCCTTTTTGGATAATATGCTTTTCAGCCTTTTTCAGAAAATTTCTTTTCATAGAGCTGGCGCTTATGTTTATTTCACAGTCTAAAGAATAAATTGTAAAACGGTAACTATGTTTTTTCCCTTTTGGCGGTTTCGGCCCCGCATAGCGATGCAGTCCATATCCTACCCCCTGGCGAGCATTCCCCAGTGCAGGCACAGTCCTACCAACAGGAATATTTTTCTTTATTCTGTTAGCAGCTGGAATGTTCCAGATAATCCAGTGCGTAAAATCCTTAATCGGATGTGATAAATCTTCTAATATAACAGCAAGGGTCTTCGCATTTGCTGAAAGATTCTTAATTACAAACTCCGGTGATATGTCCTTTCCCCGCCCGGTATATTCGATAGGAAATTTGCTTCCATCAACCATGCCAATGCACTCAAATTCCAAAATAGTATTATTCATACTTTCCTCCATAACTTGTTTCATATCCTACATTTTCAATATAACAATCTCGCTATCGAGCAAAGTCGCTCTTATTCCCAGGTCTGCGAAAACAGGAAAACCTACGGCCTGTGCCTTATTACTTTATGCATATCACCTTTAAAATACCCTTGCGCCGTTCCGTCAGGGATTTTACTCAGGTATTCTCGTTTTTCTCTTTCAGAAGAGAATCCAACTTATCCTTTACAGCCTGTTTAGCAATCGCATCCATCTGATCTACCGTCTTTAGCCCGCCAGAAGCAGCCAAAGCATAGGGATCATTCAATGCCACATGGCTATCTGTCAGCATAGACCAAAGCTGATGATGCGTCCACTGCCGCTCTTTCTCAGGCATACTGGAATCAAAGTAGTTAGACCAGTCACACAGGTATTTCCCGGAGATAAAAGCCAAACTGTTAATTGGAGCAGAGACAGCCTCATTATAGACATCGGAATAGTAGGCTTTGATTTTGTTTTCCTGATCTTGAAGCTGTCCCAAATAGGATTCAAAATAAGTCTTAGTAGCAATAGTTCCGTCAGGGTCAACAGCCCGGTAAGGATCGACTTCCAGCGGTGTTTGATTTTCACTCTGCCACTGTTTGAGCTGTTCCATAAAATCCTCTTTTGTCATGGTGCCCAGGTAAGCTGCTACCTTATCAGCCTGAGTTTCAAAATTGTTGGAAGTAGCCTCCCGCCCCGCCTGAGATATAGTTACTTGATCGCCGTTCGGGACAGATGCAGTTTCAACGTTCTTTTCCCTTGGCTCAGCAAAACGTGCTGTACGATATGTAAATACTTGATGTGCAATAGGATTTAATGACATATCCATAGAAAAACCTCCTACTACAATATATTTTTATTATGCTATCCAACAATGAATTTACGCTTCTATGTCCAGACTTGCTCCCGTAGGTGTGGACGTACCCAAAGATGCAGCTATAACCTTCTGCGTAACATCTTTTATATCTGTACCTATAGCGTTTGTAGTATACTCATCTGTACCTCTACCTCTCCTTGAATCATTCACTATTTTTCTCTCTGCCCGTCTTTCGACAGCCTTTTCTTCCTCTGTCTTTTTCTCAGCTCGTTTTTTAGCTAGTTTTTCCTTTTCTTCACGTTTCCTTCTGGCTTTTAACCAACGTTCCTCCTCTTTCTTATACTTCTTTTGGGTTTTATTGGTATTACTATTACCGTTCCCTGTATTTGCTGTCCTCATGCCACCACAAGATGACTGTCTATTTCCATTGGCATCATATGTAACAGTTCTTCCTCCAAGAACGACACCATCCCTTTGTGCCCATCCATAAACCATTGAATTTGCCGCAACTTCTCCCGACAAATTCCATTCGATCTCCTTTGCAAATTCTGGATCATTTGCCATTTTCTTTAAACAGTCATAGGAAAGATTTACCGTGACTTTGCCGCTATTGCTCGGTAATATGCCACCATTTGTATTGAAATTTATCTGAGGAAATTTCTTGCATAATTGTTCATAGTATGCTTGCACCTTGTCTTTGCTGTTTGTTGATGCACTTGTCTTTACTTCCGTTGCCGCTTTGCTGTTCGTTTTTTTCATAGTATCAGTGTAACTAGCTGTATAGCTGCTATAATTGTTTGTAATCTCCATTGCCATAAATTTTTACCCTCCACAATAAAATTTTTTAT
>VSOC01000115.1 GCA_009774615.1 Lachnospiraceae bacterium
AGCCGAATCAGATAAATACGGTTGTAGCTCTGCCCATCTAAATGGTATCCTATATAATCAAAATAACTCATTTCATTGTTCAGGGTTAAATGCTGCTTCTTCTGCTTTTAGATATCCGCTGGCTAATAGCAGGCTCCACACCGCATCCGCCCCCTGATCCAACTGACTGAAAATAATCTGTTCATCAAATGCCGTTTGGAAAGCTTCTCCCTTCAGCAAATCTTCCATAACTATCTTAATCTCTGAACTTCCCTCCCGGATCAGTTTTCCAATCAGGCTGTTTGAACTGGAATTCACCCAATAGGTTCCCAGCCGTCTTGTATCAAGATAATTAATAATTGACCAGGGATTATAAATATCTCTCCTACTCCCGAATATAAATCCGTCATACCAGTCTTTTACTTCCTGCTTTTTCTCGGATAAACCATATTCATCCAATACCGAAAAAACCTCTTCTTCCGTAAACCCAAAACAATCCGTATATTCCTCTGAAGTTGTTGTAACAACCTTTAAATTATTCAAATCCGAAAAAATCGATTCCTTGCTCACCCTGGTAATTCCTGTCATCACAGCCCGCTCCAGATATGGATTGGTTTTAAATGCTGCATTGAACATATTTCGTATAAAGGAAACAATTTCATCCCAGAAACCATGAACATAGGCTTCCTGCATGGGAGTATCGTATTCATCCAGTAAGATGATCACTTTTTTCCATAATAGGCATACAAAAATTTAGAAAGCTGATGAATGGCCATGGTTGCCGTCACTTTTGGCATACCTTCCGTTATTTCCAGAAAATAGTTTTTTTCTTCTCCGGATAATAATTCACTCTCCAGTAAAAAACGATGATCATTGTACAAATTGGTAATAATTCGATTAATTCTCTGAACGGTTGTCTGATAGGTTGTTTCCTTAACATTGGCAAAAGATAAACTGATTACCGGATAAGTTCCCTGAAGATTCCGATACTTTTCATCTTCCCAAATTACAAACTCCCGGAATAAATCCTCCCGTCCAGTATATTGAACAGAAAAAAATTTCTCCAGCATACTCATATTCAACGTCTTTCCAAATCTCCTTGGACGGATAATCAATGTCACCTCATCCTCATTCTCCCACCATTCCCGGATAAATCCAGTCTTATCAACATAAAATAAATCTTTTTCTCTTACTTTTTCAAAATCCTGGTAACCGATTCCTACGGTTTTTGCCATGTTTGCACCTCTGTTTCAGACAATCTATCGTTTAAATTCCTTATAGTCTTAGTATAACGAAAACGTCTTAAAAATACAAATGATTTTTTCGACTTTCTGATAAATTAAAGCTGAAAAAACATCCTTGTCGGAACTGCTGCTATAAATGCATAGGTTCCCACAAGGATGCTGCTATTTAAAAATATGGTTCAATATCAATCAAAATATATCTGGTTCTGGGATAAAACTAATTTTTCTTTTTTGCATTGCTTGAAGTAGCTGTATTTTTATCACTGGAATTTAGATCTTCATTTTCCTCCTTCTCAGCATCATCAAGCATAGATGGTTTAATTTTTTCAAAAGATTTTTTTGCTTGTTCATCATTAGTTTTTCGATAAATTAGCGAGTGTCCATCATAGGTATTTTTAGTTACCTTCTCTGTGAAATTTTCATCAGCATACCAGTCGCCATAGGGGAACATTTGCCCATTGCCCCGAAACTTTGTAAACATAACCGCTGGTACATAATTATCCCCCCACTGACAATTTGGACAAGAAGAAACATCAACTAACGCAATATTTTCACAGTAATTTACCGTCAATAATTCTAATGATATTTGCTTACTCAAATCTAACCTGCTAATTCCATTACAACGAATAAGTTCCAGATTTTTCAGTGAAGCATTTTCCGGCAAGTTTAAACTGCTGAATTCAACATTCCATAAAAGTAATTCTTTCAAGTTTTTATGTTGACTTAAATTCAGTCCATTCTTTAAGCTTCGGTTTGCTAAAGACAATTTTGTTAATAATGGCATTTCTGAAAAATCCAAATCCCATAACGTTTTAGAAGTAGATGCTTCATCAAATGTTCCTACACTTAAACTTGTTATCACATTATCGGGTGCCACTTCTAATGTATGCAGTTCATTATTATATAACGAAACCGTATGTATTTTTGGTGCCCTGCTCAAATCTAATTTTTCACATCGTACACTTTTTGAAGTATTTATCTCTGTTACCTGAAAACACCAGCCATCTTCAGCTATTTTAATATATTGCGGACAGTCGAATGAAAAATTATCCCCATTTTTAACAACTTTTACCCATCCGTTTTCATGTCCCTCATAGTCAGAAGATATATTTCTCCCGAACTGATCTACTGCAATTACTGCCGTATCTTCATTCAATGACAGTTAATAATCTTTCATCGTTACAGGTTTCAATCCATAGTTTTCGCTGTAAATCGTTTCACCTGCTGCAAAATCTTTGGCTGATTTCACCTGCTGTGTCTTCTCTTTATCTTTGTACCATGTAAGCTGCGTTGGGAATGCAATGCCATTTCCGGTAAAGGTTTCAAGAGTTCGGCAGTTATCAATACTTACGGTTTTCAACTTTTTATTTGCACTGACATCTAATTGTTTTATTGAAACAGAATCCAGGACAATTTCTTCCAGATTCTCCGCTTTTGATAAGTCTAAACCAACACATTCTTTTTCTTTTGCCTCAAGCTTGGTAACGCTGAAGTATTCATCCTTATCTTTAATATATGCAGGACACTGGAAAGTATAACCATCAGTAACTGTTTTTGGTTTCAACGTTTTACTTTCTGAATCATATCCTGTAAATTGTTGCGAAATATCCCATCCTATATTATTTGTTGCATTTACCGATGTATTTTTAGATAAGGTTATTGTTTTTGGTTGTTTAGGATATTGTAAATGCAGCCATACTTTATTAAATATTTCCCAATTCCCTGAAATATCAATATTTACGTTTCCTTTACCATCTCCACCAAATATCTTGAAATCCTTATTCACTTCTCCTGCAAGATTTAACATTAAATCTAATTGTGTTAATAAATCAAATGAAATACTTCCTTTAGGTTGTACCTTAAATTCAGGATATATCGTAAAATCTACCCCTCCGTTAGCATTTGCATCAACATTATAATCAAAAATCTGATCATAAATCTGATTTACTATTTTATTCTGCTCACTTGTATTTGGAGAAATTGCTTTTAAATTATCTGCAAGCACAATTCGCTGATCAGGATCTTCATTGTCCAGTTTCACCCTATAGTTTATAATAACTGTCTGCGGCTCTTTTTCAAATACAAGAACCTTCTGCTCTTCATCCAGCAATTTATATCCTGAATATGCAGGGTACTGCACTACATAGCGCTCGCCAACTTCACCAACAACTTCTTTTTGTGCCAGTAATTTACCGCTTTCCTTTTCAACACACTGAACAATAATCTTCCCGGAGTCGCTGTTTTTCAGATAATAAATCGTAACTGTGCTGTCCTCTTTCCCAAAAACAGCTTCCTGTGGCTGCCCCGCACATAGGGTGTAGCCGGTAAACTGCCGCCATTCAAGAGTTATCTTATCGCCTTCTGTTCCCTCATAACTCACCGTATCCAATACCTTATCGCTCTCCCGCTCTTTGTACAGAACAGTAATCTTTGTTTTTTCTTTCTGATTTCCTGTATCACCGGAATTATCACCGCTTCCGCCATGGTTTCCACCACTGCTGCTTCCACCTCCGCTTCTCCGAGTTCCGCCGCCTGTTCTCACTTCTTGTTTTGTAATAATTCCTTTTCCTGGTACATATTGTACAACGCCATTCACTGTCCACCGCCCATCGGCATTTTTACCATCAACTATAAAAAACGCTGCCTGGACTTAGCCTAATCCTGGTAGCTTTTTTTAATCATATTTTTATTATTCTCTATAAGACAACAAAGAGGCCGCCATCTCGACTGCCTCTACTATCGATAATCTATGAATTACCGTAACTATTTCTCTACTTCCTTATTCTTCTCCAATCAATACTTCCTTCCCCTTAAAAACAACACCGTACTATCATTTCTCCATGATTTTCCAACATCCTTTTCGATTCGTTCCTTCTCGAACCAATAAATTATCTTTCTGCAATTTTGCAAATAAACGCTTTACCGTCGGAAGAGAAACCGCCAACTTATCAGCATACTCTTTTTGCGTACATGATGCATTTTGCTTGATATATAACAAAAGGCTCATTTTTAGGTCATTGGTATCTTTATTAGTATCAATGGTATCAACTTCGGTATCACTGACACCATTCTTACGGTTAAATAGTGCATAATCATAAGAATATGATTCGTCCAATGGAACAATAATGCGAAATATATCATCCTCTAAAAACTGAGGTTCTTTCCCTGAGTAATATTTACTATATTCAAATAATTTTTTTACACCTGAACCAAGCTGATCTGCATAGCCAATATTTCTAAAAAATGCTGCAATAAGCGGGTTCTTTGAATTCGGCTCCAGATTATCTACAGTAATGCTACCTGTTTTTGAAGCTCTATTCGCATTTTCCACATACATTCGATCTTTCTCAATCACAAATTTTGCTGTATAGCTGCTGGTAAATTCACGATGCATTAATGTATTGCTAACCATTTCACGAACAAGGATATTTCTCAAGCTTTTATTCATCGTATCTTCTAAAAAGAACTTGTCTGGAAGATGTTTTCTTCCAAACTCCAGAAGCTGTTCATAGCTCTCGATCAAATTTGTCTTTACAATCTCACGGTCATCATAACGAGTGATATTGACCTTCCTGACAAGTGCATCTGTTACATAAGATGGTACAGCATTTAATATCACATCATCCTTTCCGAGCAGCATAATTGCGGCCAAATTAAATCCTTCTTTTCCAGTCGCAATATCCCGCCCATATAATCCAGCACTTTTTAATAATGCCATATCATCCATTGTTGTCCATGGATGCTGCCCACCGGCATGATTCTGTGCCCTGATACGAATTTTCGAAAACAAATCCAACCTTAAATCTTCCATTGTTGCATATGGATAAATCTTCTTTTCCGTAAAGATATTCTGTTTACGAATATACATTGCAGCAATCTGACTGGTTGCTGTTACTTTTACATCCGAATCATCCACACGGTCATATACTACCTTCTTATAGCTGTGAACTTCTGCACTCGGAGGAATATGCACATGGATTATACTATGCCCCTGCTCGTCCTTAATAACTTCAGGAGCCAAATAAATGGTCGGAGAAAACAATGCCGGATTACTGATTACCGTAATAAAATTCTTCACCATATCAGGAGCTGCTTTTTCTGGTATACCCACCACAGTACCATCATCCAATACACCCATAAAGATATCGCCGCCAAACCTGTTTAAAAAAGAACATACTGTTTCATAGGTATCTGATTCTATTCCATTACCGCAGCGTTTGAACTCAACTGCTACGGTTTCTCCGATTGTAAGAATGGATTGAAATTCTTTTAAGTCCATTCATGCCCCTCCCTTAGAATCCATAATCAAATGTTTGAATGAATTACCGTAACTATTTCTTTACTTCCTTATTTTTCTCCAATCAATACTTCCTTCCCTTTAAAAGCTACACCATACTTGCGAATCTTCTCTTTTAAAATCCCTTTTGCGGTCAATGCTGCTTCGTATTTTTTCTCTTCTATCTGCTTTAATGCCGTTTTTACCGTATCGTCCAAATCCTTTTCCTTCTTTGGCTGGAAAACTTTAAATTCCATAATCACGGCATCATCCCTTTCAGGATGCAACGGTTCAAGCATCACATCATACCGCCCAAACCCACTTTCCCGATTTGATGTCAATACATACCTGTCAGCCAATTCCACCATTAGTCCCAATACAAAACCGTGGTAAAAACGTTCTGGTTCTTCCCTGCAGGAGTTATTTCCCGTATCAAAATAACTGAACATTGACTGGGATACTCCGTTCATATAGGCATTCATTGCTTCTAAATCATCTGCTAAAAGTGCTTTAATAAATGCATTATAATTCCCCTCACTTCGCGCAAACCAATCCAAAATCATATCTTCAAACATCCGATGCACTTCCCGGTTGGTCAATGTCAGCGTATAATACCAGCGTCCGCTTTTTTCGATATATTCCTTTTTTAAAACTTTTAAATATCCGCTGGCCAGCAAAAGACTCCAGACGGCATTTCGTTTTTCCTGTAATTGATGATAGACAATTTGTTCATCAATCTCCATGTACAGCGTTTTTCCGGAAAGCAAATCTTCCATCATCTGCTTCATTTCCGGTTCACCTTCCCGGATCAGCTTTCCAATCAGGCTGTTTGAACTGGAATTTACCCAATAAGTTCCCAGTCTTTTTGTATCAAGATAATTAATAATTGACCAGGGATTATAAATATCCCTTCTGCTCCCGAATATAAATCCATCATACCAGTTTTTCACTTCCGACTTTTTCTCTGCTAACCCGTATTCATCCAGTGAAGCAAAAACTTCTTCCTGGGTAAATCCAAAACAGTCTGCATATTCCTCGGAAGTTGTCGTAACTACCTTTAAATTATTCAAATCCGAAAAAATCGATTCCTTACTCACCCTGGTAATCCCTGTCATCATCGCCCGTTCCAGATAGGGATTGGTTTTAAATGCTGAATTAAACATACTTCGGGTAAAAGAAACCATTTCGTCCCAGTAGCCATTTACATAAGCTTCCTGCATGGGCGTATCGTATTCATCCAGCAAAATAATCACTTTTTTTTGATAATAACGGGACAAATAAAGGGATAGTTGATGAATCGCCATCGTTGCTGTCGTTTCATCCATATTGAAATTAACCGATGCAAAAAATAGTTTTTCCTTTTCATCCAGATTCCCTTCTTTTAAAAGGAATCGATGTGCGGAATACAGATTCGTCAATATTTGATTCATCCTTTGAATCGTCGCCGCATACGTTTTTTCTTTTACGTTGGCAAAAGATAAACTGATTACCGGATAAGTTCCCTGAAGACTCCGATACTTTTCATCTTCCCAAATCACAAACTCCCGGAATAAATCCTCCCGTCCAGTATATTGAACAGAAAAAAATTTCTCCAGCATACTTATATTCAGCGTCTTTCCAAATCTCCTTGGACGGATAATCAATGTCACCTCATCCTCATTCTCCCACCATTCCCGGATAAATCCAGTCTTATCAACATAAAATAAATCTTTTTCTCTTACTTTTTCAAAATCCTGGTAACCGATTCCTACGGTTTTTGCCATGTTTGCACCTCTGTTTCAGACAATCTATCGTTTAAATTCCTTATAGTCTTAGTATAACGAAAACGTCTTAAAAATACAAATGATTTTTTCGACTTTCTGATAAATTAAAGCTGAAAAAACATCCTTGTCGGAACTGCTGCTATAAATGCATAGGTTCCCACAAGGATGCTGCTATTTAAAAATATGGTTCAATATCAATCAAAATATAGTAAAATATGAATGAATTTACGGCAATTTATATTTTTGCAAAACCTATACTTTTTGCAACAAAATCACCTCCTATATATGAATTACTGTAACGATTTCTTTACTTCCTTATTCTTCTCCAATCAATACTTCCTTCCCTTTAAAAGCTACACCATACTTGCGAATCTTCTCTTTTAAAATCCCTTTTGCGGTCAATGCTGCTTTATCATTTTCTTTGCATTCGTCTTATCTTCCCGGCAAACCACTCATTACTGAATCGCAAAATCCACGCTGATGCTTGCCTCCACGTCGATCTCTCCTGCCATCACGGACATCGACATATCGGCGGCTGCCTCTTTTCTCATGCTCTGCACGGCGTTGACATTGACATATCTTGTGCTCTGGTCGCTGCCATGTTCGGTAATGTGGATCGGGCGGCCTAACGTGCACCCGCTTGCGTCCGCTAATGCCTGCGCCTTCTCCTGTGCCTGGTTTACTGCCATCTTTAAGGCTTCCTGGTAGCTCTTATCATAATCGCTTGCCAAAAATGCCAGCGACTGCACCTGGTTCACCCCGGATTCCACGGACTCTTCCAGCACCTCGCCCACCTGTGCCAGGGAAATATCGGAAACCGTTACCTGGGTTGTGGCCTCATAGCCGACAATCTCCCCGTTCTTATCCCAGTCGTACCGCGGGGAAATATCGTAGCCGGAGGTCTGGATCGACTTCTCCTCTATCCCCAGGGCTTTAAGCGCCGCCAGAAGCTGATTCACTTTTTCGGTATTCGCCTTCTGACAGGCCGCGGCATCCTTTTCCTGCGTGGACACGGCATAGACAATTTCTGCCATATCCGGTACGGTCTTTACCGTTTCCCGCCCGCTGACCGTAATGGTCTGTGACTCTGTCCTCTCCGGTCTTGCAGGCATACCTTCCGGCACCTGCTCCATATTCGATGCCTGGCCCGCACCAGAAGAGGTCTGCACTACGGCATTCCCCTTCCCGCAGGCAGTTAATAATAACGCGCACACTGCGCCGAATGTACAAATTTTCCTTCTCATTATAATTCCTCCCGTTTCCCGTACTGTACTTTTTTTCGTTCGCTTGTTACCGTTTGCATATTCACGGCAACATTCAGTTTTCATCCTTGATTATGTCCAGTATACAGGAAACGGAAGGAAAATGTATTTCTTTTCTCTTACGGTTTGCTATCAATTTCCAGTAATCTTTTTTACGAATTATTGTCTTTTCTTCTGCGCGGTTCGCAGGACGAATCCTTTTCTTTTTCTCTGCACCGTCAATCTTAAGAATTACTTTTTATCCCGCGCAATCAGCAATTCCAGCGCCTTCACCGCCGTTTTAATCGCCGCCTCGGTATCGTGCACCTGCACATCCGGCAGACCCAGTTCCCGGCGGGTCTGGTTCGCAATAACTAACATCACCGACCCGCAGCGCACCCGCCGCACCCCGGCTACGATAAACAGCGCTGCCGATTCCATCTCCGACGCCAGCGCCCCGCACGCAATCCAGGACTTCCAGCGGCTGTTTAATTCATCGGCAACCGGCATGGAATCGGGGGAGTGCTGACCGTAAAAATTATCCTTGCACTGCACGACGCCCAGATGATAGGTCTGCCCCAATGCCTCCGCGCTCTCCTTCAATGCTGCCGTAACCGCAAAATCCGCCACTGCCGGGTACTCGATCGGCGCATATTCTTTACTCGTCCCCTCAAAACGGATCGCCCCGGTTGCAATCACGATATCGCCGCCTAGAATCTCCTTCTGCATCCCCCCGGAAGTTCCCACCCGAATAAAGGTATCTGCGCCGCAGTGAATCAGTTCCTCCATTCCAATCGACGCCGACGGCCCGCCGATGCCTGTAGACATTACACTCACCTTTTCCCCGCAGAGCATCCCCGTATAGGTCGTATATTCCCGGTTCTGCGCCACCTTCACCGGCTGTTCAAAATGCGCCGCAATTTTTTCGCACCGCCCCGGATCGCCGGGGAGAATCACATATCTCCCCACCTCCCCGGGCGCAACCCCGATATGGTACTCCCGATTACCCTCTGCATACACTAACCCCATAATTCCACGCTCCTTCCTGTTATTTTTTTCCGGCAGTTTTTTCTCGCTGAAAAACACCAACCGCCGCCGATTAATGATGGAACAGCCTTATCCCTGTAAACGCCATCGCCATTCCATACTTATTACAGGTTTCAATCACCTGGTCGTCCCTTACCGAACCGCCCGGCTCTGCGATGTACTTTACGCCGCTCTTATACGCCCGCTCAATATTATCCCCAAACGGGAAAAAGGCATCCGAACCAAGAGCCACATCCTCCATCTTATCCAGCCACGCCCTCTTTTCCTCGCGGGTAAATACCGCCGGCTTCACTTTAAAGATTCTCTCCCATGCGCCGTCCGCTAAAACATCCATATATTCCTCGCCGATAAAGACATCGATCGCATTATCCCGATCGGCCCGCTTAATGCCGTCCACAAACTCTAAATTCAGCACCTGCGGTGCCTGACGCAGAAACCAGTTATCCGCCTTCTGCCCGGCAAGCCTTGTGCAGTGTACCCTGGACTGCTGCCCCGCGCCGATTCCAATGGCCTGTCCATTCTTAACAAAGCAGACGGAATTGGACTGCGTATACTTTAAGGTAATCAGAGAAATCATCAGATCTACCTTTGCCGCCTGGGGAATTTCCTTATTCTCCGTCACCACCTGCGCAAGAAGTTCCTCGTTAATCTCCAGTTCATTCCTTCCCTGCTCAAAGACAATGCCAAACACCTTTTTGCGCTCAATCGGCTCCGGCTCATACATCGGGTCAATCGCAATCACATTATAATTCCCGTTCTTCTTCGCCTTTAAGATCTCCAGTGCTTCCGGCTCATACCCGGGGGCAATCACACCGTCGGAAACCTCTCTCTTGATAATCTTTGCCGTATCCACGTCGCACACATCCGACAGGGCTATGAAATCGCCAAACGAGGACATCCGATCCGCCCCCCTTGCCCGTGCATAGGCGCAGGCCAAAGATGATAAATCGCCCATATCGTCCACCCAGTAAATCTTCTTCAGCACATCATCTAACGGCAGCCCCACCGCCGCCCCCGCAGGGGAAACATGCTTAAAGGAAGTCGCCGCAGGAAGCCCGGTCGCCGCCTTTAACTCCCGCACCAGCTGCCATCCGTTAAACGCATCCAGAAAATTAATATAACCCGGACGCCCGCAAAGCACGGTGATTGGAAGGTTCTTCCCCTCGTTCATAAAAATTCTCGACGGTTTCTGATTCGGGTTACAGCCGTATTTTAATTCTAATTCGTTCATCTTCATTCCTCCGGTTTTCCATTTATCCTGATTCTGTTTCATCTGTTATCTGTTTTTCTCTGCAAACCGCTGCTGGTTCTTTATCCTGATTTCTCTATAAACACCTACTGATTCTTATTCACAATCCTGGTTTCCTCATCCCCGCCTGCGATATCGATAAAGCGGACAAACAGCGAAACCTTATTGTCCTCGTTCAGGCTTTCCCAGATCTCCTGCGTAAACTCATCGATATCCCCGGAAATCTTCACCCGCTTCGGCTCTCCCTCAAAGCTGGGCAATGGGTCCCCGTCCTGCATATAGGTATGAATAAACCGTCCCTCTCCCGCCGCGGGTGCTTCATAGGCGTAGGTGTAGCGGCAGCAGCTTTCGGGGTTGCCTTCATTGCTCTTCAATATAGACATGGCATAATTATACTTTCCGTCCTCGATGTGCATAATCCCGGAAATCCTTGGGGTAAAATTCGGGCCGTCCGGCTCAAATGCACGGCTGCGAAGGCTCTGCTCGAAGGTCATCTGCTTATCCATTCCCTCATAGATAGTATCGGTCTGGTCGCCGTTGGTGACAATTGTCTTATTCCCCAGTACGCGAACCGGCGCATAGATAATCAGGCTGGGATCGGTAAGCTTCGACGGGTCAAACGCCTGCGTGCGGATTCCCCGTCCCTCTTCCACAAACACCCGGTTGCGGCTGTTTACGCTCCTTCCCATAATAAAATACGCCGTCACTGCCTTCTTTCCATCCGCAGACCTTCCAATCACGATTCCCCGTCCCGGATAGCTGTTCTGTCTTAATTCCTCAGTCAATAAACGCATTTGCATAAAAAATCCTCCTTTTCTTTTGCCGCATACAACAAATCTGTAATAACAACTTTCCTTCCTCTTGGCACATATCCCGGTTACGCATACTCAATCCTGCACAACACAAAAAACCGCCTGGACATGCCCAAAGGCACCCAGGCGGTCGATTACTTCTTCCCCGTGCTCCCCTGTGGTTTCCCACGCTATCCGCCAGTTGCACGTCCTAATCCTATGATAAATGATTCCTGCCAAAACTGCAAGCTTTTTTTCTGCCTTATCCGGAAAGATATC
>VSOC01000116.1:0-1333 GCA_009774615.1 Lachnospiraceae bacterium
AGGCCAAACCTGCGCCTTGTTTTTTAAGAATTTTCAGGGTTTGTGTATTGTTCAGTCTTTAATTTTCAAGGTTCAATGCTGTATCCCTGCGCATTTAAGTTTTTCTCTCCTGCACAACTCATTTATATTATCATATAGTTTTGAGCTTGTCAACAGCTTTTTTCATTTTTTTATTTTTTTTGTAAACTCTTTGTTCTTGCTGCTTTTCTCTGCAACAGCGTGTTAAATATTACCACGAATGTTCTTTGTTGTCAAGCAGTTTTTTTATTTTTTTTAATTTATTTTTCGGCCGATAAATAAGGCCAAAAAAATAATCATTTGGAAAAGAAGCGGAGAAAGAGGGATTTGAACCCTCGCGCCGGTTGCCCGACCTACACCCTTAGCAGGGGCGCCTCTTCGGCCTCTTGAGTATTTCTCCGAATTGATACTTTCCATATGATTGCGTTCTTTTGGACACGCCATCAGACGCATAGATTATTATACATAACTACAATTACTTTGTCAACCGGTTTTTTAAATTTTTTTATTTTTTCTTTTTACCTAATTATTTCCATCTCTTCGATTCCTGTTTATTGCTTCCTGGATCTGATCATGAACCATTTCGGCAATTTCTTTTGTTTTCAGCCCTGTATACATTTCCGGATAAAGCGGGTCAAGAAAATGTACCTGTACGCTTTCTCTTCTTATGGAAGAAAGATCAAACGGACGGTAGCAGTCAATTAAAGCTACAGGGACGATGGGACATTTTGCATTAACTGCGCTTTTAAACGTTCCAGCCTTAAACGGCAATACCTCATTCTCCTCCCGGCTCCTTGTACCTTCCGGAAAGATAATATAATTTCTTCCCTGCCTTACCTCATTCGTTACCTGCTTAATAACTTCTAAGGAAGCCCGGATATCCTCCCGGTCAATTCCGATTCCCCGAAGCAGGGCAACCACCTGTTTCACCAGAATCCATTTTAATGCTTCTTTTTTAATAACAATTCCAAAAGGTCTGGGACAGCTTTCAATTAATGCCAGAGAATCAAAAAGACCCTGATGATTGGGAAATAAAATAAAACCATTTTTTTCCGGAAGCTTTTCTGCTCCAAAACAATTCACTTTAACACGGCCGGTTCGGTTGACTTCCTTTACTAAACGATGTAAAAATTCATATCGTTCCTCTTCCGTATGAGGATCATCAGCCCTGCATAACCTGCAGAGCTGATAAAACCAAAACGGAACCCGGTAAATATTGCGCAGTACCATATAAATAATTCGATTCATTATTTTTTAATCCTCTGGTTTATTCGTTTCGTCATCTTCTTCAGTAAAACCATCTTCTTCAGTAAAA
>VSOC01000116.1:1433-11841 GCA_009774615.1 Lachnospiraceae bacterium
TTCGATTCATTATTTTTTAATCCTCTGGTTTATTCGTTTCGTCATCTTCTTCAGTAAAACCATCTTCTTCAGTAAAATCACTTTCTTCAGTAAAATCACTTTCTTCTTCTTTTGTCCCGCTGTCCCTTACTTTTGCGATACTTGCAACCTTAATATCCGACGCAGGATCAATGTTCATCAATTTTACACCGGAGGTATTTCTTCCGATAATACTGATATCGCTGACACCCATACGGATAATAATTCCCTCATTGGTAATCAGCATAACTTCCCGGTGATCGTCTACTAACTTTGCACCGACAAGGCAGCCCGTTTTTTCGGTAACTTTATAGCAGAGCACACCTTTTCCTCCGCGGTTCTGGCGCTTAAATTCATGAATAAATGTTCGCTTTCCATAACCTTTTTCTGAAGCAACCAACAGACATTCTCCCTGGCTTATCGTCTGCATACCGATAATTTCATCGTCATCTTCAAATTTCATTCCGATAACACCCATGGAAACCCGGCCGGTAATTCTTACATCTTTTTCATGGAAACGAATACACATCCCCTTTTTGGTTGCCATAATAATTTCTTCGGTATTATCTGTGGTTTTTACCTCAATCAGTTCATCGTCCTCCCGAAGAAGAATCGCCTGAAGTCCAGTTTTCCTTACATGGGCATATTCATTGATTGGTGTCTTCTTCACCATACCTTTTTTCGTTGCCATAAACAAAAATTTATTATCTTCATATTCTTTCATCGGAATAACAGCGGTTATCTTTTCATCCGGCATCATCTGTAAAAGATTAACAATGGCCGTTCCACGCGCAGTCCTTCCGGCTTCCGGAATCTCATAGGCTTTCAGACGGTAAACCCTGCCCTTATTGGTAAAGAACATCACATAATGGTGATTCGTCGTCATAAAGAGGTCTTCAATATAATCCTCTTCTATGGTCTGCATCCCCTTAATGCCCTTTCCTCCGCGGTTCTGCGCTTTAAAATTATCAATATCCATGCGCTTAATATAACCTAAGTTCGTCATGGTGATCACCGTATCGTCATCGGGGATCAAATCTTCCATGGACATATCATAATCATAGCCGATACCGGTTCTTCGCTCATCTCCGTACTTATCGGAAATCACCTGAATCTCTTCTTTAATTACACCCAAAAGCTTTTTCTCATCCGATAAAATGCCTAAAAGTTCTTTAATCTTCGCCTGAAGTTCCGCATATTCCTTTTCCAGTTTTTCCCTTTCCAAACCGGTCAGTGCACGAAGACGCATGTCCACAATCGCCTGAGCCTGAATATCGCTTAATTCAAACCTCTCCATCAGCTGCTGCTTTGCCTCGGCAACATTGGCCGATCCGCGGATAATCCGAATAACTTCATCAATATAATCTAAGGCTTTAAGAAGACCTTCCAAAATATGCGCCCGTTCCTGAGCCTTATTTAAGTCATATTTCGTCCTTCTCGTGACCACATCTTCCTGATGCTTTAAATAGTACTCCAGCATCTGCAAAAGATTCAGAACACGGGGCTGATTATTCACCAGTGCCAGCATAATCACGCCGAAGGTATCCTGAAGCTGGGTATGTTTGTACAGCTGGTTTAACAGCACATTTGCATTCACATCCCGACGCAGTTCAATACAGATCCTTAAGCCCTCGCGGTTGGATTCATCCCGGACATCCGTGATCCCGTCAATCTTTTTCTCCTTGACCAGTTCGGCTATTTTTTCAATCAGTCTTGCCTTATTGACCAGATAAGGAATTTCTGTAATGATAATTTTATTTTTCCCGTTGGGCAGGGCTTCAATATTGGTCACTGCCCGTACTTTGATCTTCCCGCGGCCGGTTCGGTAAGCTTCTTCGATGCCGGAACGGCCTAAAATCGTTGCCCCTGTGGGGAAATCCGGGCCTTTGATAATGCCCATAATTTCTTCCAGATCCGTGTTTCTGTCTTCAAGCACCCGGTTATCGATAATCTTTACCACCGCAGCGATAACTTCTTTAATGTTATGGGGTGGAATATTCGTTGCCATTCCCACGGCAATACCAGAAGTACCGTTGCATAAAAGATTGGGGAAACGCGAGGGAAGAACTACCGGCTCCCGCTCGGTTTCATCAAAGTTGGGGACAAAATCCACGGTATCTTTATTGATATCTGCCAGCATTTCCATGGAAATCTTGCTTAAGCGTGCTTCCGTGTAACGCATGGCGGCTGCTCCGTCGCCGTCGATAGAGCCAAAATTTCCGTGTCCGTCAACAAGCATGTAGCGTGTAGACCACTTCTGCGCCATATTGACCAGGGCACCGTAAATGGAACTGTCGCCGTGGGGATGATATTTACCCATGGTATCACCGACGATACGGGCGCATTTTCTGTGCGGCTTATCTGGACCGTTATTTAATTCAATCATTGAAAAAAGCACACGGCGCTGAACCGGTTTTAATCCGTCCCGGACATCCGGCAGGGCACGGGATGCAATTACACTCATAGCATAATCGATATAAAACTTTTCCATGGTTTTCTTTAAATCTTTATCATGGACTTTATCAAATACATTTGGTTCCATATTCTCCTCCATTTTCCGCTTTCTGAATCAACCAGGACTGCCATGGTTAAAAATCCTTCCAAGAATAAATCTTCATCGGCTCTTTAACCTTTTTATCCCGGCAGCATCAGATGTCCAATGTACCAAATTTTGCGTTCGTTTCTATAAATTCCCGGCGGGGTTCTACCTGATCCCCCATCAATGTAGTAAAGGTTAAATCCAGTTCGGAGGCGGTTTCATCGTCCATAGTTACCCGAAGAAGAATTCTGCGTTCAGGGTCCATGGTGGTTTCCCAGAGCTGTTCGGCATCCATCTCTCCAAGTCCCTTATAGCGCTGAATCTTATTATTGGTATCCCGTCCAACTTCGGATAAAATATCATTTAATTCTTCCGGGCTGTAGGCGTACCAGATGCGTTTGTTCTTTTCCAGCTTAAATAACGGCGGCTGCGCCAGATAAACATAGCCCTGCTTGATTAATTCCGGCATAAAACGATAAATAAATGTCAGAAGCAGGGTGCTGATGTGTGCCCCGTCCACGTCGGCATCGGTCATTAAGATAATCTTGTGGTAGCGCAGCTTGGTTATATCAAAATCTTCATGAATCCCCGTACCGAATGCCGTGATCATCGCCCGAATTTCGGCATTGGCATAAATCTTATCTAAACGGGCCTTTTCTACATTTAAAATCTTTCCGCGAAGGGGAAGAATTGCCTGATTTGCCTTATTGCGGGCATCCTTTGCCGAACCGCCTGCAGAATCGCCCTCGACAATGTAAATCTCACAGTTTGCCGGGTCTTTATCCGTACAGTCGGCAAGCTTTCCGGGAAGGCTCATCACATCTAAAGCTGTCTTTCTTCTGGTTAACTCCCTGGCCTTCCTTGCCGCCGCCCGGGCACGCTGGGCAAGCACGGATTTTTCACAGATAGCCTTTGCCGCAGCAGGATTCTGCTCTAAGAAATAGGTAAGCTGTTCGCTGACAATGGCGTCCACAGCACCTCTGGCCTCGCTGTTTCCTAATTTTTGCTTAGTCTGTCCCTCAAACTGCGGTTCTTCAATCTTTACGCTGATAATGGAAGTTAAACCTTCCCGGATATCTTCCCCGGCAAGATTGGTTTCATTTTCTTTTAAAAGCTTATTCTTTCTTGCATAATCATTAAACGTTTTGGTCAAAGCATTTTTAAAGCCAACCAGATGAGTTCCGCCTTCCGGCGTATTGATATTATTAACGAAAGTATAAATATTTTCGTTATAAGAGTCATTATGCTGCAGGGCAACTTCGACATAGACTCCGTCTTTCATGCCTTCACAGTAAATAACCTGGTTAAATAACGGTGTTTTTCCGCGGTTTAAATACGTAACAAACTCCTGAATTCCGCCCTCGTAGTGAAAGGTTTTTTCATGCTTTTCTTCGCGATCATCCCTAAGGATAATCTTTAAATTTTTCGTTAAAAAAGCGGTTTCCCGCAGACGGATTTTTAAGGTATCATAGTCAAAAACGGTTTCTTCAAAGATTTCCTTATCCGGAAGAAAATGTACCTTTGTCCCATGTTTATCCAAAGGACATTCACCAATAATTTCCAGATCTTTTACGGTTTTTCCCCGCTCATAGCGCTGGCGGTAAACCTTGCCGTCCTTATAAATTTCAACTTCCAGCCATTCGGATAAGGCATTGACAACCGAAGCACCCACACCGTGAAGGCCGCCGGACACTTTATAGCCTCCGTTTCCAAATTTTCCGCCGGCGTGAAGGATGGTAAATACCACCTCTACAGCAGATTTTCCTGCCTTTTTTTGAATATCTACAGGAATTCCACGTCCGTCATCGATGACTGTAATCGAGTTATCTTCATTTATGGTAACATCAATCACATCGCAGAAACCAGCTAATGCTTCATCGACGGAATTATCGACAATCTCATAAACCAGATGATGAAGGCCCCGGATGGAAGTGCTTCCAATATACATTCCTGGTCGTTTTCTTACTGCTTCCAGCCCTTCCAAAATCTGGATTTGTTCTGCTCCATATTCTGTACCCATTGTGATCCTCCTTGTTCATTTTGTTCCTTTTCACATGTTCACAGCAACTTAATTTTCTTTGCAGACTTCTCCTCCCGTGACCTTAAAAATTCGGTTAAGCGGAAAACGATGTCCAATAAAATCATCCAAACCCGTACAGGTAATCATGGTCTGGATGTGGTTAATGCTGTTTAGTAAATGATTCTGCCTGCCGCGGTCCAATTCGGACAGTACATCATCTAACAGTAAAATCGGATAATCATGAATCAGTTCCCTGACCAGTTCAATTTCAGACAGCTTCAGTGATAAAGCCGCCGATCGCTGCTGGCCCTGGGAACCAAATTTTCTTATATCAATTTGATTAATAAAAAAACTCATATCATCCCGGTGCGGCCCGGACAAAGTTGTCTTTTGCTTTTTGTCGGATTCCCGGTTTTTCACCAGCACTGCCGAAAATTCCTCCGGCTGCACATTCGGCTCATAGGAAAGCACTAAATGCTCTTTTTTTCCCGTTAATTTTCCATGGACAACTTCAATTAACTGGTTTAACTGGTCGATAAACTGCTTTCGGTATTCCATCAAAGGAAGGCCGTAGCGAATAAGCTGTTCGTCCCAGATTTCCAGGGTCGATTCATACTCCGGCCGAAAAGATAAATCTTTTAAACACTTATTTCTCTGCATCAGGATTTTATTGTAATTGACTAAGTTATGGACATAAAGCTTATTCACCTGGCAAAGTTCCAGGTCAAGGAAACGCCGGCGCTCCGACGGCCCGTTTTTAATAATGTTTAAATCCTCCGGAGAAAAAAATACAACATTGGCAATGCCAAAAAGTTCACTTGCCTTTCGGATAGGGATGCCATTGACAGCAATTCCCTTGGGTTTATTCTTTTTTAAATGCATATCAATCCGGTAAGAAACATTATCTTTTTTCACCTGAAGCTTAATATGCGCCTCTTCCTGCCCGAAACGAATTAAATCCTTATCCCTGGACACCCGGTGCGATTTTGTCGTACAGCAGACGTACACGGCCTCTAAGGCGTTGGTCTTTCCCTGGGCATTGTCCCCGTAAAAAATATTTGTCCCGGGATCAAAGGAAATCTGTAAGGCAGGGTAATTGCGGTAATGCTGAAGTTCCATTGACTCAATAATCATTGTCTTTTCTCTCTAATCCGCTTTTCTCGCTTCAATTTTAATGGTCTGTCCGCGAAATTCCACCATATCCTCAGCAAAAAGTTTTTTTCCTCTCTGCAGGGCGGTTTGTCCGTTGACCTTTACTTTTCCTTCTTCAACGGCATACTTTGCCTCAACACCGGAATCGACAAGCCCCGCGGCTTTTAATGCCTGACCCAGTTTGATATATTCTTCTCTTAAGGTAATGATTTCCATTTTTTCTCCATTCTTATACCTGTAAGTTTACGGATATAACGCTGCTGTCTGCATGTTCACAGCAGCAGCAGAACACTCATCAGACAGAAGCTGCATTAAAATTAACAGGAAGGATGAGATAAATATAGTTTTGATCCTCATCTCGGATAAAGCAGGGGGATTTGGGGTTCATCATGTGCAGATCAATTTCCTCATCGTCAATAACTCTTAATGCATCAATTAAAAACTTCGGGTTAAATCCAATCATAATATCCTTGCCTGTCTTGTGGATGGGAAGTTCCGCATTCATCGAACCAAAACTTGAATTCAGCTTTAATTCCATGGAATGATCCAGAATATTTAAAATTAAAGGCTTTTTATCATTTTCCCGAATTAAGATGGTTGCCCGTTCAATACAATCTAAAAAATCCTTTTTATTCACTGTAAATTTGGTTTCGTAGTCGCCGGAAAGCATCTGATTAATGCGGAAATACTCTCCCTCAATCAGCCTTGATACAACGATGGTCTGGTCAAAGGCAAATAAGATATGGTTCTGACTGAAGAAAAGCTTAACTTCGCTTTCGTTATCTCCATTTAAAATCTTGCTGATTTCACTTAAAGTCTTTCCTGGTACAATTACCTTTACATCATCATAGTTTTCCTTTAATATAATTTTTCGGATAGAAATGCGGTGCCCGTCTAAAGAAACTACCTTAAGCTCATTCCCATGAACCTCGAACAGCTCACCGGTCATCATCTTGTTGCTGTCGTTTGGAGAAATGGAAAATAAGGTCTGGCGGATAATTTCCCTTAACGTAAACTGAGAGAGGGTAATGGAATGTTCCCGTTCAATATAAGGAAGGTAGGAAAACTCTTCACTGTCCCTGCCCTGAATCTTAAATACCGAATTTTCACTGGAAATAACCGTATTTAATGCATCATCGGTTTCAATATGGATTTCCGCATCCGGTGAAGATAATTTACGAATAATTTCTGAAAATATCTTTGCATCTAAAGCAATTTTCCCTCTTTCTAGGATATTTCCTTCTATTTTCGTTTCAATTCCAAGTTCCATATCATTTCCGGTCAGCTTAATCTCACTGCCAGAAGCATCAATTAAGATACATCCTAAGATGGACATCGTTGTTTTTGAAGAAACTGCCTTAAGAACAATGTTAATGCCATTTAACAGCACGTCTTTTTGGAACGTCAATTTCATTGTGGTTGATAACTTCCTTTCATTGAAAATAGATAAAATAAAGAATGAATAAAGATAATTTTCGTCGTAACCGCCGTAGGAACTGTGTATTTGTGTAAAACCTGGGAAATCCTTCAAAATATGGGAAAATACAGGCTTAATGGAGTTGTGGAAAACCTTAAAAATGATTCTTAAGAACTTAAGGTTTTTCCACAGGGGAAAAATAAGGGTAAACAGAGATCCTTTTATACACAGACTGTCCACATGGGCGTGCACGTTTTACTGTGGATTAATTTTTTTCTTTAAGATCTCTACCGTGTTTCTTAAGCTGTCATTTTTCGTAATATCTTTGGCAATCTTATCGGCACCGTGAATAATGGTCGTGTGATCCCTTCCGCCCATATATTTTCCGATAAGCTGGAGCGGGGTGGTGGTCATATTTCGGCACAGATACATCACAATCTGCCGGGGAACGACGATTTCCCGGTTTCGCTTCTGGGAGGCAATATCTAAAGGAGTGATGCCAAAATGGTCAGCCACAATCTGCATAATGGATTCCGGTGTGATTTCCCGGACGGCATTAGGAGAAATCAGGTCTTTTAAGGCTTCTTCGGCCAGTTCAATGGTAATCTCACGGTTGGTTCCAAGCTTGGAGAGGGCAACAATCTTTGTCAATGCACCTTCAAGTTCCCGGATATTGGACTTAATGTTCGTGGCAATGTATTTAATCACTTCATTGTCAATATTATAGCCTTCCATCTCCTCTTTTTTCCGAAGAATCGCCATGCGCGTTTCGTAGTCTGGCGACTGGATATCTACGGTTAAACCCCATTCAAATCGGGAACGAAGCCTTTCTTCTAAGGTTTCAATTTCCTTGGGCGGCTTATCCGAGGAGATAATAATCTGCTTTTTCGATTCATAAAGCGTATTAAAGGTGTGGAAAAATTCTTCCTGTGTACTTTCTTTTCCGATAATAAACTGAATATCGTCAATTAAGAGGACATCATTATTCCGGTATTTTTCACGAAATTCGGTGGTGCTGATATTATTCTTGTTTCGGATGGCATCAATCAGTTCGTTGGTAAACTTTTCTGAAGTAACGTATAAAATTTTCGCCTTCGGATTATTTTTTAAGATAAAATGGGCGATGGAATGCATTAAATGCGTTTTTCCCAGTCCCACACCGCCGTAAATAAAGAGAGGATTGTAAACTTCTCCCGGAGATTCGGCTACGGCTAAGGATGCAGCATGAGCCAGGTTATTATTTGCACCGACAACAAAGGTATCGAAGGTGTATTTTGGGTTCAGATTGGCATGTTGAAGCGTTTCGGGGCTGATCTGGGGTAAAATGGAATTTTCTGAAGCCTGTTTCTTCCTATTATTAGAGCTGCTTTTTTCTGCATCTTCTTTGGAAATAAATTCCACTTCACCGCCAATACCTGTTTTTTCTTCTATGGCTATTTTCAGAAGAAAGCCGTATTTCTTCTTGATATAGCCAATCATGGCACTGTCCGGAACCATAATCACTACTTTTTGGTCATCGGCATCATAAATCTGAAGAGGAAGGAGCCAGGTACGGTAAGATACATCCATAATGTCGTGCTCTTCCTTGAGATAGAGCAGTATATCATCCCAGTTTTCTCTTAATTTCTCAATCATAGACAAATCTCCTGATGGTTAGGTAAGTAAGTGGTTTAGGGGTTACTGTAAATGTGCAAACCGTAACGTTTAGGGCTGCCTTTGCCCGGTAAGGTATAAACCCCCAATCTACAGTATATTTTACCTTAAGTGTAAACATTTTTCAATGAAAATAGAAAAAAATAAATATTTTTTTGTGGATAACTTGGTGAAAAGGGGGAGAACAGGCTGTTGATCCCTTGTGAAAGATCAAGTTGTCCACAAAATTCAGGAAAAAAGAACAGAGATTGTCCACACGGGAAAATCTTGGAGAATCAGGGGAATCGAGAAGGAAATTTGGGGAAATTTCGTGAATAAAATTCAGTTTATCCACAAGTTATGAACAAATTGTGGATAAACTTATGTAACCTGAGGAAATATCCACGAAAAACAGGATTGACGGGGAGGGGATTTTTCATTATAATAGAGAATGTAAATGCATTGTATCTTTCTATTTCAAAGAACAGTAGCAGGAGGAAAAAAATGAATAAGACAAGAAAAGACACTCGTTGGCTTACCAGTGTTGCACTTATGGCAGCAATTGTAATCCTTTTGGCCAATACTCCATTAGGAATGATTCAGCTGCCGATTATTAAGGCAACAACTGTGCACATCCCGGTTATTTTGGGGGCTGTTCTCTTGGGGCCTCTGGCGGGAGGAATTTTAGGGGCTGTATTTGGCATCTGCTCTTTAATCAGCAATACCATGGCGCCGACCTTGCTTTCCTTTGCATTTTCCCCGTTTATGAGCACTACGGGAATTTTGGGAGCTGTAAAGGCTCTGTGGATTTCCATTGGCTGCCGGGTGATGATCGGTGTGGTTGCAGGATGGTTCTGGCTTCTTTTAAAAAAGCTGAAGGTTAATGCCATCATTGCCCTTCCGATAACCGGATTTATCGGTTCGATGACCAATACCGTATTTGTTATGGGAAGTATCTATCTTTTGCTGGCCAGGCAGTATGCCGAAGCAAGATCCGTGGGCATGGACATGGTCTGGGGTCTGATTATGGGTACGATAACGGCATCCGGTGTTCCGGAAGCTATTGCAGCAGCTATTTTGGTTGCTGTTATCGGAAAAGTCCTGTTAAAGGTCTTTTCTGTTCAATATATATCGAGGGTAAGTGTTTCTTAAACAGAATAAAAGATAATTCTTGAACCAAATTACAATGCATGTTTATAGACAGCCAAAAAAGCTGTCTATTTTTTTGAAAAAAGCTTGACGAACCCTTTTGTTTTCTATATAATTGAGAAGATGTTTAATGTCCCGCCCTTGCTTCTTAAGTGGGTTAAAACAAGGAAAATCGTTGAATCTGTGTATTCATATTGAAGGAAATAAGTCAGAATCAGAGGAGGTGCTTAAATTATGAAAATGACGTATCAGCCAAAAACAAGGCAGAGAGCTAAAGTACATGGCTTTAGACAGAGAATGAGAACCGCAGGCGGAAAAAAAGTGTTAGCTGCCAGAAGAGCAAAAGGAAGAGCAAAATTAACAGCTTAGAATAAGCTTAGACATCAGGCCGCAAGTAATTGTGGCCTTTTGTTGTATGACGGGCATGCCCGTGTTCTGTGGTGAAAGTCCACATAGGCGTAGCTACCAACGAACTTTATAG
>VSOC01000117.1 GCA_009774615.1 Lachnospiraceae bacterium
TCGAATGAGGAGCCAGGTTTGTGTGTAATACGGTCTGCAATGTTTACGAGGTTGGGAGGCGGGTCGGCTACCGGTACGTGCGGGTGTTTATTGAGAATTTCTGGGGAAAGTATGGGATTAGTCCCAATGAGTACAGGAAAGAGCAGAAAGGAAGGTAGGGGGAAGGGCAGATGAAGGCAGGACGGGTTACGGTGACAGCTTTTTTTCTTTGGCTTGGGCTTACCCTCTTCATTTTTGCTTGTGGTTTGCTGCCGGGGGCACAGACCGGGGGAGAAGAGGACGGGGGCGAGCCGATTGGACTTCGGGTGGTTTATTCTTCCGGGGATATCCGCTGGATAGGCAGCATGGAGTGGGTGGCGGAAGAATTTATGAAAAAATATCCGCAGATTCAGGTGACGCTGACGGCTCCGGCGGACGTGCCGGGACAGAGTTTTACGGATCGGCTGAAGGTCCTGATTGCCCAGGATGAGTTTTATGATGTGGTGGAGCTGCGGGAGGCGGTACAGTTTTCGGATGCCGGGTATCTGGCACCTCTGCCGGGGAGTCTGACCGATTTGATTGACGGAGTCGATGAACATGAACTGTGCTATGCCATTCCCCGCTATACGACGACGCAGGGAATTGTCTATAATCGGGAACTGTTTGACCGTCTGGGACTTTCAATTCCCCAAAATTATGAGGATTTTCTTGCCGTCTGTGATTCGATACGCAGAAACGGCGTCAATCCTGTAGCGGTTGGCGGCACGGATATCTGGCACATGGGTTTCTGGGGAAATTACCTGTATCAAAACTATCTTCTTGATGAAAATAACGAGAGCCGCTGGGAGCGGGAGAGGGTTGTAACGATGCTGGCAGATTTTCGCAGCCTTAACCGGAGGGGCTATATTGATGACCGCTTTTTTAGTATTTCGGACAGCCAGACCATCCAGGAGCTGGCTTCGGGAAATGCAGCCATGCTCTACAGCGGCCCCTGGATCATGGATCAGGTGACGGCCTTAAATCCCCAGATGGATCTGGGCTTTTTCTATCTTCCGGGCAGGGATGGACGGGTGCGGGCTATGGTGGACGATTCGGTAACCTGGGGCATCAGTGCACAGTGTAAGGAAGATGAGAAGCGTTTTGAGGCAGCCGCAGAGTTTTTGAAGTTTTTTTATTCTGAGGGAATTTATGAACATATTCTTACACGGATGAATGGAAATTCCGTTACGGTGCGTCCGGTAAGGGATCAGGAAACGATGGCGCAGAAAACGGTGCAGCAGGCAGGAGAGAGGGATGTGATTTTTTGCAGCAGGTTTGTGGGAGATGAGGAAACACCGGATGGCTTCCGAAGCTTTTATGCCCAGTGTTTGCAGGAGGCTTTATGGGGAGATACCGGGCTGGAAGAAATCGCGGAAGAACTGGAAAACCGATGGAAAAAGCAGGCGGATGGGCAGGAAGGGAGGAAAAAATGATCAGGGGAAGAAAAAGCATATTTTTCCAGCTTACCATGGCGTTTCTGCTCTTGGGACTGCTTCCTTTGTTTATCGCCGGGGTGGTGCTGTACGGTCAGTTCAGCCGCAATCTGGAACAGGTAATGTTAAAGGACATGGCCCGTATGCTTGCCTATACCTGCAATAATATCAAGGAGATGGAACAGGAATGCGATAACCTGACAAAACTGATGTACGATATTCCTGTGGAGGACGGGAGGTGGCTTTGGGAACTCTTAAAGGATAAGCGGGAACCGAAAAGCAGGAAGAAGCAAAAGCTGAACGGACTGATGAAGGATATTTTGGAGCGGGACAGCAAGCTTGCCAGTGTATATTTTGTGGACGAGCTGGGACAGATTTATTATGCTACTTCCAATGCCCAGAAAGTGCTGGATGAAAAAGCTCTGCGGGAAAAAATCGTGCAGATGAAACTTGAAGGGACAGGATTATCCGTGGGAGCAACGCATCTGGATGATTATTTCCCGCAGTCGAAAAATCTGGTGATTACGTTCTCCCGCCCTTACCGGGATGTATCGGGAATGGAAACCCTTGATGATGTACTGGGCAGGCTGTACGTGGATGTTAAGCTGACCAAGCTTTCGTCGGTGGTGGAGGAGATGGATCAGAAACAGCAGGGAATACTGCGGCTGACGGAGAGTTCCAGCCTGTGTATTTACAGTACCCGGGAAGATGAGATTGGAAAATTATGGGAAATAGGTAAGGATAAGGAGAATTACCAGGTTGAGGAGGAGATTCCCGGCTGCGGCTGGAAGGCCGTGCTTGAAACGCCCCGCAGGACTTTGATGCGAAATCTTTATCAGACCCGCAAAGTTGTTCTTTGGTTTATCGGGGCAAGCTTTTTTGTATTGATTATGCTGTACCGGTATTTTCTGGGAAGATTTCGCCGTCCGGTGGAAGAATTAAAGGAGGGCATGGCTGCCATTCAGCAGGGAAACCTTAAAACCAGGGTGTGTGTGGAGAGGGAGGATGAACTGGGGCTTCTGGGCGAAGGCTTAAATCATATGGCGCAGGAACTTGAGGAATATATCCGGCGGGTTTACATGGCGGAGATTCGGCAGAGGGAAGCCGAACTGGATGCGCTAAAATCACAGATTAAGCCGCATTATCTTTACAATACCCTGGATGTTATCCGCATGATGGCATTAGAGCACGAGGATAACCAGACGGCCCAGATGGTGGAAAGCTTATCCCGGCAGTTAAAATACCTGATTGGCTATAACAGCGACCGGGTTCCCCTACGCTGTGAGATTGACAACATCCGCGAGTATTTTGTGATTATGCGGGTGCGCTATGAAAATAAGATTTCCCTGGAACTGGATATTTCCCCGGAGGCAGAGGAATGTCCGATCATTAAGCTGAGCCTGCAGCCCATCGTGGAAAATGCCGTCCGCCACGGCCTGCGTCAGAAAAAAGAGGGCGGGACGGTGCGGATTGAGGCATTAAAGACCGAAAACGGGCTGGAGATCACGGTGATGGATAACGGCGTGGGGATGGACGAGGAAACGCTTTTGCAGCTGCGGGACTCTCTGGAAACAGAAAGTATGGGAGAGCTAAAAGAGGACGGCTGGCACCATGTAGGGCTGAAAAATGCCTATGACCGGATTAAAAAGAATTTCGGGCCGGATTATGGCATGGAAATATTCAGCGAAAAGGATGTGGGAACGGTGGTGATTTACCACCTGCCCTTTATCGAGGGGGAGCGTAAGAAACTATCTAATCAAATATTATAGACCATTAGAAAAAGGATAAAATGTTAAGCATTTCCGGAGGAATTTATTAGGATTCGTCCGGATTTTTTTGTGGAAATAAAAGGGAAAAGAGCGGAAATTTTATAAAAACAGGAGGGTTTTTCAGGCATTCTCTCTGTCGGATTGTGTCATCGGCAAAAGCATGATAACCTGTATCCATCAGCAACAAGGCAAGGAGGAAAGTCAGTGGAATATCAGCTGTTATGTGTGGATCTGGACGGAACGCTTCTGAATGATAAAAAGCAGCTTCCGGCGGAAAATGCCGCGGCGCTTTACCAGGCATGGGAGGCAGGAATGGAGATCTGCATTGCATCAGGAAGAGGGGCAGAGTCAGCAGGGGAATACCTGAAAGAGATGAAGATTACCGGCAGTGTCGCAGCCTTAAACGGCGGTATGGTGGTGTGCCACGGAAAGGAAATTTACCGCGCCGGGATGAATCCTGAGGTGGTGGAACAGGTTGTTGACATAGTCGAGGAAATGAAGGTAATCGGGTTCTTTAATGATGGAGAAGGAACCCTGGCGGTAAATGAAGATGAGGCCGCCGCCCGCAGACGCCTTCAGGGAAATCCTGCATGGTTAAAAACTTATCATCCAGAAACGGCAAAAACCCTGATGGAAAAGGTAAAAAATGGTCATACCATCGTAAAAATCAGTATCCGGGAGGATGATCCGAACCGCCTGGAGATGATTCGGGAACGGATTTTGGATACTGTAAAAGCGCAGGTAGCCAAGTCGGATGTAAATTATCTGGATATCTTTTCTTATGGTCAGTCAAAGTGGACAGGTATCGAAAAACTCTTAAAGCATCTGGGGATTTCGGCGGAAAGCTGTGTCTGCTTTGGCGATAATGAGAACGACCGCGAGATGATTGAACGGGCCGGTTTGGGTATTACCATGGCAAATGCAGAGATGGATTTAAAGACCAGAGCGGATTTTGTCACGGCAAGCAATAAGGAAAACGGCGTGGCTTACGGAATCCGCACATGGGTTCTGGGGAAGCCGGATGGTTTTTAAGAGTGCCGATTCGGCTGACCGGAAGCAAGTGAAGAATGGAAGAATGGTAAGTTTAAAAACTGCAAAATCAGGAAAAGGAGAGGGAAGATGAACAAAAAAATAATCTTGGTGTCGCATGGAAAGCTGTCGGCGGGAATGCTGCATTCGGTGCAGATGATTGTGGGAGAAAATCCTGATGTTTCCTGTATGGGAATGCTGCCGGGGGAACATTATCAGCCCATGGTGGACGAGGTGGAAAGGCAGCTTAAAGAAAACCCGGACACCCAGTATATCGTGGTGGCGGATTTGCTTGGCGGAAGCGTGTGCAACGGCATGACGACATTAACCGGCTATCCCAATATAAAGTTAATCGCAGGGATGAATATGGGCCTGGTTATCAGTTTAATTTTAAGCCCTGGGGCACTCAGCGATGAAGAAATTGATGCTAAAATTTTGGAAGCCAAGGACATGAATCACCGGGTACTTCTGGAAAAAACGGAAGACAGTGAGGAAGATTTCTTCTAAGTTTTATCTTTGTAAATCATATATGAGGAGGGGAGTTTATGAGATATCCGTTAAAGGACGGGGAGCGTATCTGGGCGGAAGAAACTTATGCAAAAATACAAAAGAAATTAAAGGCGGAATGCCTCCGGGTGGGGAGTAAGATTCCTTATATTGCCCGAAACGGCGTCTATGAGGAGGACAAGGCCGAAACCGATATTATCTGGTGGACGAACGGGTTCTGGCCGGGGATGCTCTGGCAGATGTATCACGCTATGGGGGAAGAAATGTACGCGGATACGGCCCGGGAGGTGGAGGAAAAGTTAGATAAGGCATTCGATATCTACACGGGGCTTCACCATGATGTGGGTTTTATGTGGCTGCACAGCGCGGTAGCCGATTACCGGATTACGGGAAATGAGCGGTCGAAGGCAAGGGGGCTTCATGCGGCCCATCTGCTGGCAGGACGATATAATCCCAGAGGGAAGTTTATCCGTTCCTGGAACCGTGATCGATCCGGGTGGGTTATCGTGGACAGTATGATGAACATTCCGCTTTTGTTCTGGGCAAAGGAAGTTTTAGGCGATCCAAGGTTTGGCTTTGTGGCGGAGGATCATGCGGATACTCTGATGAAATATACGGTGCGGACGGACGGTTCCTGCAACCATGTTATCGTGCTTGACCCGGAAACGGGAGAACTTCTTGACACGCCTGCAGGTCAGGGGTACGCAAGCGGATCTTCCTGGTCGAGAGGGCAGACCTGGGCCATCTACGGCTACGCCCTGGCCTACCGCCATACGGGAAAACAGGAATATCTGGACACGGCAAAGAAAGTGGCGCATTACTTTATTGCCCAGACGGATCGCACCGGGGGAATCCCGCTGGTGGATTTTCGGGCACCGAAGGAGCCGGTCTACTGGGACACTACCGCCGGGATGTGCGCGGCGTGCGGACTTTTAGAGATTGCGGAGCATGTTCCCGAACTGGAAAAGGAGTTTTACACCGATGCGGCCTTAAAGCTTTTACAGGCAGCGGATGAAAGGTACTGCAACTGGAACCCGGATGAAGATTCCATTCTGGCTATGGGCTCCGGTTCCTATGCTACAGAACATGACCGCCATGTGCCGATTATCTATGGGGATTATTATCTGGTGGAAGCGGTGCTTCGTCTTTTGGATAAAGATATTTTGCTTTGGTAGTCTGCAGAGCAGGGGTGTTCTGAAAAAAATAAAGGAGGAAAGATAAATGATAACAATGATGCGTGTTGACGACCGTTTAATCCACGGTCAGGTAGCGGTGATGTGGTCGAAGGAACTGAGGATTCAGAGAATTATTGTCGCCAGCGATGCGATTGCAGCCAATGAACTACAGGTAAGCGCCCTGAAAATGGCGGCACCGGCAGGAGTGAAGGCGGCAATTCTGCCTATCGACAAGGCGGCAGGGGTGATCAATGACCCAAGAGCAAAGGATATGCGGATTTTAGTGATTTCCAATAACCCGGAGGATCTTTTAAAGGTGGCGGAAAAGATAGAGGAAAAACCCGTGCTGAATGTAGCCAACTACGGAAGGATTGGCGGAAATTTATCCGAAAAAACCAAGGTGGCGGAGTCCGTGTATCTGACGGAGCACGATAAGGAAGTCATTGAAAAGATAGGAAATCTTGGTATTGAAATCATCCATCAGCCTCTTCCCAGTGACACAAAACAAAATTTCCAGAAAATGATGGGAGGAAAGTAAGATGCTAAAAGAAGCCATTATTGTAGGTCTGGTTTTAATGATGACCAAGTTTTTTGACTGGTATGCAAATACCATGTTTCAGCGGCCGATCTTCTGCGTATCCATCCTGGGGGCGATGTTAGGCCATCCTGTGGAAGGGATTATGCTGGCGGCGGAACTGGAACTGGTGTTTTTGGGCAATGTGAGTCTGGGCGGCGTGATGCCTTCGGATTTCACCATGGGTTCCCTGTTCGGGGCGGCATTTGCCATTCTCCTGGGAAAAGATGTGGCTACGGCGATTACCTTGGCCCTGCCGCTGGCGGCCCTGGGTACGCTTTTGTATTCCTGTATGAAGGTCGTGGTTACCTCTTTAGTTCCGCGGTTTGAGAAAACCATCAGCAATAAGGATATCAAAGGGTTTAAGCGGCTGTGGATTATGCAGTTCTGCGGATTTGAACTGTGCTATTTCCTGTTGGGCTTTATCTGTATCCTGGTAGGTACGGATGCGGTTAAAGCTTTTGTGGAGATACTTCCGGCATGGCTGCAGAAATCCATGACCGTAGCGTCCACGATGCTTCCGGCTCTTGGTATGGCGCTTTTAATGAAGTCATTGTGGAGTAAGGAAAATTGTCCGTATTATTTCCTAGGATTTGCCCTGGGTGCATTCTTCTTCTACCGCAATGTGACCGGTGTTTCTATCGCAGACGGCGCGGCTACCGTGGCGGCCTCTTCGACAAAGATCTTATCCCTGGTGCAGATTTCCTTTATCGGCGCTGTGATTGCCGCATTGATTATTTTCAGCGAACTGAGGAAAATCAAGGAGCAAAACAGCACACCGGTGACAAGTACGACTATGGATGAAAGCGAGGATTTTTTCAATGACTAATGCAGTGATCAATGCGGACAGCGATTCCGTAAAGAGAAAGCTTACCCCGTCGGAGCGGAAGCTGGTGCACTCGGTTTTCTGGCGCTCGATGTGGCTGATGTTCTGTACCTCTTATACCAAGCAGCAGGGAACTACTTTTGGATGGACGATGATTCCCTATCTGGAGGAGATTTACGGGAAGGAAACCGACGAATTTTATGCGTCCATGAAACGCCATCAGGATTTCTTTAACACCACACCGGGAATGTCGCCCTTTATCTTCAGCATGGTAATCTCCATGGAAAAGGAGAGGAAGGCGGCGCTGGACGCCGGAAAGCCATTTGATGATTCCTCCATCGAAGCGATCAAGGTGGCGCTTATGGGCCCCTTTGCCGGTATCGGCGATTCCATCTATTCGGGCGCTTTAAGGATTATCGCAACCGGTATCGCCCTGGGCTTTTGTCAGGCAGGTTCCTGGCTTGGCCCCATCCTCTACGCCCTGGTATTTAACATCCCCAACATGCTTATCCGCTACTTTGGGGCAGAGTATGGTTTAAAGCTTGGCAATACCTATGTAGCCAAGGCCCTGCAGTCGGGAGCCATCAAGGCGTTTACCAAGGGATTTTCCGTTCTTGGTCTGATTATGACCGGGGCAATGACCGCGCAGTATGTAAGCTTTAAGACGACCTTTACGGCGGACTTTGGAGGTACGGCATTTAATCTCCAGGGAGTTTTGGATCAGATTCTTCCGGGACTTCTGCCGCTGCTTCTGACCCTGGGAACCTTTGCTTACCTGCGCAAGAAAAATAAGCCGGTGGCTGCGATGGTCTTTATGTTTGCGGCGTCGGTAGTTCTCACCATATTGGGAATTTGCGGTTAATCGGTAATACTGTAGGAGGGATGTTGATTGCCAGCATCCTTTTTACAGTGAACGATGTGAATCGTATTAAATAGACAGCAAAACGAGGAGGAACGAAGATGGCACTTATTCGTCTGGAAGTTCTGGACGGCCAGGGAAGGATGAAAGCACAGGCAGAAGATGAAAAACAGGTGATTCTTGCCTTTAAAGCATTTTACGAGGAAGGAGATTCTATCCGTCTGACTGTGCCGCAGACCGACCGTCACTACTGGCTGCGGATCGATGATGTGATTGAAGAATCCCTGGTTTACCTTACAGAGAGGGAACTGATTTTTACCATTCCTTTTGAAGAGAAGAAAAAAGCCTGGAATCCGAAAGCTTTTACCGGGGAACGCCATTACCTTACCTGCCGCCCGGCAGAGGATTATGAGATAAAAAGCTACAGAAATCTTGCCAAAAACCCCATGGATACGTGTGACAGCCAGGGATGTTATCCCCACGCTTCGTCCAATCTGGGCGCAGGAGGGGCTTTTGAATTTGCCGCCCGCAACGCTATCGACGGAGTGCTGGCAAACCATTCGCATGGCTCCTGGCCTTATGCCTCGTGGGGGATTCAAAAAAGGGATGACGCAGAATTTTCTCTTGATTTTGGACGGCCTGTGTGCTTTGACCGGATTGTGCTGCGGACGAGGGCAGATTTTCCTCATGACAACTGGTGGGTTCAGGCTGCACTGGAGTTTTCGGATGGAACAAGGCAGACCGTGGCGATGGAAAAGACCGATAAAGGGCAGGAATTTTTAATCAAGAAGGAAAATATTGTCTGGATAAAAATAAAAGATCTTATCAAAAGCGATGACCCTTCGCCGTTTCCGGCACTGACACAGATTGAGGTTTACGGAACGGAAGGAGTTATGGAATGAAAAGATACAGAGGGGAGATTTTATGGTAGATTTTAGTTTAAAAGGAAAAACAGCACTGGTCACCGGTGCGTCCTATGGGATTGGATTTGCTCTGGCAAAAGCTTTTGCCGGGGCAGGAGCAACGATTGTTTTTAATGATATTAAGCAGGAACTGGTGGATAAGGGCCTGGCTGCTTACGAGGAGGCAGGAATTAAAGCCCACGGTTTTGTATGTGACGTAACAAACGAAGAACAGGTGAATGCACTGGTGGAAGACGTAACCCAAAGCATCGGTCATATCAATATTTTAGTGAACAATGCCGGGATTATCAAGCGTATACCCATGTGTGAGATGACGGCAGAGCAGTTCCGCCAGGTCATCGATATTGACTTAAACGGGCCGTTTATTGTGGCCAAGGCCGTGATTCCGGATATGATTCGTCAGGGCGGCGGGAAAATCATTAACATCTGCTCCATGATGAGCGAGCTTGGACGGGAAACCGTATCGGCTTACGCGGCAGCCAAGGGCGGACTGAAAATGCTGACGAAAAATATTGCCAGCGAATACGGGCAGTATAATATTCAGTGCAATGGTATCGGCCCCGGCTACATTGCCACACCTCAGACAGCCCCGCTTCGGGAAATACAGCCCGACGGCAGCCGGCATCCCTTTGACCAGTTTATTCTCGCGAAAACCCCTGCTTCCCGCTGGGGCGAGGCAGAAGATCTGGCAGGCCCGGCAGTATTTTTGGCTTCTCCGGCTTCCGATTTTGTCAATGGGCATATTTTGTATGTCGATGGCGGAATCCTGGCTTATATTGGGAAACAGCCTTAAGGGGCGGTGGAAAAAAGAAAAGGCTTATGAAAGAAAAGGTTTATGAAAAAAAGATGAATAAAGGAAAAGAGGAAAGGAACAAAACAGCGATGAAAATTGCATTAATTAATGAAAACAGTCAGGCGGCAAAAAATGAACTGATTTGCTCTGTCCTGGAAAAAGTCGTAGTTCCCATGGGACATACGGTCGATAACTACGGAATGTACCGCGCGGATGATGAAGCGCAGCTAACCTATGTTCAGGCAGGAATCCTTGGGGCAATCCTGTTAAACAGCGGCGCGGCGGATTATATAATTACCGGGTGCGGCACAGGAGAAGGGGCAATGCTGGCAATGAACAGCTTTCCCGGCGTTCTCTGCGGCCATGTGGAAGATCCGGTCGATGCCTACACATTTGCCCATGTCAATGACGGAAATGCGGTGGCACTTCCCTTTGCCAAGGGCTTTGGCTGGGGCGGGGAACTGAACCTGGAATACTGTTTTGAAAAATTATTCGGTTTTGGCCACGGAAAAGGCTATCCGGTGGAACGTGCAGAGCCGGAACAGAGGAATAAAAAGATTCTGGATGAAGTCCGCAGCAAAACATTTCGTCCCCTTATCGAATGCCTTAACGCACTGGACCCGGAACTGGTAAAAGGTGCGGTTGCAGGTTCGCGGTCTAAGGAACTGTTTTTTGCAAACTGCAGGGATTCGGCGATTGCAGAATATATTAAGACATTGCTATAAGAAAATATGGAAAATCCCCCGAGATTTCTTTTGAATAGACCTTGATATAGAAATTCCGGGGGATTTGTTTCTGGTAATGGATGTTCTTCTCAGGTTTGGAAGTGTGTGCCTGTTCCCTAGTATTTGATATATGGCGCAGGGCAGCAGGCAAGGGCTTATTGTCTGCCAGACATGGGGATTTGCAGATAATCAATCAGGGCAGTTTCCAAAAGCCGGGAATAGTTTACCTTTTGTTCTTCTGCAATCCTTTTCAGCCATGCAGGGAGAGTGATATTTGTCTTGATGCGCTCGTTATCCTTTTTCATGCGGAATAAATCAGGGTGGATTGTAACGGGCATTACAACATTTCCTTCTGTATCTTCTTTGGAGAGGTTCACAGATGGAGTGGGGATTTCCTCATTGTCACATTCCATACTGTAAACATGGAGGCTTGCGGCTTCTGCTGCCATGCGTGCAGCTTCTTCCAGATTATTTCCAACACTGATACACCCGGGTAAATCAGGAAAGTAGATACTATACGAGCCGTCTGTTGATGGTTCAAAGACTGCAAGATAAGTTAAAGTCTGCATTAATTACGCTCCTTTCTATGATAACCGCAGGTAATAGGGCTATTTTAGTCCTGCCTGCTTGTAAATGCTGTTTAGTGTTCCCGGTTTCAAGTCCCCATTGTGATTAGGTACTGTGATTTTTCCGGGCTTTGTTGGGTGCTTTAGGCTTATGTGGGAGCCTTCCTGATTAGTGGTGTACCATCCATCTTTGTGAAGCGCCTTTAGTATTTCCCGAACGGTCATATTGTGTCCTCCTTATGTTAGCATAATACGCCTTTTTTGTGTGCATGTCAATGGCTTTTGCGTATAAAATATGCGCATTTTACATTACTGTGAACATGTGAACAGTAACTATTTTACAAAGCATAGAATAGAGAACAGACTGGCAGCAGGAACTTCAGCTTTTTTGTTTTCCTTTTCTTAATTTTCCTTTTCTTTCTTTTTCCTCTGCATCGAAAGCAATTTATCCAGGTACACCGATTTAAACTGCTTGCTGGCAAGTGCCTGTTTCAGGGGCGGAAGCTGTAATATCGTCCCGAATACCGCAGCCATCGCACGGTGATTGGCAAAAGCCTGGTTGTCAAAAATTAAATTCTGCAAGGTTCCCTTTTCTATCGCCTGTAAGACAAA
>VSOC01000118.1 GCA_009774615.1 Lachnospiraceae bacterium
CGGTATTTCATGAAATTCCTGAAACTAATACTGGCTGGGGCGAAGGCTTTACCGAATGGGTTAATGTAAAAAAAGCGAAACCGTTATATTGGGGACATCATCAACCCAGAAAACCATTACATGATAATTACTATAATTTACTGGATAATGGTGTGATGGAATGGCAGATGACCTTGGCAAAAAGGGCTGGTATATATGGGTTTTGTTTTTATCACTACTGGTTTGGCAAACGGATGGTATTAGAAAAACCTGTTCAAATGCTATTGAATAATAAAAAAATAAATTTTCATTATTGTTTTTCCTGGGCAAATGAACCATGGACAAAAACCTGGCATGGCGCTGGTGGAGAGAAAGAGATATTAATTCCACAAAATTATGGAGGAGAAGAAGAATGGAAGGCACATTATAATTATTTCCGCCAGTTTTTTTTGGATAAGCGTTACATAAAAGAAAAAAATTGTCCGGTGTTATTAATTTACCGCTTAAGAAACATTGCTCGTTTTAATGATATGATTCGTTATTGGAACACGTGTGCAAAAAAAGATGGTTTTTCCGGAATATTTATTGTATCTATGGATACATGGCGTGATCATGTAGATAAAAGTCGTTGGGTGAATGCTTCTGTAGATTTTGAACCAAATAAGTCGAGGGGCGAGGTCATGCATTTTGCAAACTTTCTGAAGCCCAAGAAAACAGGAAGTTTCTTATGGAATCGTTTGGCAATTCGTTCCCTCAGTTATAAGGAAATAAATAAACAAATGCTGCAGAATCCTCACGGAAAAAACCAATTTAGAACAGTCTTTGTAGATTTTGATGATTCACCCAGAAGATTAGAACGGGCAGTAATTAATAGAGGTTCTTCTCCCCGAAATTTTGGAAAATATTTAAAAAAAGCTATAGGTTTGAGCAGAGAAGAAGGCAATTCTTATTTATTTATCAATGCATGGAATGAATGGGGAGAAGGCAATTATTTAGAACCAGATGAACGATATGGATATGCTTATTTGAATCAGGTTAAAAAGGCATACAGGGAAGATAGAATGAAATCAAAACCATAGTACAAAAAAGGGGGAACATTGTGAAATATATCATTGTACAAGCCGGCGGCAAAGGAACCAGATTAAAACATTTAACAAAAAATAAACCCAAAGCTTTAGTTCCGATAGATAATCTCCCTATGCTGTTTCATTTATTTAAGAAATATCCGGACAAGCGGTTTATTATCATTGCTGATTATCATAGAGAAGTGCTGCGGGAGTACCTGGCTTCTTTTGCCAGGGTGAAATATCAGATCGTCGATGCAGAAGGTACAGGGACTTGTTCTGGTGTTGGACAGGCGTTAGAGCGGCTTCCGGAAAATGAACCCTTTATGCTGGTATGGTCAGATTTGATTCTGCCGGAGGGCTTTATTTTGCCGGATGCCTATGAAGCTGGTAATTTGCCGTCATCTCCGACAGCGGATTATATCGGAATTTCTAAAACGTTTTCCTGTCGCTGGAGTTATAAGAATAATCGATTTGTGGAAGAACCTTCTTTGGAGTATGGTGTGGCTGGATTTTTCCTTTTTCATGATAAGAGCCAGCTCTCAAAAGTGCCGGACAGCGGTGAACTCGTCCGCTGGATGCAGTCACAGAAGATGGTGTTCCAGGAGATCAGTCTGGCAGGAACGAAGGAATTTGGACTTCTGGAGGAGTATGAAAAGCTTGGCAAAGAAAAATGCCGTCCGTTTAACCGCATTACTGTGGATGGAAATGTACTGACGAAGGAAGCGGTGGATGAACAGGGAAGGAAGCTGGCTGCCAGGGAGTGTTTATGGTATGAGAAGGCAAGAGAGAAGAACAGTAAGATATTGCCTTATATTTATGAAACAAATCCTTTAAAAATGGAATATATTAAAGGGAAAAATATCTATGAGTGCTTCCTATCCTTTGAAGAAAAAAAAGAAATCTTAAAGAAGCTTGTTGATGCACTGCATAGGCTTCACCAATCGGAAGCGGTCGTTGCAGATTCCTTTAGTATAAAAGAGGCATATTTTCATAAGACGATGGAGCGCCTTGCGAAGATAGAAGATCTCGTTCCTTTTGCCAGAGAAAAAAGCATAAAGATTAATGGTAAAACTTGCAGAAATATCTATTTTTATAAAAGGGAGCTTGAACAGAAACTAGAGCAGCTTACTTGCAGGCAATTTCATTTTATTCACGGCGACTGTACCTTTTCCAATTTAATGCTTAGAGAGGATGGAAATCCGGTTTTGATTGACCCCAGAGGATATTTTGGTTTTACAGAACTTTATGGGGATGTGCGCTATGACTGGGCAAAGCTTTATTATTCGATTGTGGGAAATTACGATCGGTTTAATTTAAAGGATTTTCGGCTGGAAATCGGAGAAGATGAAGTTTCGCTTCAAATTCCGTCGAATCACTGGGAAGATATGGAACAGGAGTTTTTTGCACTTACAGGAGCAAAGCCTTATGAAATCAAGCTGCTGCACAGTGTAATCTGGCTCTCTTTAACGACTTATGCATGGCAGGATTATGATTCGGTCTGCGGTGCATTTTATAATGGATTGTACTATTTGGAGGATGTGTTATGATAACCTATTTTGAAAAACAATTAGAAGAAATTAGCCATTCGATACATTCTCTTGACCTGGAAGTGTTTCATCAGCTGTTAAATGAATCAGTGGATACTTTAAGGGAGGGGCATAAGATTATTGTATCCGGTCTGGGGAAAAATGTTCCAATCTGTGATAAGTTTGTTGGCTCTATGGTTTCCATGGGGCTGGATGCTTATTTTTTACATACAAACTCGGCAGTTCATGGGGATATGGGATTGGTTAAGAACGGAGATTTGGTGATTATTCTTACCAAAAGTGGGGAAACTTCGGAATCGATTTATTTGACCGGATTATTAAAGGAGCGAAGGATAAATCTCTGGCTTTTAACTTTTGTTTCTGAAAGTACACTGACCAGGGAAATTCCCAAGCATATTGTTTTGGATCTGGTGCATGAAGGGGATATGTGGAATATTATGCCGAATAATTCGACAACGATGAATTTAATTGTACTGCAGGGACTGGCGATGATGATTGCTAAAGAGATGAATTTAGATATTGGGCAATTTAAAAGAAATCATCCGGGAGGCCATATTGGGGAAGTGTTAAAACATGCTTAAAGAAATAATTGCTGTATTTCAGGGAGCGCTGCTTTGGACGATATTTCAGATGCGTTTTCGGATAAATGAAAAAAAGGTGGTTCTGGTTCTGGTGAATCATCGGAAACGCTTAGATTACTATGCATTAGCGCATTTAGAAGCTTTTATGAAAAGGAAATATACAAAAGAGGCTGTTATTGTATTTTCGGATAAAGAGGTTTGTTCACAGATAAGAAAGTTAAAATTAAGTATTCCTATAAGACGGTGTTATTGGACAGAAGATAAGATAAAGAAATTATATCGATATTACTCTTTTTACAAGTTTTCGGATAAGATTGTTTTTACCTATACGGATTATCCTGAGGAGAATCAGCTGGGCAGGCTGCTAAGAGAAACATCCATTGGAGAAGAAGAAGCAGTATGCCTGGGGCTTTATCGTCTGCGCAGAGTTCCGTGGATTTGTCCGGATAATGATGCAGCTAATAAAAATTAAGAAATAACGGGATAAAGTTCAGAGGTAGAAAGCATGTTTGATTATAAATTGGAACGGGTGGAAAAGATTTTAGAGCGTCTGCACCGTAAAGGCTTTTTTAACCATAGAAAAATATTTTTATTTGGCGTAAGTGAAAATACAAGACAGATTATACGAATACTGCGAACCTGTTCCCTGGAACCGTCGGGTGTTTTGGATAATGATAAAATAAAGCATGGTACATATTGCAGCGGTATTCTTGTTGAGCCGGTTGAGCATCTGGCGGACGGAAAAAAGCAAGAAAATTTATATATTGTGTGTTCTCTTTATTGGAAGGAAATGACGGCACAGTTAAGGGCGCTGGGGATTCATAAAAAAAATATATTGATGCTATATCAGGAAGAAACACTGCTTGAGTGCATTCGACATGCCAAACGGGGGAGAAAGATTTATCAGGATTTAACGTCAGGCTATGGAAATTTACCGGTCTTTCTCTGTCCCTACACAGGTACGGGGGATGTTTATTTAATTGGGACTTTTTGGAAACAATATCTGGAGAAAATGCAGATTAAAGATTATATTTTTATTGTCATCAGCAAAGCCTGCGAGAAAACAGCAAGGTTGTTTCCGATAAAAAATATTGTACGGTTGGATAAAAAGGTTGAAAGTTCATATTTAATTCGCTATGCAATGCTTTGCCCGGAAAAAGTAAGGTTAAAGATTCTTAATGATTCCTGGGGACAGGTTCATACAAATCCGCTGGAGTGGTTTAGAGGATATAAGGGTTTGGAATTTATGCAAATATTCAGGAAATTTGTTTTTGACCTTCCGGATACGGCACGCCCGGAGCATCCGGTTTTTCAAAATGCAGATAAGGAGCTGGAGGAGTTTTTTCAGAAATACCATCTTCAGGAGAAGAATACCGTAATTTTATCTCCCTATTCCAATACCCTGGCAGATTTACCGGATAAGTTTTGGGGGAAGGTTGCAGAAGCATTGAAAGACCGGGGATTTGTGGTTTGTACAAACAGCTGTGGAGATACAGAACCGGCAGTGATGGGGACAATTCCCGTATTTTTTTCTTTGGATATTGCACCGCAGCTGATTGAAAAAGCAGGGTATTTTATAGGGATAAGAAGCGGATTTTGTGATATTATCAGTGGTTCGGCGGCAAAGAAGGTTATTCTGTATCATGCACGAGAACGATTTTTTAATGGAAGTACTTTTGAATATTTTAGTTTAAAGGGAATGGGGCTCTGTAATGATGCGGTAGAGATAGTATTTGAAAATGCTGATAAGGAATTATATGAAAAGGTAATGGGTGCTTTTGTTTCTGGAGATGTGCAGCTGCTTTGAACAAATAAATATTTATTTGAAAAATGTTAGGAAAATAAAAAGTATTTGATGGAGGAATTTATAGAGGAATTATGGAAAAAAGCAGAAAAAATATACATTTAATCAATGAATTGCCGCATATTTATGAGTTAGAGGATATGATGGAATTTTGTAAAAAGCATAAGTCTTTATATATCTATGGAAGAAGTGAAAATCAGGAATATCTTTTGAAATATTTTGATATGTGTGGGGTGTTGATTAAAGGCTATGTAGTATCTTATCTTTGTGACGAAGAAATACCGTTTATCTATCGTGAGATGCCGGTTAAACGGGTAGAAGATGTGTGGGAAGAAAGCGGTGTCGGAATTATTCTTGCTATTGCGGATCGACATTATGGAAAAATTATACCTATGCTGCGTGAACGATGCTTCCATGATTATTTTGTTATGTCAGAGTTTAATAAACGGGCAATCGCAAACCAGGTCAGACCAAGGGAGCATGAAGAAATGACATTTGAAATCAGCCTGGCAGACCATTGCAATTTATCCTGCCAGATGTGTGATCATTTTTCTCAGCTCTCTAAAGAATGGTGTGTAAGCATAGAACAGTTTGAAAAAGATATGATACAAATGGGGAAGATCTTTGAGCATAAAATTGGTGCGATAACGCTTTTGGGAGGAGAACCTACACTCCATAAAGATCTTTTTGACTGTATCCGTATTACCCGCAGGGAGTTTCCTGGCTGTGAATTAATTATATTAACCAACGGTGTTTTGCTTCTGGAACTGGAACATTCTCCAAAAGGAAATTTATGGGAAATATGCAGGGATTATGATGTACATATTAGTGTAACGGTATATCCTGTTCGATTAGATTATTTGGCTATGGAAGAAAAAGCAAAGGAATATGGGGTGCAGCTGTTTATGTCATCCAACATCCATGCCGGTAAAGAATTAAAAATTAAGAAAATTTCAGATAAACATACGATGGATTTAACGGGGAGTATTGATAAATTCTATTGTGTGAACTGTTTGTATTTTAATAAGTTTAATGTTTTAAAAGAGGGACGCTTGTACATGTGTCCGATAGCTGCGCACAGTGATATTTTTAATGAGGCATTTGAACAAAATCTGGCTTTGCAGGAGAAGGATTCTCTGAATATTTATAGTGTAAAAAACTGGAAGGAAATAGCTGAATTTAGCTGTCAGTATGTGCCGTTTTGCAGTTACTGTGATTTAAAACATTGGGGCCATCATTCGGAGTGGAAGGCAAGTTCTAAAAAGATAGAAGAATATGTTTAATTTTAGGAGAATAATCCATGAAAGCACAAGTTTTAAATAATGGCATCACAATACCACAATTAGGAATCGGAGGGTTTGCACAGAGCAAAGAAAATATTCTTGATGCCCTTGAAACAGGCTATCGGCTGATTGATACAGCGGCGCAGTATGGAAATGAGGATGCTGTGGGCTTTGCTATAAAAGAAAGCGGAATTGACAGAAAAGAGATTTTCTTAACAACGAAATTATGGACGGAGGATATTCGTCAGGGAAGAACCCGGGAGGCTTTTTTTGACAGTCTGAAAAGACTGCAGACAGAATATGTGGATCTGTACTTAATTCATTGGCCGGCAGTTGGATTTGAAAAAGCCTGGGTCGAGATGACAAGGCTTTACCAGGAAGGCTATATACGGGCGGTGGGAGTGAGTAATTTTCATTTGCACCATTTGGATGAATTAAAAAAGGTTTCGGATATTGTTCCTGCCGTCAATCAGATTGAATCTCATCCCTATTTCCACAATCAGGAATTAATTGATTGCTGCAGAGAAAGAGAAATTGCTGTGGAAGCCTGGTGCCCGTTGGGGGGAGCAGGGGGACATTTGCTGGAGGATAAGACACTTGCAGCGTTAGCTGAAAAATATAAGAAAACGGCTGCACAACTGGTTATTCGGTGGCATTTGCAGCGGGGAATTATTTTGTTTCCAAAGTCTTCGCATCGGGAACGGATGCAGTTGAATCAACAGGTGTTTGATTTTACTTTAGCTGAAAAGGATATGGAAGAAATTTATAAATTGGACAGAAGGAAACGAATTGGTGCAAACCCTGATAATTTTAATTTTTAGTTGCTTGTGTTTCCTGGATCATTGTGCAAGAGCATTAAAAAGGCAAGGTAAGGGAAGAATACATCGGCAGCAGGAAAGGTGAGAGAATGGTGGTATCGGTAATTGTTCCTGTATATAACACAGAACTATATCTTGAAGAATGTATACAGTCCATTGTGAATCAAACCTACAGAGCATTGGAAATTATTATCATTAATGATGGTTCTACGGATAATTCTGGAGCAATATGCAGAAAATGGGAAAAACTGGACAATCGTATTCGGTACATAGAAAAAGAAAATGAAGGTCAGGGGATTGCCAGAAATATAGGAATCCGGCTATCTGCAGGGGATTATATTATTTTTGCAGATTCCGATGATTATATGGATGAGCATTTAATTGCCGATACGCTTGAGGTGATAACAAAAGAAGACGCAGATATATGTGTTTTTGGTCATTATGGCCTGGGCGATGAACTTTACCTGACACCTTTAAATTTTAAAATTGCAGAGGGAAACAGCGTAAAGGAAAATAAGGAATTATTAGGAAATATGATGCCCATTTTGTGGGATAAGATGTTTTCTTCCGCTTTGATAAAGAATGCCCATCTGGTGATGAGCAATCATATATGTGAGGATTTAGTATTTAATGCACAGCTTTATGTTCGGGCAAAGAAGATTTGTACGCTTGATAAGCCATTATATTACTATCGCTATAAACGTGAAGGGAATTTATCAACGAATTATGAACGTTATACGGAGGTAGAGGCTAGTATTAATGAATTAAATAGAGATTTTTTTGCCCGTGGATATTTTGAAGAATATTGGATGCAACTTTATGAAATTGCTTTTTATATGCTCAAGGATATTTTATTTCGTATGAAAAAAAGAGAAGACTTGAAAGTACCTGCTGCTGTGAAAGATAAATATGGTGAATTTTTTAATGCTTATATTCATTTTCTCGATAAGTGGTTTTCTCCTTACTTAAATATTCAATTACAAAAAAAGAATTATCTTTTAATAGGAAGCTATAATTTGCGGGTGATTATACATACTTTTCTGTTGGATGAAGAACATTTGAAAAAAGATTATGGCTACAGCAATATCGTTAGTTTAATGTCTGAACCAGAAGATCTTCCTGAACTTAGCACCTCCATAGAAGCTTGTGCATTTAAAAATGCTTATCGGAAAAGATGTGTTAAGCAGGATATGGAAAAACATTTTTATCAAAAAACTGATTTTCGGGGAATAGATTATATCGTTATAGATTTGCTGGATGAGATTTTTGATTTAATCGAGGTGAATAAGCACACCTATCTTACAGAATCTGAATTCTTAGAGGAGATTTGTCTGCAGGAATTGAAGGATTGTCGAAGAATCTCTCTGTTAAGTCCAGAACGCAGAAGCTTATTTGCGGCCTATGCGGAAAAATTTGCAGAAAAGGTAAATGCGCTGCATATTCCGGTGATTTTAATTAAAAATATTCTTTGTGAAAAACATAACGAATATTACGATGTATCTACAGTCTATAATAATTTGGATCATATCCGGGAGATAAATAAGGAATTGGAATGGTGTTATGCGTTACTCTGTTCGTTTCTGTCCAACAGGGTGGTTATCGATATATCTGCAACAAAAGAATTATTATTTACAAAGGAAGATTTTCCCTTCGGATGCAAGCCCGTTTATTACAATAAAAGTTATTATGATCGTATGGCAATAGAAATCGCTTCTTGTGTGCGTGATGGAGAGGGTTAAATTGGTACAGAAAAATAAAATGCAGTATTTGGAGAATTTAAAAAGTGATTTGCAGAAATATGATAAAATTTTTCTTGTTTTAGGTGAAGAAAAGACAGTTCTTCCGTTTTTAACTGCGTTTTGTTCTGTCATTCTTGCAGAGAGTAAGGAAAAAGTTTTGGTTTTATCCGTATTTCATATGGAAAATGAAGAAGAATATTTAGCAATATTTCGAAAAATCACAGGGAAGGACGCTTTAAACCTATCGCGTCTATATCGTATGTATGAATTTTCTGACCGGTTTTTTATTCTTTCTCCGGATAAAACATTTGGAGGAATATTTAATTTTCTGGAAACAGGTCTGCTTGACAGAGGAGAGGTTTTCAGGGCGCTGCTGTATGGTAAAATAAACGGATAAGGTACGACAATTATGGATCAATTACATTTACAGGAAATGAAAGAAAATCTTGAACGATTAGTGCAGGATGGTCAGTTACAGGGAAAAAAAATTTATTTATTTGGGCATTGCAATGCAACGGAAGAACTGGCAGATTTATTATTGAAGCAAAATTATTCAGTTACAGCAATTTTGGATAATAATCAAGCTAAGCACGGAAGCTATTATCGCAAAATTATTATTGTTCCGCCGCAGGATATTTTAAAGGAAACGCAGGGAGAAAGTATCGTCTGCATTGCTGCCAGAGCTTATGCTGCTATGGTTGAACAGCTGAATCGGCTTGGCTATACGGGAATAATCAGAAAGATCGTAGATTATAACAGCTATGCCGAATATTCTCTTTCTGCGGATACCATTGCCCGCAAACAGGAACGGGTAAAGAGAGGGATGGTAAAGTTTAGGGAAATCAGGAAAAGTTATCCGGGGTATTTTAAATTCTTATGTCCTTTTTCTGCCTTGGGTGATATTTATTTTACGATGTCTTATCTTCCTTATTTTATTCAAAACAGGAAAATAGGCAGATGGATGATTGCGGTGATTGGAAATGCCTGTGCAAAGGTGGTAAAGCTTTTTGGTGATGTTTTGGTTATGGTTTTATCCCAGAAGGATATGGATGAAGCAATTCAGGCGGCGTTGTTTACCAATGCCGCCGATGTATTTATCCCGCATCAGGACAGACCCTATGTGGTTAATCTGTCAAAAGCATTGTATATAAAGCAAATTTCGCTGGAAAAAATTTACTGCTGTGGGGTGTTTGGGCTTTCAGAATCGACAAAACCCTTTAAGCCTGTAAACCTGCGTGTATTTCAGGGAAAAGAACAGATAAAGCCGGGGAAAACAGTGATTTTTTCGCCTTATGCCAAATCGGTAACAGCGCTTAAAGGAGAATTTTGGGAGAGGGTGGTAGATGAATATTTAAGGCATGGGTATCTCTGCTATACAAATGTGGTGCAGAATGAAGTGCCGCTTCCGGGAACACTTCCGATTTGTCCGGATATTTTGGAAATTCAGTCGTTAGTGGAACTTGCGGGAGTTTTTATTGGTATCCGGAGCGGATTATGTGATGTGATTCGGGAAGCAGACTGTAGGAAAATAGCGTTATATCCGGATTACTGTTATTGTGATACAAAATGGAAGGCAATTGATATGTACCATATAGAAGGATGGGAAAATATCGTTGTCGGGGAGGAGGTTTCATGGACAATCAATTAAATTTATCGACACTTTCAAAAACCTGGATATTTGATTTAGACGGAACATTGGTAAAGCATAATGGTTATAAACTGGATGGCATGGATACCTTGCTGGAGGGTGTAAAGGAGTATCTGGAAAATATACCCAGGGAAGATAAGGTGATTATTCTTACTTCTCGTACAGAAGAGTATCGGGAGGCAACCATTACATTTCTGCGTCGGCATTGTATTCGTTATGATGAAATTTTGTTTCATATGCCGATGGGAGAGCGGATTGTGGTAAATGACCGGAAGCCGTCGGGGTTAGATATGGCAGTAGCAATGAATATTGACAGAAATTTATTCCAGCTTCCCGAAATCGTGAGGGTATTTTAAACATGTTCATGCTGGAAGGGCAATGAAAAAATTAATGCTTTTGTAGCAGCGATAATGCTTTTGGCAGGTGCGGCAGTTGGGATGTTGGCATAAGACTATACAACAGGCATGGCAGATGCGCTATACTTTTGCTGGACAGTAGAAAATAATCTCTGTCAGCTATATAAGTTAGCCTAAGTTTATGGTATAATTCAACTATAGGGAAAGCTAAAAGGAGGTATCTGTATGCTTTATTTTTCAGCAATGAACCAATTGTCTTTATACGCGCAGTCGATGAATATGAACCGCTTTATGGCTTCGGCTAATGGGCAGAGAGTGACTTCAGGGCAGAGAACCATTCCGGCTCAGGGAGAAATTCCAGACCAAACAGCAGTTCAGGGCCGGAAATTCGTTCAGCAACAAACAGCAGTCCAAGGTCAGAAACCCGTTCAGGTTCAGACAGCACTTCCAGGACAGAAAGCGGAGAAGCTGGAAGAGGAGATTTTTTTCGGAAATCGCAGAGTTTCGGAGAAGGGTGATTTTGATACTTACGAGTGCCAGACCTGTAAAAACAGAAAGTATCAGGACGGTTCTAATGACCCCGGTGTTTCCTTTAAAACCCCGACAGCCATCAGCCCGGAGCGGGCAGCCTTTGCGATCCGTTCGCATGAGGC
>VSOC01000119.1 GCA_009774615.1 Lachnospiraceae bacterium
GGGATTAACTTATGTGGAGCAGGTGCGGACGCTGACCCGGGACGAGGAGGATCCGGCCTACCGTACCGCAAAAGCTGCCGAAGCTTTTTTTCAGGAGCATCAGTATCTGGAAATTTATGGGGGAGAAGAAAGCGGAGGTCTGCCTGGAGAGGACATGGCTGCCGGGCAGAAACGGATTTTGGGAAAAGGTACTTCTGAAGGTTCAGATAGTGCGGCAGAAAGCAGTGGGCTAAAAAGGGCAGAAGAGGGCACGGGACAGGAAGCACGAACAGGGACAGCAGACGGGGAAGAATCGGGAAATACACTGGCAGCCTCCGGACCGGCTTATCCGGGCCGGCAGTATTCCTTGGCACAGCTTGAAGATTATGATTTTTTAATGAAAACTTTTTACAGTGTACATACATCCACAACCGCAGATCGGGAAATTATGGACGTAAAGAAGCTTTTAAGCCGTGATTTCCGGTTAAATAAGGAGGGGCAGGCGGTTGGTGAAAACATGCCGCCGCAGATTTTAATTTATCACACCCACTCTCAGGAGGCGTTTGCCGATTCTAAGGAGGGGGAAACGATTGTAGCCGTGGGTGATTATCTGGCAGAATGCTTGACAGAACGCGGGTTTTCGGTGTATCATGATTCATCAGCATATGATGTCCGTGATGGAAAGCTGGATCGCAATAAAGCTTACACGTATGCACTGGAGGGCTTGACCGAAATTCTGGAAAAACATCCGTCGATTCAGGTGGTTATCGATCTGCACAGGGACGGTGTCGGGGCGAATACGCATCTGGTAACGGAGATTAACCAGAAGCCGACCGCCCAGATTATGTTTTTTAACGGGATGAGCCAGACGCCGGACGGCCCGATTCCCTATCTGGAAAATCCGTATCGGGAAGACAACCTGTCGTTCAGCCTGCAGCTTCAGCTCAAGGCTTCGGCCTGGTATCCGGGGCTGACCCGTAAAATTTACCTAAAGGGGCTTCGCTATAACCAGCACCTTCGGCCCTGTTCCTGCCTGGTTGAAGTCGGAGCGCAGACGAACACCTATCAGGAAGCGAAAAATGCCATGGAGCCTTTGGCGGATATTTTTTCCATGGTGCTTTTAGGAAAGTAAATACTTTAAGGGCTGCGGCGGGCGAAGCCTTTTCCGTAACCATAAATAAATTCTGAATAAATTCCGAAAGAAATCTTCTTTAAAAACAGACGAAACAGTGTTACAATAAAGAAGACTATCGATTGTTTTTGGGATTGCAGGAGTTCAACATGCAGAGCAATCTTTAACGATGTACAGATTGGAGGAAATTATGCTGAATGTTTTTACGGATTTAAAAGATTTTGATTTGGGGATTGAAGATTTTGATCTGCCCGGGAGCAGAGAGATTAATATTTATGTGCTGGATGAAAAGATGAGTGCCCTGTCGCTGATGGAAGCCTTCCGTGCCTGTCGGTTTAATCCATTAAGGACGTATTACTATATTCCGGATACGGAGAGCAATTTTGCAGCCTATGCCAGGGATTCGATTTCCCGTGGTACAGTGAACCTGTTTTCGGATTTGAATGAACTGCGCGAGGCGCTCCAGGGTGAGGTGGAGGACTGGAAAACCTACTCGATTCCGGACTGCATTTCCAAGACGGCGCAGAATTTTAAGGTGTTTGTCAATCCGAGCACTACAACGGATTTAAGTGTGGAGGTGAGCGCTGCCCTGCGCAAAAACAGCTGTTATACCGTGGCTACGGCGCTTCTGCACATGTTCCAGGAAAAGGAGCCGCTTCTGGGAACACAGTTTAAGGAGGAACTTGAACATACATTGGCGGTGAGCAAGACGGCCAGGAAGGCGAATGAGGAATTTAAGCTTCGCGGTTCTCAGTTTTTATCCGTGCTGGCGGCGGAGAATAAGGAGATTGATATTTCACGGCACACGGACGAATACAACAGCATGGCCCTCCATGTTATGTTCCAGCCCCTGGACCCGGAACAGAAGAATTTAAAAAGCCGCTTAAGGATTATTACCCAGCTGCGGAAAGAAAAACGAGGATAAAAGTAAGAGAGGTAAATTATGGCGAATATTGATCAAAAAAATATCCGCAATTTCTGCATTATTGCCCATATCGATCATGGAAAGTCAACCCTGGCAGACCGGATTATCGAAAAGACCGGACTGCTGACGCAGAGGGAGATGCAGGATCAGATTTTAGATAATATGGATATCGAGCGGGAGAGAGGGATTACCATTAAGGCCCAGACCGTGCGGATTGTCTATACCGCAAAGGACGGGCAGGAATATATTTTCAATCTGATTGATACCCCCGGGCATGTTGATTTTAATTATGAAGTTTCCCGTGCCCTGGCTGCCTGCGACGGGGCAATCCTGGTGGTCGATGCGGCCCAGGGAATCGAGGCCCAGACGCTGGCCAATGTCTATATGGCCTTAGATCACGATCTGGATGTATTTCCGGTAATTAATAAGATAGACCTGCCCAGTGCCGAACCGGATCGGGTGGTGGAAGAGATCGAGGACATTATCGGTATTGAGGCTCAGGATGCCCCGAGGATTTCCGCAAAGACGGGGCTGAATATTGATGATGTTTTAGAAGCCATTGTCGAAAAGATTCCCGCACCAGAAGGAGATGCAGATGCACCGCTTCAGGCATTGATTTTTGATTCGATTTACGATTCTTATAAAGGGGTTATTATTTTCTGCCGGATCAAGGAAGGCAGGGTAAGAAAGGGTACGCCGATACGCATGATGGCTACGGGAGCCGAGGCGGATGTGGTGGAAGTCGGGTACTTTGGCGCAGGGCAGTTTCATCCCTGTGAGGAGCTGTCGGCGGGCATGGTAGGCTATATAACGGCCAGCATTAAGAACGTCAAGGATACGCAGGTCGGCGATACCGTGACAGATCGGAAGAATCCCTGCAGGGAACCGCTTCCCGGTTATAAGAAAGTGACATCCATGGTTTACTGCGGCCTGTATCCGGCAGACGGGGCGAAATACCCGGATCTTCGGGATGCTTTGGAAAAACTTCAGCTCAATGACGCTTCGCTTTTTTACGAGCCGGAAACCTCGATTGCCTTAGGTTTTGGCTTCCGCTGCGGCTTTTTGGGACTTCTGCACTTAGAGATTATTCAGGAGCGGTTAGAGCGGGAATATAATCTGGATCTGGTCACGACGGCACCCGGGGTTATCTACCATGTATACAAGAAAAACGGAGAGATGATTACCCTGACCAATCCTTCGAACCTTCCGGACCCGACCGAGATTGAATATATGGAAGAGCCGATTGTCCGTGCGGAGATTATGGTAACGACGGAGTTTTTAGGTGCGATTATGAAACTCTGCCAGGAGCGCCGGGGCGTATATCTGGGCATGGAATATATGGAAGAAACCCGTGCACTCTTAAAATACGATCTGCCCTTAAATGAGATTATTTATGATTTCTTTGACGCATTAAAATCCCGTTCCCGGGGCTATGCTTCGTTTGACTATGAGTTAAAGGGCTATGAGCGCTCGGAACTGGTGAAGCTGGATATCCTGGTGAACCGGGAAGAAGTGGACGCTTTGTCCTTTATCGTTCATGCGGCTTCGGCTTATGAGCGCGGTCGGAAGATGTGTGAGAAATTAAAAGAGGAGATTCCCAGACATTTGTTTGAGATTCCCATTCAGGCGGCGGTGGGCGGAAAGATTATTGCTCGGGAAACGGTGAAGGCCGTCCGCAAGGACGTGCTTGCCAAGTGTTACGGCGGCGATATCTCCCGTAAGCGTAAGCTTTTGGAGAAGCAGAAGGAAGGAAAGAAGCGTATGCGCCAGATTGGCAGTGTGGAAATTCCGCAGAAGGCGTTTATGAGTGTGCTGAAGCTGGATGACGAATAGGTTTATGGACAGGCAGGGATTATGGGATGAACAGAAAGAAAGAACTGGAATTATATATTCATATTCCTTTTTGCATAAGAAAATGCCTTTACTGTGATTTTTTATCCTTTCCGGCAAACCGGAAGATGCAGGCAGAATACATGGATCAGCTCCGCTGTGAAATCACCAGCCAGGGCCCCTGGTATGCGGATTATCTGGTCACGACGGTGTTTATCGGCGGAGGGACGCCCTCGGCGCTTGACGGAGAGCAGATAACTCTGCTGATGCAGGCCGTGAAGAAAAGCTTTGTCCTGGCAGAGGAAGCGGAGATTACGATTGAAGCAAATCCGGGAACCCAGCTTTCGCAGAAGCTTCCCTTATACCGGCAGGCGGGGATTAACCGCTTAAGCCTGGGGCTGCAGTCCGCGGTAAATGCAGAACTCAGGCTCTTGGGGCGGGTGCACAGCTTTGAGGATTTCCTGATGGGGTTTCAGAAGGCGAGAATGGCCGGTTTTTCCAATATCAACGTGGATTTAATGAGCGGTATACCCGGACAGACTGCGGAGAGCTTTAAGAATACCCTGCGCCGGGTGATTATGTTAAAGCCCGAGCACATCTCTGCCTACAGCCTGATTGTCGAAGAAGGGACACCTTACGGCGACTACTACGGTTCATCGTCCCTGACTGGTGAGGCGGGGACAGGGGGGGCGGCAGCACAAAATGCGAATGCTTTAGCGATGGCCGGCTGGCCTGCACTGATGGATGAGGAAGAAGACCGGAAGATTTATCACCAGACCAAAGCCTTCCTGGAAGAGTCCGGCTATCAGCGCTATGAAATCTCCAACTACGCCCGCCCGGGCTTTGCCTGTGCGCACAATATCGGTTACTGGACGGGAAAAGACTATCTTGGCTTTGGCCTTGGCGCTTCTTCCTATGTGGACGGATGCCGCTTTGCCAATGAAACGGATATCAACCGCTACCTACTTCTGGATTTTTCTGCCGGGGATTTAGAAAGCCTTCACGGAAGGCTTCACCGGCTAAGCCGCAGGGAGCAGATGGAGGAGTTTATGTTTCTGGGCCTGCGCATGACATGCGGCGTGTCCAATGTTCGGTTTGTACAAGAGTTTGGGGTACATATCGAGAGCATTTACGGGGAGATTATCCGAAAACTTTCCGAAGAGGGCCTGCTGCTCCAGGATGGAGCAGCTATTCGGCTCTCGGACTGGGGTATGGATGTGAGTAATTATGTGATGAGCAAGTTTCTGCTCGACGTGCCGGATGCGTGAACGTTTATTCTGCGCGGCTGGCAGCAGAACTATTGGTTACTGTTCGTGCAGATCCGCACACGAGCGAACAGTAACAATTATTGTACCAGAAAGACCTCGGCATACTGGACACCCTGGAGCCGGGCTTCGCCGTGGGTGTTATAGTAAATATCCAGGTGTTTTCCGTTTACGCCGCTTCCCATATCCTCTGCGGTGTAAACAACGCCGTTGACCATTAACCGGGTTCCGTAGGGAATCACCCTGGGGTCTACGGCAACGGTGTGGTTTGCTCTGGCAATGGCTCCGGAACTGGTTCGTCCGCCCCAACCGGAAGAGCAGCGGCGGCACGGGCAGTAGCCGGTTGTCTTAAATACGCCCAGGGAGCGCAGCTTTGGCTGCTCGCCCTTATAAAACTGCTGCTTTCCGCCAATAACCTGATTATCGGCAACGACGTGGACGGTGTAGGCACCGTCCGGAAGATTTGACCAGTCCATGGCAAGAAAGAAACCGCAGTTTCCGTTCCCATAGCTGCTTGCGGGGATATCTGTCCGCGGTTTATCGGCAACCGTAATGGTTTTCTGCAAAATATTTCCCTGGCTGTCGGCGACAAAGACGGCCGCAGTAACAGGAGTATCCGGTGTCTGGGCATCCCAGACCCATCCGGAGATCGTATTATCTTGAATCGTGTCTACATTTCCCTGAACCTGCCCTCCCATAACGGTAAGGCTGCTGCCCAGAACTAACGCTGCAGTGAGAAGAAATTTGACCAGGTTTTTTTTCGATGCTTTTCTATTCATGTTCATCCTTCCTTTCCCTTGGAGCTGAATTTTCCTCTAACTCTTTTTTTATTCCCTTTATTGTTTAAAGCTAAAAAGAAGCTGTGTCCGGTTCGCCGGGCTTTTTAGGTATGACAGAGTTGTGACAAAAATTCACCTCATTTTCAAAAATATGACATAGATTAGAAATATAAGTTAATATAAAAATAAAATATGTAATACTTTTGTAACAATCACTGACAGTTTTTTATTTTACACCTTTTTCTGGCAATGTCAAGAGAATTTGGAAAAAAACACGAAAAAATGTTCGGTAAGGTTCGCCAATATACGGCAAAACAAGAAAAACGGGGAAAAATAAGAGGAAAAAGCATAAAAAAACCGCCCCAGATAATGCATAGAGTTATCTGCAGCGGTTTCAAACAAGGAAAAAAGAAATGTTTGTTCTTATGAATAGATCGTTATAAACGGATCTTACTGAAGTAAAAATACTTCCATCTGCTGGAGTCCGTGATTCTCCGCAGAGGCATGATCCGCATAATAGATATCAAGCCTGTTTCCTATAATCGAAGAACCTGTATCTTCTACGGTATAAATCGTATTCCCGATGCGGATACGGGTTCCTATGGGAAGAACGGTTAAGTCAGCAGCGATGGTGTGGTTAGCTTTGGGAACCGTACCGGAGTAAGTCAGGCCAAATCCGCTGCTGCACTGACTGCAGTTGCAGTAGCCGCTGACCTGGAACAGACCAAGGGAGCGTTCATTCCCGGAATAGGCGGACGCCTGTACCGTTCCTTTGGAAGAGGCCGGCTGTCCGACGGGTTCTACAAAATGAACCGTGGAATTATCCGTGGAGGATGCAGCCTGGGCAGGCGATTTCGCGGCTTTGCTGTAATTTATAGTACTTCCCAGGGTATAATACTTGTCCCCCTTAACGGCATAAGCTTTAACTTTAAAATCATTCCCCTTAAGCTGCGACCAGTCAACGGAAACGGAAAATCCGTGCCATCCGTCGTTAAGCTTGGAAACCAAATCGTCCCGGTAGTCGTCAGCTTCGACATGGAGATACTTTACCGGATTCGGGTCGTCCGCCCGACAAATATGTACTTCCACTTTCTGGACATCATTCGTATCTTCCTTATTCCATGCCCATCCGGAAATCGTACTGGAACCGACATTCGTAAGCTCTCCCTGAATGTTCGCCGCCCACCCGGTAAAAGCAAAGCTGATGCTTGCCGCCGCGGTAAATACCAGTGTTTTTGTTATCAATAATAAATTTCTCTTCATCTTAAAAGCACCTCACAATAAAAGATTATCGAATATTTCTCAAATTAAAATTGTTGTGGTACATTTACTATTATATTACAAATCTATTAAAAGTCAAGTCCTAAGTATTAACTGGGAAACAATGGAAGGGAAATTTGTAAAAAAACTTTTTATAAAAACCCTATTGACAAATAATAAGGATTGTAATATCATAGCATATGAAGAAATTAGCACTCGATGATGTTGAGTGCTAACAAGAGCAAAAAAGCCAAGGCACAAGGATAAACCAAAAAAGAAAGGCGGAGATAGAATGGAGTTGGACGGAAGGAAGGTTACCATATTAAAGGCGATTATTAAAACCTACTTGGAAACCGGAGAGCCAGTTGGTTCCAGAACTATTTCCAAATACTCCGATTTAAAATTAAGTTCTGCGACCATCCGCAATGAAATGTCGGATCTGGAGGAGATGGGTTATATTTTACAGCCCCATACCTCGGCAGGAAGAATTCCTTCGGATAAGGGCTATCGGTTTTATGTAGATCAGCTGATGGAGGAAAAGGATCAGGAGATGAATCAGGTTCAGGAACTGATGTTTCAGCGCGTGGATCGTCTGGAACTGGTGCTGAAGCGGCTGGTGCAGATGCTTGCATCGAATACGAACTATGCGGCGATGATCAGCGGACCCCGCTATCAGCAGGGGAAGCTTAAGTTTATCCAGCTCTCCAAGATGGACGAAGAAAAGCTGCTTTTAGTGGTTGTTATGGAAGGAAACCGGATTAAAAACAATGTGCTCCCCCATAACGGGCTTCTTCGGGATGAGGATATTCTGAATTTGAATATCTTGTTAAACAGCACTTTAAATGGTCTGTCGATTGATGAAATTAATCTTGGCGTTATTTCCCGGATGAAAGAGCAGGCCGGACCGCACAGCGGGGTGGTGGAACTGGTTTTAGAGCAGATTGCCGAGGCGGTGAAAGCCGATACCGAGGAACTTCCGATTTATACCAGCGGAGCAACGAATATTTTTAAGTATCCCGAACTCAGCGACGGGGAGAAGGCCAGCCGGCTTCTCAGTACCTTTGAACAAAAGGACGAACTTCAGGAATTAATTGACGAGGTGAATTCCCAGGAAGAAGGCGCAGGAACAGGGATTCAGGTGTATATCGGCGATGAAACGCCGGTACAGGCCATGAAGGACTGCAGCGTGGTAACCGCAAACTATGTGCTGGGTGACGGTATGCGGGGAACCATAGGAATTATCGGGCCAAAGCGGATGGACTATGATAAAGTGGTCAGCACGCTGCGCAATGTAATGAGTCAGCTTGATTCTGCTTTTAATCATTCGTCGGAATAAGCAGACAGAAAATAAAAAGAAACCAAAAGAATGAATAAAATGAGCAAAAACAGGAGGAAAAAACATGACCAGTCAGAAAACAGGCGGGCAGGAAGACTTTTTCCGGGATACAGAGATGGAAAAGGATGATTCCAGCCTGAACAGGGGTCCGGATGTTGATGACCAGGAAAGGGAAGGAAAGCAGGCTGCCGAACAGGGAGAAGCCGAAAGGCAGGCATTTTCGGAAGACAGAGAAGGTGACGATGCCTGCGCAGAGGATGGCCAGGACAGCCAGGAAAAAGAGAAAAAAGGTTTTTTCCATAAAAAAGAAAAGAAAGACCCTAAAGATGAGAAGATAGAAGAACTGACCGACCGGCTGATGCGGACGATGGCTGAATTTGACAATTACCGCAAGCGCACGGATAAGGAAAAATCCGCGATGTATGAAATCGGGGCAAAGGATATTATTGAAAAGATGCTTCCGGTGGTGGATAATTTCGAGCGCGGATTAGCAGCGGTTTCTGAGGCCGAAAAGGGAACCCCGCTTGTCGAGGGCATGGAAAAAATCTATAAGCAGATGATGAAAACCTTAGAAGATATCGGCGTCACGGTGATTGAAGCTGCCGGAAAGGAATTTGACCCGAACTTTCACAATGCGGTAATGCATATTGAGGATGAGAATTTTGGAGAAAACATCATTTCCATGGAACTTCAAAAGGGTTATATGTACCGGGACAGCGTTGTGCGCCATAGTATGGTTCAGGTAGCAAATTAGCTGCTTCACATGCACGCTGGTGAGTGATGCCGCTTATTCGGCGGCGGACATTTAAAATAAGGTAAACATGTTGATTTAGTAAGTTGATTGCATAGATGCAGGAGGAAAAGATCATGAGCAAGATTATCGGTATTGATTTAGGTACAACCAATAGCTGTGTAGCTGTTATGGAAGGCGGAAAGCCAACCGTTATCGCTAATGCAGAAGGTGTGAGAACCACACCGTCCATCGTAGCATTTACCAAGACCGGAGAGCGTCTGGTCGGTGAGCCGGCAAAGCGTCAGGCTGTAACGAATGCAGACCGCACCGTTTCTTCGATTAAGCGCCATATGGGTACAGATTATAAAGTAGCCATTGACGATAAGAAGTACACCCCGCAGGAAATTTCCGCGATGATTTTACAGAAGTTAAAAGCGGATGCCGAGAGCTATCTGGGCGAGAAAGTAACCGAAGCGGTTATTACGGTTCCCGCTTACTTTAACGACGCACAGCGCCAGGCAACCAAGGACGCAGGAAAGATTGCCGGTCTTGAGGTAAAACGTATTATCAACGAGCCGACCGCTGCCGCCTTAGCCTACGGTCTGGACAATGAAACCGAGCAGAAGATTATGGTTTACGACTTGGGCGGCGGTACCTTCGATGTGTCCATTATTGAAATCGGCGACGGTGTAATCGAAGTACTTTCCACCAACGGCGACACCCACTTAGGCGGCGATGATTTTGACAATGCCATTACCGATTGGTTAATCAGCGAGTTCCAGAAGGCCGAGGGCGTGGATCTTTCCAAGGATAAGATGGCTCTTCAGCGACTGAAAGAAGCCGCAGAAAAGGCAAAGAAAGAATTGTCCACGGCAACCACGACCAATATCAACCTGCCGTTTATTACCGCAACCCCGGAAGGCCCCAAGCATCTGGATATGAACCTGACCCGGGCAAAATTTGACGAACTGACCCACAGTCTGATTGAGAGAACGGCTATTCCGGTACAGAATGCGTTAAGAGATGCCGGGATCAATGCTTCCGAACTGGGCAAGGTGCTTTTAGTCGGCGGTTCCACCCGTATGATTTCCGCACAGGAAAAGGTGAAGCAATTAACCGGTAAGGAGCCGAGCAAGTCCCTTAACCCTGACGAGTGTGTAGCCATCGGTGCAGGTATCCAGGGCGGAAAGCTTGCAGGCGATGCAGGTGCAGGCGAGATTCAGCTTCTGGACGTAACCCCATTGTCCTTATCCATTGAAACCATGGGCGGTGTAGCTACCCGTCTGGTTGAGAGAAATACAACCATTCCGGTATCGAGAAGCCAGGTATTCTCCACCGCAGACGATAACCAGACCGCCGTTGATATTCATGTTGTTCAGGGCGAGCGTCCGCTTGCCAGAGATAACAAGACCCTGGGGCAGTTCCGTCTGGATGGGATTCCGCCGGCAAGAAGAGGTGTTCCGCAGATTGAAGTAACCTTTAACATCGATGCCAACGGTATTGTAAACGTATCGGCAAAGGATCTGGGCACAGGCAGAGAGCAGCACATCACCATTACCTCCGGCTCGAATATGTCCGATGACGATATTCAGAAGGCGGTAAAGGAAGCCGCAGAGTACGAGGCACAGGATAAGAAGAGAAAAGAAGCCATTGATGCAAGAAACGACGCAGATTCCATGGTATTCCAGACCGAAAAGGCTCTTGAAGAAGTCGGCGATAAGTTAGACGGCGCAGATAAGGCAGAGGTTGAAGCTGACTTAAATGCCTTAAAGGACGCTATCAACAAGGCTCCGGCGGATCAGCTCACCGACGCACAGGTAGCCGATATCAAAGCCGGCAAAGAAAAACTGATGAACAGCGCACAGAAGCTGTTTGCCAAAGTTTACGAGCAGGCGCAGGCAGCAGGCCAGGCCGGTCAGGCAGGCCCGGGACCGGATATGGGCGCAGGCGCAGGAAGCCAGGGCGGTCAGGCGTATAACGACGATGTAATTGACGGCGACTTTAAAGAGGTGTAAGATTAT
>VSOC01000012.1:0-54764 GCA_009774615.1 Lachnospiraceae bacterium
TTCACATCCCTGGCCAGTGTCGCCGAATCACAGCTGATGTACACCACCCTTTCCGGTGCCATCTTCACTATCGTATCCAGGCAAGCCTTATCGCAGCCCTTCCTTGGCGGATCGACGACGATAACATCCGCACTTATCCCGTTCTTCTCATACTGCTCCGGCAGCACCGCCTCTGCCCTTCCCGTGTAAAACTCTGCGTTAGTAATCCCATTAATCCGTGCATTCTCCCGTGCATCCTCAACTGCCGCCGGGACAATTTCCACCCCGTAAACTTTCTTTGCCTTCTGCGCCAGAAACAAAGAAATCGTCCCAATCCCGCAGTACAAATCCCAAACTGTTTCCTCCCCTGTAAGTCCGGCATACTCCAGCGCCGTCTGGTACAGCTTTTCCGTCTGCAATGGATTCACCTGATAAAACGACTGCGGCGAAATCTGGTAGGTCACTTCACCAATCCTGTCCGTGATATACCCCGGTCCAAACAGGTTTACCATCTTCTCGCCCAAGATAACATTCGTCCTTTCCTGGTTAATATTACAGGAAACCGAAACCATCCCCTCTACCTTCTTTAACCGCTTCACCAGTTCCTCTCCATGGGCCAGCTTATCCCCGTTAATCACCAGGCAGACCATAATCTCCCCTGTCTTAAATCCCTTGCGGATCAGCACATGGCGCACCACCCCCGAATGTCCCTGTTCATCATAGGGTTCAATCCCAAATTCCTCCATAAACTGCTCAATAATCTCTAAAATCTTCCCATTTTCCTCAATCCCCAGCACACAGTCGTTTTGTTCAATAATCGCATGTGTCCTCCCCGCATAAAACCCAAAGACAATCTTTCCGTCCTTATTCCTTCCGCAGGGAAACTGGGCCTTGTTCCGGTAACGCCACGGATTTTCCATCCCAAGAATTGGTTCCATCTCCAGCACGGATTCTCCTCCCCCAGCTGCATGTCCTCTTCCAGCCCTTGCTTCTCCCGGCAAAGATTCTCCTTCCCCGGCTGCATCTTCTCTTCCAGCCCTCGCTTCTCCCGGCAAAGCCAGTTCTTCCACCCCGCCAATCCTCGTCAGATGTCCGTAAATCTTCCTCTCCTTAAACCTTAACTGCGCCTTATAATCCATCGCCTGCAGCTGGCATCCTCCGCAGGCCCTTGCCACCGCGCATTTTGGTTCCACCCGATCCGGCGAAGGGGTTATCACCCGCACCAGCCGGGCAAATCCGTAATTCTTTTTCTTTTTCATCACCTTTGCTTCCACCACATCCCCAATCACTGTATCCTTGACAAACCAGGTAAACCCTTCCGTCTTTCCAATCCCTGCGCCGTCCTCGCTGATATCCTCTATCACAACCGTAAACTCTTCATTCTTTTCCAACATCCGTCATCATCCCTTCTTTCCCGTCCTATGGCCACGCAATAACACCGACGGCTCCGCCCATCGTGTTTCTACTATCCTTTTTACTATCCTTTATTCTATTCATTCATCATACATAATTTTGTAATGATTTTTATGATTCTTTCATACATTTTCCATAATTTATCCACAATTTTCCTCTATACTAAGATACATAAAAGTTCTACCGAAGCTTTTCACCCAGCAGAACCTGATGCTGTACATAAAACTCGAAATGTTTCGTAGCACTATATAAAATGGGGGCAGCGGCCAAAAAAGCGCGCAACCGGCGGCTGCTCTCGACAAACAACAAAAGCGTCCCAACTCATAAAACGGACAGCCGCTTTATCTGCGGGCACCTCCATTGATGAAAGTAGAACGCTTTCCCATATAGTACAGGCTGTTTCTTTCCATAATTGCCGGATTTTCTCATTACTCTTTCTCATCACACGGCATAAAAGAAACAGCCTATTTTTATTTTCTGCATTCGTAAATCTGCTCGCCCATCTCAATCTTTCATCTTCGTAAATCTACTCCCCCACTTTCATTGCTCTCTTTCGTAAATCTGCGCCCCCATCCCCCACACGCCAAAACAACAAAAACTATCCTTCGGTCTTTCGTATATTCGTTTCCAACAGGCGGTTGTAGCCCAGCCAGCCCGGGTTATCTCCTCCGGCATTTAAGGCTTCAATCATGGTTTCCAGTTTTGCGTCCGTATTATCCGCAAAATTCAGCGCCAGCGCCTCCAGCAGGGCAGGTTTTTTGGGTGAACCGTACTCCAGTTCTCCATGGTGTGCCAATATACAATGCTTCAGTTCCAGCGCCAGCTTGGGCGGAAAGCCGGAAATGGTCTTAATCTTATCGCCAAGCATCTCTGTTCCGATAATAATATGCCCCAGAAGCTGTCCGTCGTCCGTATAGTCATTTTCCGGAAATACCGACAGTTCTTTTAACTTCCCGATATCATGAAACATCGCCGCCGTAAGCAGGAGATCCCGGTTAAGCTGCGGATAGCAGGAGGCATAATAGCTGCACATCTTCGTCACACTTAATGTATGTTCCAAAAGCCCCCCCACAAAACCGTGGTGAACACTTTTTGCCGCAGAATGAAAGCTAAACATCCGGGCAAACTTCGCATTGCCGAAAAATGCAAGCACAAGCTGGCTAAGATAGGGATTCTTTATCGATCGCCCGATGCCTAAAAGCTCCTGATACATCTTATCAATATTCTTTTTCGACACCGGCAGATAATCCGCTTCCTCATACTCTCCCGCCTCGGCTTTTCGGATACGCTTAATATTCAGCTGATAAGAACCCTGGAACAGAGTAACATCTGCCTCCACCTGCACATAATCCAGGGTTTCAAAACTTCCCACCCCGGGAGAATGCAGATCCCAGATCTTTCCGTCAATCGTCCCTGTCTTATCCTGCAAAAGCAGATTTCCGTATTCCTTCCCGCTTTTGGTGAGGGCAATCTGCTTATTCTTGCACAAATAAATATCCGATGTGTGCAGCCCCTCCTTAAACGACTCAATATATTTCATGTTCTAATCCCTTCCTAACCCTTTTTATGCCTAAACTCTTTTTATGCTCAATCTCTTTTTGCGTTTAAACTCTTTTCATCCTTAATCTCTTTTTAGGTTTAAACTCTAATTACCCTTAAATGCTTTATAGCTACCCTCTCTCACCGCGCCCCAACTGTCACATCATACTCCATTGCCACATATTCTTCCAAGTCAAAGCGCTGTATCTCCACATGGACTGCCTGCCCGGCTTCCAGCTTATCCAGGCAGTTCTGGTAATCACGCATGGTTACAATTTCGCTCTCCCCGATTTTTGTCAGAATATCACCGCTCTGTATCCCTGCATTGTACATCGGCCCATCCGCAATGGCGCGGCTGATGTAAATGCCGAGAGGCATCCCCTCCTGACGCTTGCTTTCCGGAACTTCCTGTCCCATCATTCCCAGATACGGCGCGGCAATTCCATTCGACAGCTTTTCCAGCACGGGCTTATAATCGGACAATGCCCGAACCACCGTCATGGAATCACCCTCGGCGCGGTAATCATCGGTAACCCACCCGACAATCTTTCCTTCAGCGTCAAACATATAGCTTCCCTGCGCTGCCTGACCTGCTGCGCCCGTATAAAACAGGCGGGTACTTGCGTCAACGGTGGATATGTTTTTTGCAATATAGGACACGGTTCCCACGCTGTTGGAGTAAATCATACCTGCCGGCGCTCCTGCGGTAAATACCAAATCCCCCTGCTTTACCATATAAGAATTTCCCAGTTCCAGAACTTTAATCTTTTCTGCCACACCTTCATCAAGTTCACTCGCCCCCAGGCGAAGAACCGCCATATTGGACACCTGATCCATTCCCTGAAGTTCTGCCCGGGCAAGTGTTCCGTCATATAAGGCAACTTCAATCTCTTCTGCCTCGGAAAGTGCTTCCCGGGGCGTAAGGATGAAAAACTCGTCCGGCGTTGCGGCAATCACCAGCCCGGCATAGTTTCCGGCAACCTCCACCGAATTGTCAAGCCAGTCGGTCTGTGTCTTTACTGCGTGTACGGCAACAATTCCCTTATTGGTTTCCTGTACCAGCTGGTTAAAACCGGCATACATCGACAGCAGATCTTCCGTGCCGAACTCATAGCGCTCTACCTCATTGCGAACCACCTCTTCAATCGGTGCCGTTTCGCTCTCCTCCTCGTCCGAAGTTTCCGTAGGACTGGCTGTCGTAGGGGCCGGTGTGGTTTCCGGTTCATCCTTGGGAATGGAAACGGAAGAACTCTCGACAGTTTCCGGTTCGGACAGATATCTCCTTGCCCACGGCTCGGAAACAACAAAAGTAACCGCAGCCAGAAAGCCAAAAAGAACTGCGCCGATTCCCCAAAACAGAAGACGGCGGACAACCTGCAGACGGGTCAGCCTGGGCCTGATAATTTTTTCATTAATAAAATGATGTTTTTTCTCGGTATTCTTATCCGGCAACGGGAGCACCTCCTTCATCCCTTGTTCTGAACTGTTACCCTCTATTATACGTTTCTTCCCAGATTTATGCAAGAAAAAGAGTTAGGGGTTTCAGGATTTTATGTTTTATGTTATTATAGAAACGGCAAAAGGAACTACGCAGAATAAAGAAAGGAAAAACATGAATCAAAAAGCATTACAGATTTTAGAATATGATAAAATCATCAGCCAGTTAGAAGACTATGCGACTTCCGCCCTGGGAAAGGCGCTCTGCCGCAGCCTCCTGCCCTCCTCCGAACTGGAAAAGGTTCGTCAGAATCAGCAGGAAACGGCCGATGCCTTAGACCGTATCCGCATGAAGGGCAGTTTGTCCTTTTCCGGCTGCAAGGATGTATCCGCCTCGTTAAAGCGGCTGGAAATCGGCAGCGCCTTGAGTATTCAGGAAATTCTGGCTATCAGCGCCATCCTTACGGTTTCTGCACGGGCAAAGAACTACGGACGGCACGAGGAAAGCGAACTGCCGGAGGATTCCCTGGAAGAATTTTTCCGCAGTCTTGAACCGCTTACCCCGGTAAATAATGAAATCAAGCGCTGTATTATCTCGGAAGAAGAAGTCAGTGATGACGCCAGCCCCGGACTCCACAAGGTACGGCGAGCGATGAAGAATGCTGCGGATCGGCTGCACACACAGCTGAATTCCCTGCTGAATTCCCACCGCTCCTACCTCCAGGATGCCGTCATCACCATGCGTGACGGGCGCTACTGTCTTCCCATTAAATCGGAATACAAAAACCAGGTTCCCGGAATGGTTCACGACCAGTCCTCGACCGGGTCAACCCTGTTTATCGAGCCGATGGCGATTATTAAACTGAATAATGAAATGCGGGAACTTGAGATTGCCGAACAAAAAGAAATTGAAGCCGTGCTGGCTGCCCTAAGCAACCAGATAAGTCCTTATCTGGAAGAAATCCGCGTTAATCAGGAACTTTTAGCCCGCCTGGACTTTATCTTTGCCAAAGCCGGTCTGGCCCGCCGACAGAAAGCCAGTCAGCCCAAGTTTAATGATCAGGGCTTTATCCTGATTAAAGACGGACGTCATCCGCTTTTGGACCCGCAAAAGGTGGTCCCGATTACGATTACCCTGGGAAAAGCCTTTGACCTGCTTATCGTCACCGGACCGAATACCGGCGGAAAAACAGTTTCCCTAAAAACGGTCGGACTTTTCACCCTGATGGGACAGGCGGGGCTGCATATCCCGGCATTTGACGGTTCGGAACTTTCGGTCTTTACCGAAGTTTTTGCCGATATCGGTGACGAACAGAGCATCGAACAAAGTTTAAGCACTTTCTCCGCCCATATGACCAATATCGTCCGCATTCTGGATCAGGCTGACAGCCGATCCCTCTGTCTTTTTGATGAATTAGGGGCCGGGACAGACCCGACGGAAGGAGCTGCCCTGGCTATCGCGGTTTTAAGCTTTCTGCATCGGATGAAGTGCCGGACGATGGCAACCACCCATTACAGCGAATTAAAGGTCTTTGCCCTGTCCACCCCCGGTGTAGAAAATGCCTGCTGTGAGTTTAATGTGGAAACCCTCCAGCCCACCTACCGCCTGCTGATTGGAATTCCGGGAAAGAGCAACGCCTTTGCCATCTCTAAAAAGCTTGGGCTTCCCGACTTTATTATTGAAGAAGCCAAGACCCATCTGGAGGAAGAAGACGAAGCTTTTGAAGATCTCCTGGCGCACCTGGAGGAAAGCCGCCAGACCGTGGAAAAGGAACAGGAGGAAATTCAGGCTTATAAAAATGAAATTTCCCAGTTAAAAGCCCGGCTGCACCAGAAGGAAGAGCGCCTGGACGAGCGCAGGGATAAACTGATCCGAAATGCCACCGAGGAAGCCCAGAGGATTCTTCGTGAGGCAAAGGAAACCGCCGACCAGACCATCAAGCAGATCAATAAGCTTTCCTCCGAAGCAGGACTCCAGCGCCAGCTTGAAGCCGAACGGGAAAAGCTGCGCAGTAAGTTAAAGGATGCCGACCAGAAGCTTGCCATTAAGCAAAAAGGGCCGCAAAAACCGATTTCTCCGAAGAAGTTAAAAATCGGCGATGGTGTAAAGGTGCTGACGATGAACTTAAACGGCACGGTCAGCACCCTGCCCAACGACAAAGGCGATTTATATGTTCAGATGGGTATCCTGCGCTCCCTGGTAAATATTAAGGATCTGGAACTTCTCCACGAGCAGGAAGTTACCGGTGCGGGAACGGAAGGTCTTAAGCGGGGCAGCGGCAGCGGGAAAAGCCGTATCCAGGTTTCCAAATCCTCTTCCATTTCCCCGGAAATCAACCTTATCGGGAAAAATGTGGACGAAGCCTGCTATCTTCTGGATAAATATTTAGATGATGCCTATCTTTCCCATCTGCCCTCTGTCCGTATTGTCCACGGGCGGGGTACAGGGGCGCTGAAAGCCGGAATTCACAAATATTTAAAACGCCAGAAAAACATTAAGGATTTTCGTCTGGGCGAATTCGGTGAAGGCGACAGCGGTGTTACCATCGTTACATTTAAATAACAGAAACCACTAAAAAAACTTCAGCCAACGACAAAAGGAGGAATATCCCTTGGCAGAAAAACAGCGAATTCTGATTGTTGACGATGATGCAAATATTGCAGAATTAATTTCCCTTTATCTCATGAAAGAATGTTACGAAACACAAATTGTCGGGGACGGCGAAGAGGCACTTAAAGTCTTCCCCGTCTTTAACCCGCACCTGATTTTACTTGACTTAATGCTCCCTGGAATTGACGGCTACCAGGTCTGCCAGAAGCTTCGGACGACCTCCCAGGTACCGATCATTATGCTCTCTGCCAAAGGAGAAATCTTTGATAAGGTTCTGGGACTGGAACTGGGTGCCGATGATTACATGATTAAACCCTTTGATTCCAAGGAACTGGTTGCCCGGGTAAAAGCTGTGCTGCGCCGCTATCAGGCCGCCGCACAGGTTCCCTCCCTTGCCAGTGATCAGCAGGGAGAATATGTGGAATACCCGGATTTAATTGTCAATCTGACCAACTATTCCGTGATTTATATGGGACATTCCATTGAAATGCCGCCGAAGGAACTGGAACTTTTATACTTCCTCTCCTCTTCCCCCAACCAGGTCTTTACCCGGGAGCAGCTCCTGGACCATATCTGGGGTTATGAATACATCGGCGACACCCGAACCGTGGATGTCCATATCAAGCGTCTGCGGGAAAAAATCAAGGATCACAAAAACTGGGCCTTATCTACGGTCTGGGGTATCGGCTATAAATTTGAGGTTAAGCGATGAAACGCTCTCTTTACTATAAGTTTATATTTGGCTATCTGCTCTTCGGCCTTCTGGGTTTTTTAATTATCAGTACTTTCTCATCCAAGATGACCTACGAGCATCTCCTGAAAGAACGTGCCGATCTTCTCTATGATGAAGCCAACCAGCTTGCGGCCGAATACAGCGCGGTCTACAGCGGCAGGGATATTTCCCTCTCCCAGATGACTGCGCAGCTTTCCTCCTTTTCTCCGGCGCTTCAATCGGAGATCTGGGTAGTCAACCGCAACGGAACCGTTACAGCCGACAGCAGCGGCGGTGCAAGAAAGGGACTTTCCGTGGATTTTGACCCGACAGCCATCGGAAACCGCAATTACGGCCTGGGAAACTTCTATGGGGCATTTCCCTACGACGTCCTCAGCGTATCCGCTCCCATTGCGGCAAATTACCGTACTTACGGCTATGTGCTGATCCACATGCCTTTAAGCCAGCTTTCGGCGTCCCGGGACGGGATTTTAAATATTTTATATATTACCAGCGCCATTATCTTTGCCCTGTCCCTGATTATTTTAATCGTCTTTACCCAGACGGTTTATTTTCCTTTAAAGAAAATCACCGCCGGGGCAAATGAATATGCGTCCGGAAACTTAGATTACCATATTCAGTTAGACTCCCAGGACGAGATGGGCTATCTTTCCAATACCTTGAATTATATGTCCGATGAACTAAACCGGATGGAAGAATACCAGAGAAACTTTATTGCAAATGTTTCCCATGATTTCCGCTCCCCCTTAACCTCCATCAAAGGTTATCTGGAAGCCATCCTCGACGGAACCATCCCTCAGGAAATGCAGGAAAAATACCTTACCCGGGTTATTGCCGAAACCGAACGCTTAAATAAACTGACGCAGGGACTTTTAACCTTAAATTCCCTAGACAGCAAGGGAAAGCTTAACCGGACAAACTTCGATATTAACCGGGTGATTAAAGATACGGCTGCTTCCTTTGAGGTTACCTGCATGAAAAAGGATCTGTCCTTTGATTTAACCTTCGGCGACAGTATCCAGATGGTACATGGGGATTTGGGGAAAATCCAGCAGGTTTTATATAACCTGATTGACAATGCCATAAAGTTCAGCAGCAACAGTTCCGTGATTTACATCCAGGCTTACCCCCGCTACGAAAAGATTTTTGTTTCGGTAAAGGATACCGGGATCGGTATTCCCAAGGAAAGCATCAAAAAAATCTGGGATCGCTTTTATAAATCAGACTTATCCCGCGGAAAAGATAAAAGCGGAACCGGACTGGGGCTTTGCATTGTCAGAGAGATCATCCAGTCCCACGGGGAAAATATCGACGTTATCAGCACGGAAGGCGTGGGCAGCGAGTTTATCTTCAGCCTTCCCCGGGTAAGTCCGTAATATTTACTTATCCACCGGCAGATAAGCTGCCGATTTTAAAGAAAATGTAAACAATCCGCAAGAAAATATTTTCCCTATTTTTTCTACCTATGCTATAATGGATTTAGTACAGAACGAACACACTGCTGTGCCCAAAAACCACACCACCAAAAAAATATTGAAAGAGGGAATCTATGTTGAAACATTCTTATTTTTCTGTCCCTGCCCTCTTACTGGCGGGACTATTTACCATGTTCTCCCCGTCCGATGTTCTGGCCAGGGAAAAAATCGATAATGTATCTTTAAGTTTTTCTTTAAATGAAGACGACTGGACCCAGTTAAATGTAGACACCAACACGGAAGGTTATGATGTCAGCAAGGTAACGCTCTTTCCCAGCGGAGGAGAAAGTTCACCTTATCCCTATGCGGTTATTGAGTTAAACGCCACGGAGGAATATTATTTTTCCAGCATTAAAAACAAATATTTTACCCTGCAGGGCGAAGGTGCCTCCTTTGGCGAAGCCGCCCGCTCCAACAGCAATACAACGATGACCCTGTCCGTCCGCCTTAGAAATCTAGGCGAGGGGGAACTTGATGACCCAACAGGTTTAACCTGGCATGAGAACGGCGTAGCCAGCTGGCAGCCGGTAAACGGAGCAGGCGATTATTCGGTTCGTATCCGCTATAACGGGGAAAATATGAGCATTGCCAATCCTCCAAAGACAACACTGTCCCTGTTTAATCTTTCCTCAAAGATTACCAAAACCGGAGATTATGTCTTTCAGATAAGGGCTAACGGCATGTACAGAAAGACGAAAAACAGCGACTGGGTAAGTTCACCGGTTTTCACGGTCGATGAGAACCGTCTTGCCTACATCAAAGAACATGCCTCCCCCGATCTCGGTGTCCTTGGCCAGTGGTTCGAGGATGAAGGCGGACGCTGGTATCAGTTTGTTACCGGTGAAATCCCCGCCGCCGGATGGCAGGAAATTGACGGCGACTGGTATTATTTCAATGAACTCGGCTATATCATGACGGATCAGTGGGTGGATGTCCGGTACTATGTGGGAAGCAACGGAAAGATGCTTAAGGACACCATGACTCCCGACGGCCACTATGTCGATGAAAACGGTGCCTGGGCACCGAAGTAAGCTTACCGGGACAAAGTGCAGAAAAAACGATAAAAACACAACCAGGCAAAAAGAGCAGACAAGCGGAAATCCTTAAATCTCCGCTTGGCCTGCTCTTTTTATATGCATCAATTCTTCACCGTCTTACCTACCCCAAAACCAGGCGGGCAGAGCCGTAAATTCCGGCATCATTGCCCAGTTTGGCCAAGGTAATGATTGCTTTATTTACCGATATTGCCGTGTACTTATCGTAGTATTTCTGAATTCCTTCCAGCAAAAACGGGCCTGCTTTCGATACGCCGCCGCCGATAACGAATGCCTCGGGATCGATGGTCAGCGCCACTTGTGCCAGCACCAGTCCCAGATAGCGGCTCACGGTTTCCATCACAGCACCGGCCAGCTCGTCCCCTGCTTTTGCACAGTCCAGCACATCCTTTGCCGTAATTTCATCGCCAAAGGCCCGCATACTGGATTCTTCTTTTCTTGCTGCAAGCACCCTTCTTGCTTCCCGGGCAATTCCGGTCGCCGAGGCTACCTGCTCTAAACAGCCCTGCCCGCCGCAGTTGCAGTATTCCTTCTCCTCGTCCCGCACATGGATGTGGCCGATCTCACCGCCCAGGCCGTGTTTTCCGGAGATAATCTTTTCATTCAGGATAACACCGCCCCCCACGCCGGTTCCCAGAGTTACCATCACAATATCCTTATAGCCTTTTCCGCCGCCCTGCCACATTTCGCCCAGTGCCGCTACATTGGCATCATTTCCGCTGAACACGGGAACACCTAACAGCTTTTGAAGTTCTTCCTGAGGGTTTTTATCCCTCCAGCCAAGGTTGACACAGACTTCGACATAGCCGTCCGGCATAACCGGGCCGGGAACGCCGATCCCTGCACCCTCGACATCTTCGATGGAAATGTTTTGTTCCCGCAGTTTTTCCTGAATGGAGGCGGCAACATCGGAAAGGATGTACTTTCCGTTTTCCTCTTTTCTGGTGGGAACCTCCCATTTCTCAAGTAAACTTCCGTCGATTCCAAAAATACCGATTTTCACGGTTGTTCCTCCTACATCAATTCCAATGCATTTTTTTTCCATGGTTTCTTTTCCTCCTACCTCTGTAATGTAATTTCCCGCATAATCTGCGGACTGGTTAAAATATAGCTGTTGGAAAATCTCCCGGCAGCAATATATTCTATGCTGTCTTCAAAAGCACCGTCATAGCGCTTCGTCCCTGCCAGGTTATAGACCTGAAAGCTGTTTTCATTCCACAAAAAAATCTGTTCTCCGCCAAAGGACGCATGACGGTAAGAAAAATCAAATTCCTTTTTCAGCGCCAAACTTCCGTCCTGACGGAAAACTTCCATACGGTAAGGGTTCTCCCCCTCCCCGTTCAGGGCAATAATGCCGACAAAATTTTCCGAATAAAAAAGGGTATTGATCTCCCCTTCAATTTCCACCTGCGCGAGAATTTCGGGGGAGGCCAGGTTTTTTGAGCTGAAAAAGGTAAGCCCCTTATCCGAGCAGGCAAAGGAATAGGTATCCGTTAAAAAACGCACCCGCGGAACCAGCGCCCCGGCAAAGGGCTCCTCAAAACCGCCGACAATTCGCTTGGCCGACACATTTTTTCCGATTTCAGAGAAATCATAAAAAATAACCTTGCTGCCCAGCATACCGTTATTCATATAGACGTAAGAGCAGAGCACCTGTTCACCGGAGGGCGACACACTCACATCCAATGGATAACCGTCCCCGGCCAGGCGGGCCTTAACCGAGATATCGAGGGGCGCACCATCCTTGCGGAACCAGTACAGATAATTAGACTTGGAGTCCTCCAGGATAGCCACAACCACACCCTGCGCGGAAATACTGGCCTTGATAATGGGAAGAAGGGTTGTCGCCGTCCCCTGGCATCCGGTGCGGTCACAGATAACAATGCTGTTCCCCTGCTGATCGGCAATAGCAATATAATCACCGTTTACAGCCGCTATGGGCGATTTCATCTCATAAGGCTGGGTCCAGACCTTTTTTCCCCGGGAATCAATGTAGGTTGCACCATCCTTTGTATATTTAACAACATTGGAACCAAACTGGATGTAGGCGGCGAAACTGCTTTCTGCAGCAATATCATTCTCCCCGCCTAAAAGCTCTTCCTCCCAGGAAACGGCATACTCCGTGTACTGGTGATAGCGCTGCCAGTAAAATAAGCTTCCTGCCGCTGCAAGGATGAGCAGGACAAAGAAAAGAGAAACGATTTTATGGCGGAAAAGAAAGGAAAATACCCCTCCTTTTCGCTCTTCCTCCGGCGGGGGAACATTCTTTATATGTACATCTGCGGGATTAGGAACAATCTGCCGCCGAAGCTGCTGCTTCTTCATCTCCCGGTTTAAAAGTTTCATGTCATCCATGCGTAAGCTGCTCCTTAGGTAAGATCCTGATCAGGAATTGTTAATGAAAGATTTTTGACGATTCTGTCATTAGATTCAGTATACAACATTTTTAACTGAAGTGCACTAAGTTTTTCATTCTGCGGGTTATTTACGGGACAATTAAGCGAAAACCTGCTTCCAGCATATTGACATCGGTAATTCCATTGATTTCGCAGATCTCATCCACCCGGTTAATGTTCTGGTAAAGCTTAAAGCAGATTCCATATAGGGTTTCTCCCTGCTGAACAACATAAACCCCCTGCCCCGGCTTTGGTTCCTTCTGGCGAACCGGTTTAGCCTGTGTGGAATTTGCCGCCTCTGCCTGCCCGTCCGCGTCTTTTTTCTGCTCCGTTCCATCATCTATATTTTCCGAGGAAGGGCTTGTCCCCTCCGTCTGCGGATTTTCCTGCGATTGAGAAGCATCTTCTGCCGGGGCTTTGGTCGGATTCTGGGATGCAGCTTCCGCCGTAGTTTTGGTCTGTGTCTGGGATGCAGCTTCCGCCGTAGTTTTGGTCTGTGTCTGGGATGCACCTTCCGCCGGGGCTTTCGTCTGTGTCTGGGATGCAGCTTCTGTCCGGGCGGCTGTTCCCTGCTTCGATGCGGGCTGGTTTTGGGGCGTATCTTCTGCCTGCGGCGGTGTCTGTGCAAAATCCCCCGCCTGTGTCGCACCGGTCTGCGCTTCACCGGCCTGTACTGTGCCTGCCTGCGCTTCACCTGCCTGTGCCAGACCGCCTGTCTGCGTTTCCTCGTCTTCCTGCGCAGTGGCTAAGGGAAAAACATCTCCTGCTGCTTCTTCGATAATTAATCCGGAAGAGGTTTTAGCATTCCCAGACGGTTCTTTTTCCTGCTTTTCTTTGTTTCTCTCTGTCGATGCCCGGGTCTGACCTTTCTGTGCACTTCCTTCTGCCTGGTTTAACAGCCGGGATTTCCCGGAATCCCACAGCGATTCTGCTTCCGGAAGAACAGAGGCCATAACCGCTTCCATATCTTTCATCTTTTCAGCACTGTTAAAGGCTGCCACACCCCCGGCCAGGGTTAAAACCGCCAGGCATCCGCACATTCCCTTTAAAAACTGAATCGTGCGGCTCTGATCGTCGGCGTGCTCTTTTTTCTGCTCCATTTTCCGCCGGAAATTCCGTATCACAGGATCGCTTCCGCCGTCCTCGACTCTGCGGTTTTCCTTCCTCATCACCATGTAATCCTGCATCATCTGATTGCGCTCGTAATAGATGCAGTAGCCGCGGAGGCGGTAAAAACCGTCGCTGGAGGTAATATAAAGGGCTTCTTCGCCTTCCAGTCCGCTGTTTAAATACATCAGTTTATGTTTGCCGTTAAAATACTGACCATGCTGTTTCCAGTAATTCAGGGGGCTTAGCTGACTTCCGGGAGCGCCGCAGAGAAACCAGCCCTGCACGGTTCGTTTGGGAAACATTTCTTCAATGGTCTGGTAGGCCCGTTTCCAGGCTTCTTCGGAAAAATTAACCTTTTCCCCCTCTTCGGTAACGCCTTCCATTTCCATGGCACCATCAATAAAAACATAGGGAACACCCCCGTGCTCTTCGATATTCCCCAGTAAAAGCCCTGCCCGCAGATCTTGTCCTGCAGCCGGAAACAGCCGTTTTAAATACGTATTGACATAATCCTCGGCATAGACCCTGACAATATCATCCCTCTCGCCAATCTGCCGGATATTTTTCGGCAGTTTTGGATACGGCTCATATAACTCACCCATAGATTCACCTGCTTTCTTAAGATTACAGCCACAGCGCAGAGCGCATACAGTTGCACGTAAGGATTAGAAAACAGCATAGCACAGGTAAATTGAAAAAATTGTCAAATCACTGGTGGAAAATCCCATAAGTTTTCGACAAGCCCTATACTTTCACAGATGCAGTCCGCCAGATGCATAACCACCGAAAGGCGGATGCTCTGGAGCATCACCGGATCAAAGCTTGTACACCCTCCCACAATCCCTGTGATAAAGATATCGCCAACCTCGCTTAGATTCTTACTTACGCCAAGCCCGGGCTTTAAGGCACCTTTTCCCAGAGTTACATAGCCGACGTGCTCGCGGTTTCCCACCGATGCGTCGATAGCCACCACGACGCGGTCAGGAAAATTTTTCAGGACAAACGCATGGTATTGCTCCAGATTCATTGCATGGACGGGTCGATCCAGGGTACCGAACACCGCCGCCTGGCGAAAGGCTTTTCCTTTTAGTCCCCGCTCTAAAAGCTTGTATCCGACTAACGGTCCCAGGCTGTCGCCTGTCGATCGATCGGTTCCGATGCAGAGAAAGACTATGCCCTTTTTTCCGCCCTTCATCTCCTCCCGGATCATTTCTGCCAGTTTTATCGCCAGCGCCCGCGGTTTATATTCCGGCCGTGTATTATAATAAAAGATTTCCGGTCTGAACCGGACACTGAAATACTCAAAAACACTCATAAAAAACCTGCCTGTACCTTTTTTGCTTCTATTATAGGCACCTGGCAGGTTATTTATTCATTATTTCCTTTATTCTGTGTTTCCTTTATTCTGTGTTCGTTTCACCACTGAAGATGATGCAGATTTCCTTCCATGGTCATTCCCTGAAAGCTGTTCTGGCGCAGAGCCTCATAGAGAACGACAGCGGCAGAATTGGACAGGTTCAGAGAACGGATATCGCCCCACATGGGAATCCGGATGCAGGAATCCGGATAGCGAATCAGTATCTCTTCGGGTATGCCCCGGCTTTCCGGGCCGAACATCAGATAATCGTCCGGCGCATAGGAAACCTCGGTATAGACTTTTTTGGCCTTGGTCGTTGCCAGGTAGAGTTTTGCGCCTGGATTTTTCTCCAGAAATTCTTCAAAATTACAGTAAACCTTTAATTCCAGCTTATCCCAGTAATCCAGCCCGGCCTTCTTTACCGCCTTTTCATTCAGCTTAAAGCCCAGAGGTTCAATCAGATGCAGGCAGGTCTTTGTGGCTGCGCAGGTTCGGCCGATATTTCCGGTATTTGCCGGCATCTCCGGTTCGTAGAGGACAATATTCATCTTACACCCTCACTGCTGCCGTCCAGCTTCTTTACAAAGCGCTCCAGCCGTTCTAATGCCTCTTTCAGGCTTTCTAAGGAATAGGCATAGGAAATACGAAGGTAGCCTTCGCCGCAGCTTCCAAAGGCCGTACCGGGAACGACCGCCACCTTTTCCTCCCGCAGAAGACGGTTGGCAAATTCATCCGAACTCATGCCAAAACGCTTAATACTTGGGAAGGCATAGAAGGCCCCAAAGGGTTCAAAGCAGTCCAGGCCCATTTCCTTAAAAGCATGGAGAAGATAACGGCGGCGCTGGTTGTAGGATTCACGCATGATTTCCACATCCTTATCCCCGTTTTTCAGGGCGGAAACTGCCGCATACTGGCTGGTGGTCGGTGCGCACATAATGGCAAACTGATGGATTTTTAACATCTGCGCAAGGATATTCGCGGGGGCGCAGGCATAGCCAAGACGCCATCCGGTCATCGCATAAGCTTTGGAAAAACCATTAATCACTACGGTTCTCTCCCGCATTCCCGGGAAAGACGCAATCGATACCGGCTCTCCAAGATAGCAGAGTTCCGAATAAATCTCATCCGAAATTACAAATAAATCTTTTTCTGCCACAATCTCGGCAATCTCGGCCAGTTCTTCCTTTTCCATAATCGCCCCGGTTGGATTGTTCGGGAAAGGCATAACCAAAATCTTTGTCTTCGGCGTTATTTTTTCCAGAAGCTTTTCTCTGGTCAGTTTAAACTGATCCTTTTCTTCCAATTCGATAATCACCGGCTTTCCGTCCGCCATAATCGTGCACGGCACATAGGACACAAAGCTTGGCTGGGGAATCAAAACCTCATCGCCGGGGTTAATCATCGCCCGAAGTGCTGCATCGATAGCTTCACTTCCGCCCACCGTTATCATAACCTCATGCAGGGGATCATAGCTTAAATTCATGCGCCGGCTCAGATATCTGCAGATTTCCTCACGCAGTTCCTTTAACCCGGCATTGGACGTATAAAAGGTGCGTCCCTTTTCCAGAGAGTAAATCCCCTCCTCCCGGATATGCCAGGGCGTGTCAAAATCCGGCTCGCCCACACCCAGAGAAACGGCATCCTTCATCTCGCTGACAATATCAAAAAACTTCCGGATTCCCGACGGCTCAATGGCGGTTACTTTATCAGATAAGGGATTTCTCATGGGGTAATCAGCATCCTTTCATCCTGGACCGGAGCAGCAATTACTGTTCCATGATCCTTGTATTTTTTGAGTACAAAATGGGTTGCCGTGCTCAGTACGGATTCCATCGGAGAAAGCCGTTCCGAAACAAACTGCGCCACCTGACGCATGGTCTTTCCCTCGATAAATACCGTAAAGTCAAACGCGCCGGACATCAGATACACGGCATTCACCTCGCTGTACTGATAAATCCTCTCGGCAATCTTATCAAAACCCATCCCTCTCTGCGGCGTTACCTTGACTTCAATTAAGGCAACCACCTTTTCGTCACTTGTATTATCCCAGTTAATCAGGGTGTGGTAGCCGCAGATAATATGTTCTTTTTCCATCTGGGCAATTTCATTCGCCACGGCAACTTCACTTTCTCCTAAAAGAATCGCCAGATCCTTAAGATCAATCCGGCTGTTTTTCTCAATAACCGCCAGAATCTTTTCCCGCATAGTCGTTCCTCCTTTATTTTCCTGCGTATGTTTTTATATATTCACTTTCTTTACTGATCTGCCAACTTTAACCCGTCCCTTCCCAGCAGACGGTAAAGTTCGTCTTCTCTCGGCCGTTCCAGGTAGCCCGTCCCGTCTTCCCCGTGGCAGATCCTTCGGGCTATGCCCGCTTCGGCTGCGCCAATCACTTCGGCTTCCATCCCCTGCTCCCGAAGGTTTTGGACCAGCTGCCAGCCCTCTTTTACCGCCAGCAAAAGGCATCTTCCGCACCATATCGCATAGGGGTTTGCACCGCACTGCTCGCAAAGTTCAATCACATGCTGCTTCACCGGAATCCGGCGAAGCCCAAAAGTCAGGCCAATCCCCTGCTCCCCCGAAAAATCCCAGACGGCCTTAAGGATTCCTCCCTCCCCCACAGCCCTCCACCCGGTTATCCCAAAGCGATCGACAAGTTCCTTTAACGGCTTCTCCTCATCGAATAAATACGGTTCCTCTTCCTGTAAAATACGTTCCAGATACGAGGCAGAAAACCAGGGGCTAAACCAGTCCGGTTTTTCCGCTAAGAGCGTCCGGATGCCGATTTGCCCGATGGAACCTGCCACCACAAAAAGTTCTCCCGGCCTTACCTTCCTGTTTTCGATTATCTTTTCTTCTTTTTCTGTGTTTTTTCCTGTCTTCATCCTGCTTATTCCATCCCACTTCCTGGAATCTGAGGAATTACCGGAACTGTCGGAACCGGAATTCCTGCAAAAGGCGTTGCTGTGCTCTCCTGTGCCGCGCCAGGCTGTGCAGCCGGAGTTTCCTGGGGAAGTGCCGGAAGCGTTTCCGGAACAGGCAGAACCGGTACGGTAACCTGCGGCACCTGAGGCAGAGGAACATGCACCGCCGGGCCTACCTGGACAATCGCCGGTGAAGCATTGTACGTATCCGTACTTAAAAGCTGCCGTTCGGTTTCCACGCCGTCTATCGTTACAATCTTCCATAACCGCGATTTTAATCCGCGATGTGCCGACTGCACCTGTTTTCTTGTGCCCGGCGGAAGGGCGGGATTCAGCACTTCTTTTGGATTTCCCGGATTTACCGTACTTAAGGTTTCGGATTCAAACCGAATCTGCCGGTTTTGCGGCCGAATCTCCAGCCCGTATATGGTAAAGGTCAGCGTCCTCCCCTTTGTATAGCCCTCAATATAAATCGGCGTGCTGTAGGGATTCGTCACCTTGATATCCTTAAATGTTCCGGCAATGGCTGCATCCTGCGAGGGCTTGACATAGCCCACAGTCATCGAATGGTTCTGCCTCTGGGTAATCTCCAGTTCCGCTAAAAGCGCCGCATTATAAAGTGTCGTTGCAATCTGGCACACCCCGCCGCCGATGCTGTCCACCACCTGCCCGTTTTCGTAGGCAGCAGCCGTGCGGTAACCGTTTTCCACCGTAAACGGCTGCAGACAGGCATAGCCGGACAGAGTTTGCCCCGGCATCAGCACATGGCCGTTGATTTTTTCAGCGCCCACGGAAAGGTTCGTCGAACGCGCACTTCCGCTGCTGGAAAAATCCGTGGAAAATGTCCCCAGAACATCCTGAATCATCCCCAGCTGCGCCGCTGTAATCATCGGCTGGCTCTCCCGGATCACCGCATCAACGATAATCTCCTGTCCAAGTCCCTCCGCAAGAGCATCCTTTAAGGCATTTTGTGTCGCCTCGATATCAACTTCCAGCCCTGCAACCTCCGGCGTAACGATGAACTGACCGTTTTCCCGGGTAATCGTTGCATCCTGGCTGGCAACACCCTGGTTCTGGCAGCTCTGCTCCACAAAAAGCTGCACGGCCCCGTCCGGCACCACCATCTCCACCGGAAGGGTCAGCGGCTCTTTTTGCCAGTCAGCCGCGCTCAGATAGCGCTTTAAAAGACTGCTGTTTTCATAGTCGTCAATCACCTGATCGATGGCCGCTTCATTATTCCAGTAGACGCCGAGATCCCCTGCGGTTGCCGCCGCAGGATTTCCCTGAATATTTAAGATAATAATCTGGCCGCTTTGCAGGGCAACCCACGCCGAAACTGCCTGCTTTGCCTCCTCTCTGGTAAAACCGGATAAACTCTGGTCTTCGACAAAAAGCCCCGCCGGAAGACGAACCGCCCCGGCAGCAGGCATAATTCCAAATAAACTAAAAGCAGCTGCCATCAAAAACGGCCCTGCCTGCAACCATTTTTTCCTCATACTACTCCTCAAAGCTAACGCAGCACAGGAAGCATCGGTGCCACCATCGCCGCAATCAGCAAAACCACAATAATCGTGGATACAATTTTCCTGGTCTTATTATCGCGCAGATTCATCATTGACTTTCACCTCTTTTTTCATCTCTGCATTCTGTTCTGCCTCAGGATTCCATTTATTACCGCCAACAGACAAACGTTTTCCCCCTGTGCCGGGTCTTCCGTAAGCTGACAATATCCGGTCGGTAAGCCTGGAGGCTTCATTCCTCGTTAAATCATCCATTTGCACAGGTGCTTCTATTCTATGATATTTTAGCAATTCCTGCAAGCGTTCTTTTTGCCTTTTTGTCGCAGGCTGCTCCTTCTTGCTCTTATACACAAGCCTTTTTGCCATAAATGCATCCTGATTTGCTTCCCCGTACAATGTTTTCAATTTCTGGTAAAGTCTGTGGGTACGGCAGGCGTCCGCTAAGGCCCGGTGCCAGCCCTCCCCCTCCACCCCGTAAAAGGCGCAGGCCGCAGCCAGGCTTTTTTTCTCCTCCTGCGGCATAAACCGGCGGGCCAGGACAAGTGTATCCACACCGTCCCGCTCCCATTCCCTCCCCATATTCACGGCTGCCCGCTTAATAAAGGCATAGTCAAATAAAATCTTGTGCCCCAGAAGAGGAAGCTCCTGACAAAAATCAAGGAGTTTGGGAATAACCTGCGCCGTATCCGGGCAGGAATACAGCATCGCATCCGTTATCCCGGTCAATTCCTGAATCCGGGGCGGCAGAGGACGGTAGGGATTCACCAGCGTATGAAACGTTTCCAAAACCTCCCCCTCCACCACCCGCAGGGCACCGATTTCAATAATCCTCTCCTTCTTCGGATTTAGCCCGGTCGTTTCCAGATCGATGGAAATATACGAATTTATCATTGCTTTTTTTCTCCCCTGTATAAAACCACCCGGGCATTGTACGACAGCGGATCGCGGTTTCTGTAATCAAAAAGAAGCATTCTTCCGTCTTCAAGCACTTCCAGATGGGTTATGCGCTCCATCTGCCGGGAATCAAACCCGGTATAGTCCGGCAGATAACGGCGTTCTCTTTCTTCCTTCTGGTAAATCTTTCTTATCTCTTCCCGGTAAGGACGCAGATCCCTGGCAAAATCCGGCCTTGTTTTCACCTTCTCCCGCAGATATAAATCTACGGTCAGGCTGTCCCGAAACCGTTCCGTTTCTTTCGGAAAATGTTGAACGATAAAGGCAAATAAAACGGCATACCGGGTCTGACGGCTGTGGTTTACTTCCGATAACCCTTCCTGTTTATACCATCCGGCTAATGCTTCAAAGATTTCCGCCGGGCGGGAAAACAAGCCCTCAAGACACTTCATCGTCCACACAAACTGACCGCTGTTATAGTAAATCTCCACCATTTCCTCCACAGCTTTTAACTGACGGATATCGCTGTAGCTTAACCACTTTGTGCCCAGCACCTCATAGGGCGGCAGAGCCGTAAAGGAAAGCCCATAATCTTCTTTACATTCCTCCATCCATGACCCCTGCAAAACTTTCAAAAAGCCAAGCTGAAGCTGATCCGGATGCATCTTATAGACCCGGTCAAAAGACGACCTAAAGCTTTCCAGATCTTCATAGGGAAGCCCTGCAATTAAGTCCAGGTGCTGATGGATGTTTTTTCCGGCTTTAATCCCGGCAACCACCCTTTCCAGCACATCGATATCCATCGTCCGTCGGATTTCCTGAATCGTCTGCGGGTTTGCCGTCTGTACGCCGATTTCCAGCTGTATCAGCCCCGGCCTCATCTTTTTCAGTATATCCAAATCTTCTTCCTGTAAAAGGTCTGCGCCGATTTCAAAGTGAAAATTTGTCACCCCGTTATCGTGCGCCAGAAGATAGTTCCAGATCGCTGCCGAATGGCTCCGTTTCGCATTAAAGGTGCGATCCACAAACTTTACCTGCAAAACCTTCCGATCCAGAAAAAACTGCAGTTCCTTAAAGACCAGATCCAAATCCCGAAACCGCACCTGCTTATCCACCGAGGACAGACAGTAGCTGCAGGAAAACGGGCAGCCCCGGCTGCTCTCATAGTAGATCATCCGGTGCGAAAAATCCAAATCCTTCATCCATTCCTGCGCATAGGGAAACGGAATCTCCGACAGATTCATCGCAGGCTCTAACGGATTGCTTACTATACGGCTTTCCTGATCCCGCCAGACAATGCCCGGAATCTCCTTCCATCCAAAACTTCCCCCGGACGTCCTCTTTTGCCCCCGTGCACAGCAGCGCACTAACCCGGCAAATGCCCTCTCGCCTTCTCCCCGCATCACCCCTTCCAGATAAGGAAACTCTTCCATAAATTTTTCCGCACAAAAAGAAACCTCCGGCCCGCCCAGCCAGATGTTCACCCCGGGAAGAACTTTAGGAAGATCCCTAAGCAGCTGCCTTACATATTCCATATTCCAGATATAGCAGGAAAATCCCACAACATCCGGCTTTTTTTCAAAAATATCTCCTAAAATTTTCGGGCAGGAGTGATTAATCGTATATTCACCCAGTTCAATCTCCACCGGACACGGCAAAGCCTCTGCCGAAAGAACATATTGCTCGGCATAGGCTTTTAGACTGTACACGGCCAGGTTGGAATGAATATATTTTGCATTAATTGCTACGAGAAGAATTTTCATGGCTGTACCTCGCTGGAACTGCATCTTAAACAGACCTAAATCTTAATCCGGCCTGCATCTTAATCATACCTGAATCTTAATCACTCTCCCGCTGGGTTCATAGTGATAATACCTTACCCCCGCGGCATTAAGCATCCGCTTTGATGCCTTAACCGCCGGGGTCTGGGCATATTTATCACAGGCGTAAATCACCGTCTTAATCCCGGCCTGGATAATTGCCTTGGCACATTCATTGCAGGGAAAAAGGGTGACATAGAGTTTACTTCCCTCCAAACTCCCGCCCCGGTAGTTTAAAATCGCATTCAGTTCACTGTGGGTCGTGTAAAAGTACTTTGCATTATAAGGATCGCTTTCCTCACATTCCTTTCCCCAGGGAAATTCATCATCCGAACACCCTTTGGGAAAACCGTTATAGCCCATGGATAAAATCTTATTATCTTCACTGACAATGCAGGCACCAACCTGTGTACTGGGATCTTTCGATCGCTTCCCGGAAAGTTCCGCAACCCCCATAAAATACTCATCCCAGGTGATATAATCTTCTCTCTTCTGTGACATAATATTCTTCTCCTTTTTCTGTACAAACTGTCGTTGCTATAAATTCATTACCGACGATAACGCTGCGGCCTGCATTCATTCACCGAAGTCTATGTATCTGCCATTGTTTCAATAATTCCGCAGATTTTATAGTGAAGCAAAGGATGTTCTTCCACAGGAACATTCTTATCCCTAGCCAGACGAATAATATGTGCAACCGCAGGATCATGAAGATAACGCGGGTCAATAAACACCTTCCAGGGCACCCGGCGCAGAAGCACCCGGGTTGTTTCTCCGATTCCGGGCTTTATCAGGTAAATATTTTCCACGCCAAATTTTTCGGCAAGGGCTTTCACCTCACACATCCCCGGATTTTCCCCGCTCCCGTATTGTTCCTCGCCGTCCCGGACAAAATCCTCTTCCGACACAAAACATTTTTCCTGCGCAAAATCCTCTTCCCGCACAAATCGAAATTCCTTCTCTATCGCATCAATAAAATCATAAGATAAATCTTTATCTTTCAGGTTTTCATAATACACCGCACCGTGAAAATCATGCTCGCCGATAATATCCTCCCGCAGAAAGGTTCTGCTGATCAGGCCGGAAACTGTGCAGTTTAAACAGGAACTGGGAATAAGCAGATCCTCATGGGTTCCGCAAAGCCCGGTTGCATGGGCCGGATCGGCCACTACCCCAAGTTCTTGCGATACCCCGGAATAAGGACGCAGGGCAAGGCTAAGTTCCTCAAGAATTGCTCCCTTCCCTATCCAGCCATCCACAAACTGCAGCTGCCGGGGCTCATAACGCGCCAGAAGATAGGCCATGGCATTTTGATCAATTCCCCTGCCGCGGATAATGGAAATGGAATAATGCCTCACCGAATATCCATATTTTCTCTGCAGACAGCGCTTTAACAAAATCCCTATCGGTGTTCCGGCACGCGCCAGGGACACCAGCACGACATCCCTTCCCTTCCGGTCAATGATTTTATCGGCCAGCACGCCCACCGCCCGGGCGACCGCCCCCGCATAGCTTTCCAGGGCCTTATCATAAGCTTCCATGTAGGCTTTTCCCGGCTCGTACTCTATGGGAAGCATTTCACAGTAATGCATCCCCTTCTGAATAAGCTTCTCCCGCTCCTTTGACGGCAGAGGCTCCACCAGCCCGGTGATATCCTTTAGCAGAAAGCAGACATCTTCTTTAGCGTAGGATGTTCTCATCGTGGACTCCATCTTAACAACACCACCTTATCAACTGAATTTTCCGATTCCCGCTCTGCCAGAGTGCCCAGACCAGACCGTCCCATCCTTCCCGATTTAAAGCAGGCGTATCTGTCACAACAAAAACCTGATCGTAGGCTTTAAGGTTATAGACAAAGGTTTTTCTCTCCTGCGCATAAAGGCTGACCAGTTCATAGCGGCGGTAAAGCAGATAATCCGGCTCGCTGCTGACCAGAATCGGACTGCGGGTTGTGCCGTGGCAGATCACTTCGTTATCCTCCTCCAGGCACTTCCCCAGAAACAGGGCCGGATACATTATCTCTTCCGTTCCCAGAACCAGAATCCTTTTTTTACAAATTTTTCCATTCACAGACAAAAACTGCTCCCAGAGCGATTCGCACGCCCGTGCATAAGAAGCACCGTTGGTCAGCCTGCGTGCATTAATGTAATCCGATGCCTTCCAGGACTCCACGTCCAGCGCTTTCCTTGGCTGCACTTCCCCCAGAGGATGTGCCGGAAAGTATTCTCCGTCGCCCTTCACCGCTTCGGCACGGCGCGGGAAATCGCAGTAATCCGCCTTCTGCAGAAAGCACAGTGCAATGTCTTCCCGACAGAATTTTTCCAGCCCCTTATCATCCATACCGTTAATCAGCGAAGCTGCTGCAAATTTTACCGGGAAAGGGAAGCTTTCCCGGATTAGCGACACGATATTTCCAATGGTATTCCCTGTAGTCAGTTCATCTTCCACAAACACAATCCTATCGATTCTTCCAATTATTTCCTCCAAATCATCCCGGACAAGCTTCTGCTGGGCAGCATGGCTGTGGACTTCAGTAAAATTCAGAAAATCCACCCCGTCTATCTCTTCCCTGGTTGTCTGCATATAAGCAGTCTTTAATTTCACCGCCAGAGCCGCACCGATCCCCGTAGCGGTTTCCGCAAAGCCAACCAGCAGCAGCCTTTCCCCACCAAATTTCTCTTTTACCTGCCCTGCCAGTTCCTCAAAGTAGTCCAGCGCCCTTTTGGGACTGGCCGGAACATGCTTTGCCTGGAGGCGGTTCAGCACCAGGTAATTCCTCCTGGAATTATTTTCCCGCTTTGCTACTGCTACAATTTCCTGCATTCCTTTATTCCATCTCCCTAATCTGTCCCATCATTATCCTTTTCTTCAGCTATTTTTCCAGGCTTTGAATCAGCTTAATGTTTTCTTTTTCGTAGCTGTTTAAGTACTCGTCTTTAAACGCATTGGACTCAATCGTTCCCGTATACCAGGACTTGCTGTTAAAATAATCCTGAATCTCTTTTGTCTTAAATTTCCTCCCATGACGTGCATAAATCTCATTTCTGGCAAGGCGAAGCTGTTCCTGGCTTAACCCGGCCAAATCTGCCCTGGTCAGATAGATGGTGCTGCTGTTTGGAAGGATGTAATCCCCGTTACCTAAAACCGCTGCCTGACCGGAAGCCGCCTGTCCGGGAAATGCTGCCTGACCGGATGCTGCCGCCTGTCCGGAATAGACATTTCCCTCGCCCCCCGAAGAAACAGAAGAACTTCCGCCTGCATAAGGCTGCATTGTCCTGTTCATCTGCATCACCATCTGGGTATCCGGCCCGTAAATTCCTCCTACGACAAGCCCGTTGTCAATCCAGTACTGCTGCTGGCTATTGGTTTGGCCGTTTCCCTGGTCTTTCGTGTAACATTCCCCGTAAGCCAGAACTTCAAATCCGGACTCACCCGCCAGCTGTGTTTCCCCCCAGGAATTATCCAAAAGTTCAAAGCCAAAACCCTGAAGTTCGCTCCTCCACTGCGGCATCCAGGAATTATCCGAACCGACCGTAGAAACCTGGTAAATTTCTTTTATCTGGTTATTTTCAAACTGGTACAGATGAATCTGAGGATTGCTTCCGTCCGCCCAGCTCCATACATGACTGCTTCCCCCGGTATAAATCAGCTGTCGGTTGCCTACATCCTTTAAGCCAAACAAATATTCTTCACCATTGTGCCCGGAAAAGCACTCGTCAAATCCCAGCCTTCCCCACTCGGTTATCCCATTGCCCGAATCTCCATAAACCCCCATCAGGAAATGATTTTTACCATCGCCGCTTAATTTACTTCCTTCAATGTAAATTACCAGCAGTTCATCCCGTCCGTCCTTATTCAAATCCCGGCGGTAGGTGCTGACAATTCCGGAATCCAGAAGCGCGGTTATCGGTGCAGCAAAAAAATCATTGGTTCCGGCATAATTCCTTCGTTCAAATCCGTAGGAAAACTGACTGTTTTTTGCGGTTCCCAGGCGGGGTTCCAGTTCATTTTTAATAAACGAATCAAAATCCTGGGTCTGGCTCTCCGGTTTGCTTCCTTCACTGCCCAAAGCCCCGTCCGCACCGCTTTTGTCACTGTCCTGTGCAGGCAATTTAACGTCCTTTTCTTCTTTTTCAGAATCCTCGCGGCTTTTTTTATCTTCTTCCTTAGCTTCGTCTTCACCTTCCTGGTCTTGCAGCACCTGCTTCACCACTTCTTTTGCAACCGACGCACAGCCGCTGATATTTGCTGCGGCAAGCATGATCCCCAAAACAATTAAACCTGTCCTTTTCATCTTCATCCCTCCGTTTCAACCCCGTTTCGTGCACAGATATCCAAAAGGCAGCACTCGCTGCAAAAAGGCTTTGTCCTGGCAGTGCAGACCTCCCGCCCATGAAAAACCAGGCGATGGCAGAAGTCGCTTCCCTCCTTGGGCGGAATAATCTTCCACAGGGCCATCTCCACCTTTTTCGGTTCCTTAAGATCTTCCACCAGGCCAATCCGGTTCGTCAGCCGTATACAGTGCGTATCCGTAACAATAGCCGGCTTTCCAAACACATCGCCCATAATCAGATTTGCACTTTTTCTCCCGACTCCCGGCAGTTCAAGAAGCTGCTTAAACTGATCGGGAACCTTTCCCTTATATTTATCCCGGATCACCTTCATACAGGCACTGATATCCCTGGCCTTCGTCCTTCCCAGACCGCAGGGACGCACGATCGCTTCAATCTCACTCACCGACGCTTCGGCCAGGGCATTCACATCCGGAAATTTCTTATAGAGTTTTTCCACAATAACATTGACCCGGGCATCCGTGCACTGCGCAGCCAGGCGCACGCTGACCAAAAGTTTCCAGGCTTCATTATAATCCAGCGTACATTCAGCCAGCGGATACTGTTTTTTCAGACGCCGGATAACCTCCAGCGCCAGTTTCTCCTTGGTCATCTTAAAACCTCCCTGTCAGCCCTTATTTTCCAAAGCCTTATTCTGGCGGGCGACCTCTGCCGTTTCCCTGGCGATTTCCAGTTCCTCATTGGTCTGCACCACTAAGACATTCACCCGGGAAGCACCATCGGAAATCTTAAAGGCTTCCTTCCGATCCCGGTTTTTCACCTCATCGATCGTAATCCCCAAAAACTCCAGATAACTGCAGATTTCCTCCCGGATATCGGAATCATTTTCCCCCACCCCCGCAGTAAAAACGATATTATCCACACCGTTCATCGCCGCCGCGTAGCTGCCGACGTATTTTGCCACCTTATAAGCAAAAATTTCCCGAGCCAGGGCTGCTTTTTCATTATATTTAATTTCAGCATCTTTTAATTCACGAAAATCACTGGAATAATTTTTAGAAATACCCAAAACTCCGGACTCCTGGTTTAAGATCATCATAATCTGCGGAAAATCCAGGTTTTCCTTCTTGGCAAGGTACTCTAATGCCCCCGGATCAACATCCCCGCAGCGGGTACCCATAACCAGCCCCTCTAAAGGGGTAAATCCCATGGAATTGTCAATTACCCGGCCGTATTTTACCGCGCTGATGCTTGCGCCGTTCCCCAGATGGCAGACGATGGTCTTCACCCGTTTCGGATCCTGCCCAAGAAACTGGGCTGCCCGGTAAGATACATACTTATGGCTGATTCCATGAAAACCATAACGGCGGATTTTATATTTTTCATAATACTGGTAAGGCAGACCGTATAAAAACGCCTTGGGTTCCATCGTCTGGTTAAACGCCGTGTCAAAAACCCCCACCATCAATGTATCCGGCATCAGTTCCCGGCAGGCTGCTACACCCACAAGGTTTGCCGGATTATGAAGGGGTGCCAGGTCGTTGCACTCCGTCATGGCCTGGATAACCTCATCCGTCACCACCACAGAACCGGTAAATTTTTCACCTCCGTGCACCAAACGATGACCGATCACATCGATTTCCCGATAATCCGAAAGCACACCCTTTTCCTTATCCACCAGAGTTTTTAACAGCACATTAACCGCCGCCTTATGATCCGGCATGGAAACTTCCTCTTTAAGTACAATCCCTTTATCCGTTTTATAATTAAAAATTCCGTCAATGCCAATCCTCTCGCACACGCCCCTTGCCATAACCTGTTCGCTGTCCGAATCAATGACCTGAAACTTTAACGAAGAACTCCCGCTGTTAATTACCAAAATTTTCATCTCTTCATCTCTCCTTTGCCCTGCCGTATGCGGCTCTCCCATGTTACTGTTCACACGTTCACAGCAACAGGCAAAAATCCATGAAAATCTCCTTCGTCGATGGGATTTTTGCTCACTGGCCCAGTTTAACATACAGTCAGCGCAGCAAGTGCGCAGACCTATGTGAACAGTAATTCTCCCATCGGATAATGTTCCCATGTCTTCACGATAGGCTTCCCCGGGATAAACCATAATTCGTCTGCCCGACAGGCATACAAAAACAGGGATACTGCTGCCTCCTTACCTGCCGTCTGTCATCCGTCCCCGCATTATCCCTCAGCCAGGACGGACATTGACTACAGCATAACACAAAAAGGTGTTTTTTTGCAATATCCCTGCAACTTCTTTCTATCATTATATCTGTGATGAACTGGTTTTTGTGCTTCTTCCGGTAAATACTGCCACCGACCGCGGACGCATAATAAACTCATGGTCAATCCGAACACCGCTGCCCTCGGGATAGGTATAGCGTCCTTCATTGTCGCCGTAGGTGTTTACGCTGAGATACCAGGCAACCTGATTATGAAACCGCGGCAGCATAATGGTCACGTCTTCCCAGTAAGTATTTATGGAAATACACACCAAATCATCTTCTCCTCGTTCTCTGTCATATCCGGCAAAGCAGAGCGAAAATGTCCATGTTTCCTTTAACAGTTCCACCTTCTCGGCCCGAACATCGTAGACACGAATAGGATCCATCCCGCAGACAGCACCGGGAAGTTCTCTGCGGATCACCGGATGGCGGAAACGATAGGCAATCATAAACCGGAAAAATGCAAATAAATCCCGATGCGTTTCCAGATTTTCCCAGTTCAGCCAGGAAATCTCATTATCCTGGCAGTAGCTGTTATTATTTCCATACTGTGTATTCCCAAATTCATCCCCGGCAAAAAACATGGGGGTTCCCCGGCTGCACATTAAGACTGCACAGGCATTTCTAATCATGCGCCAGCGCAGGTTTAAAACTTCCGGATCTTTCGTTTCTCCTTCTGCCCCGCAGTTCCAGCTTCGGTTATCATCCGCCCCGTCCGTATTTCCCCATCCATTATTTTGGTTATGCTTTTCATTATAGGAATACAAATCATACATAGTAAATCCGTCGTGGCAGGTTAAAAAATTCACACAGGAATTATACCCGGCATAGCTTCCGTCATAATCCGAATAATAGCCCCCGTATAAATCTCCGGAACCGCCGATACTCCAGGCCGCACCCCGAGCCTCCCAATAATCGCCTTTTAAAAACGAACGAACCGCGTCCCGGTATCTCCCGTTCCATTCTGCCCAGCGCCGGTTGGCCGGAAAGCTGCCTACCTGGTACATTCCTCCGGCGTCCCAGGCTTCGGCAATCAGCTTCACCCTGCTGAGCACAGGATCGTAAGCCAGGCTTTCGAGCAGGGGCGGGTTATTCATGGGTGAACCGTCTTCATTCCTTCCCAGGATACTCGCCAGGTCAAAGCGGAAACCGTCCACCCGGTAACTCACCGTCCAGTAGCGAAGGCACTCCAAAATCATCTGGCGGACAATGGGATGATTGCAGTTTAAGGTGTTCCCGCAGCCGCTGAAATTATAATAATTCCCCTCCGGCGTAAGCATGTAGTAAACCTTATTATCAAAACCTTTAAAGCAAAACGTCGAACCGTGCTCATTCCCTTCCGCCGTATGGTTGAACACAACATCAAGGATCACTTCAATTCCGTGATCGTGAAGAGCCTTAATTAACTGTTTCAGTTCAGTTCCTTCCTGGTTATACTCCTCCGAAGCTGCATAACTGCCCTTCGGCGCAAAAAAACTCACCGAATTGTAACCCCAGTAATCCAGCAGAACTTCTCCGTCCACCTCCCTTGCATTCATCGTTTCATCGAATTCAAAAACCGGCATTAATTCTACAGCATTAATTCCCAGTTCTTTTAAATAAGGGATTTTTTCCATCAGTCCGGCAAAGGTTCCCCTGTTTTTTACGCCGGATGACGGATGATAAGTAAACCCCTTGACATGAAGTTCATAAATCACCAAATCGCTTAATTCCCTGGTGGACTGCGGCATCTCTCCCCAGTTAAATATATCCCGCACCACCCGTCCGTGATAAAAACCTACCTTCTTTTTTCCCCAGCTTCTGTATCCGGCAACCGCCCGGGCATAAGGGTCTAAAAGTATCGATTTTTTATTATACAGCATTCCGTTTTTCGGGCTGTGGGGGCCGTCAATACGGTATGCATACTCAAAATCTTCGATATTCAGCCCAAATACAATCATCGAATAGACATCTCCGATTTTATAAGCGTCAGGGAAGGGAAGCACCGCATAAGGTTCTTCTTCTCCCCTGTGGAAAAGCAGAAGTTCACAGCTGGTTCCAAAATGGGTGTGAACCGTAAAGTTCACCCCGCACTGCAGAGCCATTGCCCCATTAACATCAAACATACCCGGACCTACAGGGTGCCCTGCAATCTCCCCCATAGGACTAACCGATACAGGATAGTCTAACGTATTTTTCCGCGAATAAAATTTCAAAGTCAGCCTCCTTATCTGTAACAGACAGCAGTAAAAAGAACTTACCTATCCTCAACCGGTTTCTTTGTTACCATTCACGCATGAACAGCAGTATTTCTTCTTTATATTATACGGATTCTTGGGCAATTCGTCAAATTAATTTTTAATTTTTCGTCTATTTTTATTAAATTTGTATAGTTTTTCCAATTTATTTACAATATTTTCAAAGAATCTTCTTCATTTTAGGGATATAGTTCTGCCGCCTCCGTTACCAGTTCCAGAAATTCCTTCCGGTAATCGTCCGTATCCCGCCCGATACAGGATTCTGCCAGAGCAATAACCTGATCATAGTCCGCGCTTCCCTTAAATTCGCTGTCCCGCAAAAGCATACCAAACTCTGCCACGGCACTGGCAAAAGTCAAGTTTTCGGAAAGCTTCTCTTGGAAGGCGGCAGACTCTATCGGGTATTCCAAAAGCTTGCTTGTATTGCCGTTTGGTGCCTTATAGCGCAGCTTTACCGTTAAAAGTTCGCTGCTTCCTGTCGCCGTACCGGAGGTCTGGTACTTTAGCTGCGGCTGTGCGGCTTCTTTCCCGGCCGGAATAATCTCATATAATGCGGTTACACTGTGTCCCGAGCCGATTTCCCCGGCATCCACCCGGTCATCGTCAAAATCCTCCTGATTTAAAAGACGATTTTCATAACCCACCAGACGGTAGCCCGCAACCTGTGCCGGATTAAATTCCACCTGGATTTTCACATCCTTTGCCACCGTAATCAGAGTTCCGCCCATCTCGTCCACCAGCACCTTTTTAGCCTCGTAAATACTGTCCAGATAATTATAGTTTCCGTTTCCGTTATCTGCGAGAGCTTCCATCTTATTATCCTTGATATTGCCTGTTCCCACGCCGAGAACCGATAAATGCACCCCGCTTTCCCGCTTTTTCTGAATCAGCCGGGTTAATGCGCCCTCACTGGTAATCCCCACATTCAAATCCCCGTCCGTTGCCAGGATCACCCGATTATTCCCGCCCTGGATAAAATTCTTCTGCGCAAGCTCATAGGCCCGCTCAATACCGGCTGCCCCTGCGGTAGAACCTCCGGCTTCCAGATCATCAAGCGCCGCGGCAATCTTTGCCTTCTGCGTACCGGAAACCCCGTCCAGCACCACGGACTCATAACCGGCATAGGTAACGATGGACACCCGATCCCTTTCGTCCAGATTTTCAGTCAGCATCGTAAATGCCTTCTGCACCAGAGGAAGCTTATCCGCCGAGTACATGGAACCGGAAACATCCAGCAAAAATACCAGGTTGGACGCCGGGCGATCGTCAAAATCAATTTCCTTTGCCTGCAGACCGATAAGCAAAAGTCTGCTCTTTTCATTCCACGGACAGGGCGCATATTCGGTAGTCACCGAAAACGGTGCATCCCCTGCCGGTTCCGGATAATCATAGTTAAAATAGTTAATCATCTCTTCAATGCGCACGGCATCTGCCGGAATCGTCTGCCCGTTGCGGATAAACCGCCGGATATTCCCGTAAGAAGCCGTGTCCACATCCACCGAGAACGTAGAGAGAGGTTCGTCGGCTACTTTCTTATAGCCGTTTTCTTCTATGTAGCTGTATTCCTCCGCCTGGTATTCCTCCGGGCCATACAAAGCGTCATACTGCCCGGACAGTCCTGAAACTGCATTTTTCTGCTCATACTCGTAACCGCCTTCATAACCTCCGTCATCTGCGGCTTCGGCTGCTGCACCTTCCGTAAGTGCGAAACCCTCATCCATTGCCGCTGCGGTTTCCTGTACTTGATTATATGGCATAGTTGCCTGTGCTGCACCTGCATCTGCACCAGCGGTTGTTGCCGATGCTGCTCCGCCCGGACCGCCGCAGCCACTAAATATCGCTGCCCCCATAACTGCCGAAGCCATGAACAGGGCTGTCTTCTTCATCTTTTTCATACTTACCATTTTTACCATATTCTCCATAATCTTTCCTCCCGTTTTATCATGAACTGTTCTCATGATTTCCACTATTTGGTGCACAATTCACAGCATAAATCAAACATTCATGCAAATCCATTAAGGGATCAGTTCCAAAAAGTCCGAAAGAAAACCCTCATCCTCCCGCAGAAGCATACGATCATAAAAATAATCATTCTCCCCTTCCTGCACACCTGCCGTTACCTGTGTTGTTTCATTAATCAGGCTGGTGTAGCCGGAATGAAAGAGATAGCCCTGCTTGCCCGTAAGCTGAATCTGCGGGGCAAAAGGATAGAGCAACTCCCAGTTTCCTTCGGTTTTTTTAAGAGGAAGCAGATAGGTTTTCCCCGGCTCCATCTGGTACAGAAGCCAGGCTTCATCACCTTCAGCCCGGACAATCGGACTGTTCACCGTAATCTGGTCGGTTTGGGCAATATAATCCTGCGCGTAATGAATCTGGCTTAAAGAAAGCTGATAGCTTACCCCAACAGCCCTGCCGCTGTCATCATACACAAACGATGCATCTTTCACCGTACCCGTACATAAAAGTTCCGTGTCCTGAAGAATGGCCTGTGAAAAATAGGCCGTATCTGAAGACAAAGTAAGGGCGTCTTCCGGGACGGTTAAGCGGGTTTTGGTTTGTATTACCCCTCCGTCAGAATGGTTATCTGGAATGGCTTTAGGCTGGCCGGCTTCTGTCTGACCGGCTTTGTCATGAACCGTTTCCGGAGAAATACTTTCCTGAAAATCACCGGCCAAGAACGTTTCGTCAAATGTTCCACCGAATTCTTCCGCAGCCGTGGTTTCCTGTGCGATTATACTGCCGGACACATAGTCAGGGCTTTTGCTGTCAGACGTACTGCCTTTTAAGCCGGTTAATCCTGAATCCTTAGAGAATAAACCAGGAATAACTACTACCAGACAAATTACAGCGGCACAGCCTGCGGCTAATGCATACATCCTTTTTTTAGCGTTTATTCTTATCTTGTCCGGGTGGAGTTTTGGCTCTTGCAGTGGGTGTGTTGTTGCAGACTCCTCCCTCTCCGGATAATCCTTAAGCCTTCCTTCAATTCTCTCCCACAGATCCGGTGCGGCCTGACGCTTCCAGTTTCGGTAATCCTGCTCAAATTGTTTCTCATCCATTAAGCTTTCCCTCCCTTAACTTCTGCATCGCTTTCTGGTAACACCATGCCACAGTTCCCTGCGGTTTTTTCAGGATTTCTGCAATTTCCCGAAAAGTTAATTCACCCATGATTTTTAAATTGACAATCTGCCGTTCTTCCCGCTTTAAGGTTTTCATCGCCTGCTCTAAACTCAGCCTATCGCAAATCCTTACCTCACAGGACGGCTGGGAATGATGCAAATCCTCGCCATGCTCCTCCACGGGTATCTCCCTCTTTCTCCTGCGCAGATAGTCCACCGCCATATTGCGGGCAATGGTAATCATCCATGCCCTGTGCCCTTTCCCCGGCCGGTATGCAGGGGCAATATCCCACAAGCGAATAAAAAAATCCGATGTGACATCCTCTGCATCCTCCCGGTTGACAAGAATCTCCTCCACAACCGAATAAATCAAGGGACAATAATCTTCATAAATTTCCCGAAGCCCCTCTTTATCGTTCCTGCAAATTCGGCTTACATTTTCATCAAACCGCCATTCCTCCATGCCAATGCCCTCTTTGCTTCCTCCTTATACCTTCTATACGTCCCAGAAAGGAAAATTTATGGTAAAAAATTAATTTTTTTCTTTTTTTGCTGCTTTGTTTGGTTTTTGCGTTTTCTGGTTTTTCACAATCAAATCATAACTTTCCGCAATCATACGTTTTATATCCCGATCCGGTATCGTACCGTCCAGGATAATCGAATTCCAATGCTCCTTGTTCTGATGATAGCCCGGCAAAACGGAGGCATAAGTACTCCGCCAGAAATCCCTCCACTGCGGATCAACCTTTACATTCACCCATATTTTCCCATTTCGTTCGTAAGTCCAGGCAAAAGCCCGCTTGTTCTTTTTATAGCGGAGCAAAACCCAGTTATCATCATGAAAAGGAGTATCTATGTACACATCCGCAAGGGTCATTCCGTAATCAAGCACTTCTTTGCGTTCTTTCATCGCTATATTCTCCTCGTAATTTCTCTGTTTCATCAGGTTTTTTCTTTTCGTGTATATAGTTCATGTATGTAGGGTTATTTATTATCTATCATAACATAAAATCAGAGTTAATGCACTTTATTTGTGATTCATTTGCGATAAATAGAGTTTGACAAATCTTATCTTTAAAAGTATAATAAAATTACCCCACAGGTAATCGCGCTATAAGGAGGCATCATTGGAACTTACATATACATCGGATAAAGTCCGCTTGCAATGTACAAGTATAAAAATGGCAAATAAACTTTTCGGAGGAAATGCAGCACTAACTAAAAGTTTGTTAGCCAGAATAAATGCACTAGCCAGTGCTGATAACATCAAAGATATCATTGTCCAACCAACTTTTAGGTTTCATCGTTTGACAAATAAAAAAGGCAAGAACTTAGAGGGATATTTTGCGATTGATGTTAAATCGATAAAGGAACCCTGGCGAATTATTTTACAACCGTTAAACAGCGATAAACAACCCTATAATCCATGTAATATTGACGAAATAGCAGAATGCATAAAAATTATAGAAATTACGGAGGTGAGCAAACACTATGAATAACTACATTGAATATAATGATCGCGTTGCTTTTCATCCTGGATATTACATTAAGGAGATTGTTGAACAAAGCGGATTAACGCAGAAGGATTTTGCAAAAAGGCTTGATACTACGCCCAAGAATCTTAGTTTACTCATTCGAGGAGAACAAAATCTTTCTATTGATATCGCTATGAAATTATCCCGGATGATAGGTACAAGTGTCAACTATTGGTTAAATTTGCAAAATACTTATGATTCCTTAATTGCCACGTTTAAATCCGATGAAGAATTATCAAGAGAACGTACTATATTTGAATATTTTGATTATAAATACTTCAGAGATAATTATGGATTGCCCGACTTGCCTCACAAAAAAAATGAGCAAATCAAACAGGTTAGAGAATTTCTTAATGTGGCAACACTTTCAGTATTTACAAAAAAAGATATGGCCGTCAGTTTTAGAAATTCCACAAAAAATCTTACCAAGGAAAGCATTGTCAAGGCAAATGTAATGGTTCAAATTGCAGCAAATATGGCATTAAAAACAGTTACCCCGAAATTTAATAAAAAGAAATTTGAAATTGCTGTACAATATGCATTAACTTTAACTGAAAATCATGAGGAATTCTATCCACAGCTTCACAAAGCCTTTCTTGATGCCGGAGTAGTATTTATTATTTTACCTAATATTTCCGGTTCAAAAACAAATGGAGCTACCAAAAAAATCGGTGATACAATTATGCTCATGGTCAATGACAGAAGATTAAATTCCGATTCCTTTTGGTTTACACTTTTCCATGAGATTGGACATATTATTAATGGCGATTATGGAATTTCATTCGAGAAAGAAATTGGAGAACAAGAATTAGCAGCAGATAAATTTGCAGAAAATAGTTTAATTCCTCCTGAAAAATATCAAAATTTTTTAATCCAAAAAAATTTCGATTTACTAGCTATAAAATCATTTGCCAAACAAATCCGACGTGACCCGGGAATAGTTCTTGGAAGGTTACAGAACGACGGACTAGTTGCATTTAATGATTGGACAATGAAGCCTCTCCGGCATAAATATAAAATAAGTACTTTAAAATAATCTAAGAAAGCGTATATCCGTTTATTTTTCAGGAAGCCAGAAACTGGCTTCCTTCCATACTCTTGAGATTCAAAAACTTATATCATAAATCTGCTTTACCTTCCGCTAACTTCATCATATGCCAAACATAAACCAGCAGCTTTCATATACTTATCTGTAAATGTCTGAATATCCATAGCACAAATATCTTCACAAGAAACCGTAGGAATCATAGCAATTAGCAGTTCCGCAATTCTTCCAAAAAAATACGGACTTGAACCAACTTCGCAATTAGCCGCATGAGTAAATAGTATTTTTGCTTGAGGATAATTCTCCTTTTTACTGATTGCTAAAGGTATTCTTTTCACCACTTCATCAAGATATTCTTCTGGCAGTCCCTGATAAACGTAACGATCATCCAAAAGAAGGGACTCTTTATATTTCACTCTATTTTTCTTTATATAATTGACCGCTGCATACACCCCATTTTTTTCGTTTTCAGGCTGCACCTGTGCGACTAACTTTCCGTAACAATATCTTCCTCCCGTGTGAACAGCAATTTCTATTCCCAGTGAAAAAGAGTCAAATATCGGATAGGTTTTTACATTTACTTGCTGACAGCGCACATCATCATATTCATCTTCTGCTGTTAATTTTTCATTATAACTTATTTTTACTTTACCTCTTCGATACGTAAATAACTTAATCAGTGCTGCCCCATCCCCTTTCTGTCAGATATTTGATACCCTCTTAAAATATGCAGGCAACATTCCATTAACATGCATACCAAATAAGGACATTTCCTTCTTCTGTCTTTCTAAGATTTCCCAGAAGATCTTCACAGGCAGCCTGCCCAAAATCCTCATAATCATACGCAAAAAAGTCATTGACATATTGAATGACATCCGGATAATTTATCGTATTTTCCCGGGATAATAACTGCTCTTTTTCTTCTTCTGCAAAGGCTATCATTTCGTAACCGCCAATAACTTTACGCCAAAGTTCACTTACCTTTTTTACATCTTCATTTTTTCTGACATCTATACCTTCTCTTTCCTTAAGATAGTCAAATACTGCAATATATACTTCCCCTGAACACCGACTATCGTTTAACAGTTCAGACAACTCTTCAAAACCCTCAGCAATCTTCTGCATCAAATTTTCGGCTTCTTCCAACTGATTGTTTTTTATAAAATCCACAAGACAATGATAATCTTTTTGTGAACATAACCCAAAATTTCCAATGATTGACATGTGTAATTACCAATCCTTTTCTTCCCACTCTTTTTCTTTAAATCCCGTCAGCACAAAACCATCGGCCACCACCAAAGGCCGCTTGACCAGCATCCCGTCTGTGGCTAACAGGGCTAACTGTTCATCCTCGGACATCTGTCCCAGCTTATCCTTTAACTGCATTTCCTTATACAGATTTCCGCTGGTATTGAAAAATCGTTTTAACGGAAGCCCGCTCTTCTGAAACCATGTTTTTAATTCCTCTTTTGACGGGTTTTCCTCCTTTATCGGCCGTGCCGTGTACGCAATATGATGCTCATCCAGCCATTTTAACGCCTTCTGGCAGGTAGTGCATTTCTGATAGCACAGCACCGTTATTTTCTTCTTTTCTTCCATAATTCTTTTCCTCCTTTGAGATAGATTCCGGCAAGTACAGACCGAAACAATGCCGGTAAAATCACCAATATTCCTATACGTTCCACCAACAGCCACGCGCTTCTTACGATCACGATACAGCCTCCCGCAAACATAATAACTGCTCCGGCAAGCAAAATCCAGCCCAGAAGCATACAGGTTCTTCCCTTTTCAGGTCGATTTGCATAACAGCTTCCATATAAGCCAACATGCAGGTAAAAAAGATTATCAAACAGTGAACAGGCCGCAATAAAAAGTGAAAAAAGCTGACCCTCATACAGCATTATATTTCCAGCTCCTGTGTCCAGATAATGCGCAGCAAAAATAAACGAAGAAAAACCTGCACCTATTATTGCCAGCACCGTATAAATTACACTGGAAACGGTCAGCCATGTATTTCCTTTATATCCGAAATCCTCCTGCTGCACACTTCTTTTATACCCAAACTCCTTCGGTTTCATGCTGCCTTCATCTCCGGCCTCTTCCAGGCTCACTGTACCCGCAGCTTCAGCACCAAAGATTTCCTCCTCCGATGATGTCCGGTAAAATTTCCGCTGAAAAAAAAGCAGCATACCGACGCAATAAAGAAACAAACATCCTTCCCGCAGAAAAAATAACAGTTTTCTTTCCAAAGGCACAGGGAGTTCCCATACAAGCATATACCAGGGAGTGGAAACTCCCCGCAGAAAGAAATAACCTCCGGCAAAAAAACTTCCTGTAAATTTACACCATCCCCGGTGAAACGATAAAATCACACAAATAAGTATTCCCACATGGAATAATTCCCGGCCGGCCTCCAGCGTGATATAATAAGCATAGGAAAACATACCCCCCTCTATCATACGCCGCAGACTAAGCACCAGATTATAACTGACCGCCGCAATGCAAAGACAGCACCCTGCGGTCATCGCCAGCCGCAGATTTGCTGCTTTTTGTTCTTTAATGTTTTGGTAAGGTACAGGCCCTCCTATAAAAATCACTGCACTTATCATTCCTATTCCCATAAAAAGAAGCACACAAAGAGGAAAGCTATTGGTCAGTCCAAAAAACACCATCCCCGCCAGTATAAAGCCTGCAGATACCTTGTCTGATTCCTGATATTTTTTTCCGTTCATTTACTCGTCCTTCTCTCCGTCAGAACCATCCTATGTTCATGCTTCCTTTTCCGTCAGTGCTTTCTCTCGCCGTCATGCTCTATCTGCTGCCCGCATTTTCTTCAGTCTATATGATTTTCCTTCAGCCAAGAGAACACCATATTTAACGTATTTTGAAAGTCATCTACGGTCGGCTCGGAAAACTGCTTGGCTTCATCTTCTTCTATCCAGCGAATCTGAGAATGTTTATCTCCTTGAAATCCTTCTATATCCACATTTCCAATAATCTCTGCCAATGTAATGATTCCTTTGTCTTTTCCCTGCTCTCCCTCTACTTCATAAATCGCCAGCGGAACAGGCTGTACATCGTTCCGGCTTTTATTGCAGATAACCTTAATTCGTATTCCAAAATCCAGCCAATAATCTTCTTCTATCTGCTCCACCAATGATTTTTCCAGGCTTCCCTTTGCACATCCAAACTCCCAAAGTCCTGCCAGCTTTTTTCTGTGCTCTGACCTTTTCATAATAAGTATCTTTTTCTTGCTTTGATCAAAACATACTGCCACACAATGTAGCCGCAGCAAAAACTTCGGATCTAATAAATGCTTTATATCATTCTGCGATTCTTCAATCACCTTATCAATCTTTTCAAACTTATCCTCTAACTTCCGATCCGTTAAAATTTTATTCAATGCATAATCTACATCTTCATACATTTTGCTTTGCAGCATAGGATCTTTTCTGTTTTTAAAATATTCATCAACCAGTTTGCTGTTTTCCCGCTCATCATAATAAAAACTGTCTTCCAGAGATATCCCTTCCGCAAACTTTTCATCATGATACCAGATTATCGGATATAAATGATTCTGCCAAATCCCCTTTAAACGTTTATAGGTAACAATGTAAATATTTTTCAGGGAATCCGTATTTCTCGACAAAATATATGCCAGTTCATAACTAATCACCAGCCTTTTATCCTGAGTATAGGCTTTAATCCTAAAACCTGTGTCAATATCATTGCCCAAAAACTCAAAAATTTCATAGCCTTCCTGCAATTTAAAACGCTTCATCAGGTTATCGTACTTTTCCGGCTTTATCTCTTCTCCTATTATCGCCATCCAAGACGCCGCCTTCAGGGAAATAATATTTTGCATCTTCAAAAAATTCTGATCTAATCCCTGCAGTTCCTGATCCTCAAAAAATGTCCCTGTCTTTAATTGAAAAACTGTTTGATTCAATATTTCAAAAACATTGCTGATATAGATAAAAATATCCTGTTTTTCAAGAACCGGCACAATAAAAATCACTTCATCGCCCAAGATTTTCCACATTTCCGCACTGGGAATCTTCTTGGCAACCCTTTCCTGAATCCGGGCAAATAATGTGATAATTACCTGCGACCATCCAGTAAAATTCAAGGTTTTATAAGAAGAAGAATTTACAATATCAAAAGAAAAAAACATCTCAACACTGCGTCGTTTTTGTGATTTTTCCTTTTCCCTATTTAGGTTTTGAATCTGCTCGCTGTACTTTTGAAGTGTTTTCGTAAATTGATTATCTACCATTTTAAATATCCCAAAAATTTCCCCCGATTAGATGCCGCTTCTACAGACACATGAAAATGCTCTGCTATCTTGCTTGTCATTACCTTATTTCCATCCAGATTTTCATTCATTACTCTAAAATATTCCTTTTTAGGCATTAAAAACGCAGCAGCAAATTCATTCGCCTGATATTCTTTTTCAGAATTTCCTATTCTTTGATAAACCTTATTCTCCTGCTTCTCCCACAGTTCATGATTCGTCAGATAACCCATGTGCAAAAATAAATGTCCCAATTCATGAGCAATCGTAAACCTGCGTCTTTTCTCATCCTGAAGCGGTGATACCCATATGATAAATGCATCTCCGTCTTTCTGAACCGCTCCATCCGAGTACCTTATATCTTCTTCAATCCTCCCCCCCAGTGAACAGACAAGTTCATCCATGTTTTCGATCGGAGTCCGGACATGAAGCAGCTGCAAAATATCTTCGGTCAGCGAATTTATCATATTCCTGGTTGTACTGTCCACGTTCTCACCTCACTTTTTATTTTTAGAACATATGTTTGTTTTTATTTATCTTAACATAAATCCCGATAAAATGCAAGGGATTTATCCGTTTACGGGCAGGAAACTTCGTTACTTTCCGCACATTCACTACAAATGCGCAGACCCGGGCGAACAATAACAAAATTTCTTCTCTGCCCGCAAACCATCCTCCTTACACATCCTCCAAAAGCGGCACATCTTCGGTAAAAGTTTCTTCCCCCAGTTCATTAATCACAGTTTTTCCCGCCTTCCCATACTGATACAGCTGATCTAAAAATTCAATCGCTGCCCTAATCTTTGTGCGGAGCAGATAGCCGCCGGACTGGGTGGCACCAAGAAGGGTAGCCGGGGACAGGTTCGGTGTCCAGGCATAGGCTTTTCCGTGAAATTCCTGGATTTTATACAGTACCTGCTGAATTTCCTCCTTCGTCAGCGGTGCAAGCTGCGGCGATTTCACTAAAAGATCCAGCACCGTCCTTATGGGTTCTGGTTCCTCCGGATAAACGGCTTCCAGATTTTCATGTTCCCGCTTGCCCTCAATTACATCCTCCACATAGGATGCACTCAGCGCAAAGATGCTGAATACAGCTTCTAAGGACGGCTCCGGCAGTAAGAAACGCGCCATGTTCCGGTAAGCATTCAGCCTTGCCTTCTTTCCCAGCCTTCCCATCAGTTCCGTTTCATCGATTAAAATGACCCACCCATGATAACCCATCTGCGTAAATAAATGGCTCATAAACGAAAAATAATCCCCGCAGTGTTTGGTCTTGGTAAAGTTCACATTATACTTGACCGGCTGGTTAAATATCCGGCGGTAAATCTTTTTCAGCGGCGCATTGGCAACAAAATCGCCTTCCAGATCCGCCTGCAGTAAGAACTTTTCATCGGAATCTTCGGTGTTTAAGTAAGAGCGGAAAAGATAATACAGCTTATCGGTTTCTAACTGCTTTGCCGCATAAAGCTGCATCTCATTGGCAATCGGACTGTTTGCCGACAGCTTTTCAAGTTCATGCATAAAGCCGGGCTGCTGCCGCATGGGAAGATAGGTGTTCTGGATAATTTTCTGATAAATCAAATACAGCTTATCCATCGGTGTTTCCTTGCTCAGCGAAAGCAGGGAAACCACCATATGGTTGGAATGTGCCAGATTAAACACGGTATTTAAAAGATGGGTTTTCCCCTCTCCGTACTTTCCGCAGACAACCATACCGTTTGACTTGCCCTCATTGCACACCATATCCAGACGGGCGGAAATCTCCTTCATCATCCTGGGACGTGCCTCGGAAAAATACTGCCCTACCGCACGGGACGGTATCCCCGACCGCAGAGCTTCGATAATGTGCCTGGCTTCCTTATCATACATCTTCCCTCACCTCCTGCATTGCCATCTGAATTAAACGCAAAATTCCCACCGCTCCGGTGTGTGCCATTTCTGCGATTTCTTTTGCTCTCCCGTAATCTAATACCTGCATGGAAACCTGGTTCTGTGCGCCGGCAAGACTTTTTGAAATCTCCATAATCACTTCGGGCGTATACTCCTGCGCGGCCAGCCGATCCAAATCCACCATATCGGCAAACCGGTTAAAACGTTCGCCCACAATCTCGTTCTGTATCCGCATCCACAGAGCCTGATAAGATTTTAAGCCTGCATTCTCATTATCCATCAGTTCCCGGTCAAAAGCATAGGCAAACATAATATTTTTCATGCTGTCAATATCATCAATCAGCTGGCGGATGCTTTCATAAGTATCCTCGCGTTTCATCTTGGTATAATGTACGGCTTCCAGGCTGGAACGGCTGATTAACATCTCCAGATCGTCAATCGTTACAAATATCCCGGAATCTCCGCCCAGACGGACAATTTCTGCCAGAGATCGAAGCATGTGCCGGGCATTAAATTTCGTAATGCGGTTCGGGAAAAAGCCCAGGGCGCGAAGCTGCGACAGCTTAATCATGCGATCCCCTTCCAGCCAGGCTAAAAGCATATCCCTGTTTTTTGCTTCCAACACCGGATAACCCAGGATACCCCCGGTCAGCATACTGCAGGCAAGGGCAAAGTTATTATCCAACAGCGGATTATCCAAGAATATCTGCTTTAACTGCGCACGGATCTCCCGTTTGGTCAGCGCATCCCCCATACCATTCTGTGAAAGATAGTCAATAAAGCGCATCCCTGCCGGAATATCGCGGGAATCAAATCCCATATCTGCGATCAATGTATGGCTGATTTTCTCCAGACACTCTAAAATATCGCACTGGTGGAAAATTTCCACATAAATTTCTTTAAAATCATGCATCCAGATATCCTTTGCCGAAAACCATACCGTCTTATAATTTTCCTGCTGGGCAAGATTCGTCATCTGCTGCAGGAAATAGGTCTTTCCACTTCCCGGCCGCCCGGTAATAAATTTTATCTTGCTTCCGCCGTCGCGGATGTATTCTTTAAGGTATTTTTCTTCCCAAAAGCGGGTGAGAAACCCCATCCCGTCAGCAAGGGTTTCTCCAAAAATACCTTCATCATCGGATTGCTGTCCGTCCAGCAATTCATTATTTTCTGTCCCCATGTTTTCCTCCATCTTTAGTCTTACTGCCCGGTACATGGTTTTGCACATTATTAACCAGACAGTGTACGGATTTCACTTTTATTTTCAATTATTCATTCCTCTTCACTTTCAAAGAAACGAATGGTTGCAAGATACTGCTCATTTCCTTCTTTATCTAAAATACGGATGGCTCGCCCAATATTTCTGCTGGGGCCAAACTGAAACTTTCTTCCGTCCTTCGCTGCTTCCAGATCCGAACCATACAGTCTTGCCAGATCAAAGGCAAAACTCTGCTGATCGTAATCTTTGCGGAACCGGCTCATCGGCGCTAAAAATTTATACAAACTATTCAGGTAAATATCGGCTCCCGGATGCTTTTTCAGCTTTAATACCGCAAGATCATAAGCATCCTCAAGTTCATTGGCAAAGGTAAGTGCATTAAAGGAGGCTTTATTTAACTTTTCCTGTCCCTTATACACGGTTTCCACAAAACTCTTCGGACGCATACACGAAACCTTCTTCCGATCCATGTAAACATCCTGATTTTCCGCATCAATCTTTATCCGGTAAGGAAACATCTCAAATACCGGAAATTCGCCCTGCACATCAATCCCCTTTTCCTGGCAGGCATCAAGCATCTGACGGACAAAATCGCCCTGCTCAAAATACTCCTTTGCATCAAATGCATTGACACGCTCAAGCATGGATTCCAACGTCTTAATCATCGTATCCGCGGCATCCGCCATCCCGTCCAAATCCCGCAAAAGTCCCTTCACATCCCCGCCTTCATTCTCCCGTGAAATAAGTTTCATGTACTTTTGCAGAGAAGAAAGCCCGTCCTTTACCAGTTTTTCCTTCCCTTTTAATTCCTCATACAGCTCTTCGTAATTCATATAATCCTCCGTTCTTTGCCTTTGCATCTTTAACCTGTTACTGTGTAAACTACTGAAAGTATATAGTAAATCTTCCAAAAATTCAATCATTTGGCAGAAATTGTTTTCACGAACCCCCGAAATATGTTATAATTCCTAAAACCAACAATTAACGGCCTGCACGGACTGCCATGTGCCTCTTTGTGCAGCCGTCCTGCGACTTATAAGCATTGCGGAAAGGAAACCATGAATACTCCCCTTTATCTATGGCAGGAAGAATGTTTGTCTGCGTGGTTTAATAACCATTGCCGGGGTATTGTACAGGCCGTCACCGGTTCCGGAAAGACCCTTCTGGCTCTGGAAGCTGCCCGCAGACTGGAAGATAAACTCAGGAAATCCGGGAAAAAATTAAAGGTAAAAATCGTCGTACCCACATCAGCCTTAATGCGGCAGTGGGAACGTGCTGTCAGTGAATTTCGGATTAGCGCTGCGCTCCCTCCACAAAAAATCGGTCTTCGCGGCGGCGGTTTTAAGGATAGGACAGACTGTTCCTATATGATTTATGTCATCAATTCCGCCCGCTACGAACTTGCCCGTCAGATTTTAAGCGAGCTTCAGGAAAGCGAAACCATTCTTCTGATTGCCGACGAATGTCATCATTATCAAAGCGGACAGAATCGGCTGATTTTTGAATTTTTGCCCCGGAGCAAGCCTTATTCCCGGCATTTTTTCTCCCTTGGCCTTTCCGCAACGCTTCCTGCCGGGGAGGAGGGCCGCTACCTTAGTTCTGTTCTTGGCAGAAAAATCTACAGCTACGGAATGGAAAAAGCCCTGGCACTGCAGACCGTGTGTCCCTACGATATCTTCCACATCGCTCTGCCCTTTACCGGGACAGAACGGATGGACTATGACAGCCTTACGGATAAAATGAACCGTATCTACAGCAATCTTTTAAAGCTTTGCCCGGAACTGCGCCATATTACCCAAACGGAACGCTTTGCCCTGCTTCGCGAGCTTTCTGCTAGTAAAAATTTAAGAATCGCCGATATGGCTGCTTCTTATATGGCGCTTACCTATCAGAGAAAAAGCCTGATCTGCCTGGCATCCTCGCGGCTTTCCTGTGTGTGTGCACTGATTAACCGCCTTGACTCCGAAGAAAAAATCATGATTTTTGGCGAACGCATTGCCCAGGCAGACGAACTCTATCGGCTTTTACATCGCCAGTATCCGCAGCGGGTGGGCAAAATCCACTCACAGATGGGAACACTGGCCAATAAAAACACCCTGGAACGCTTCCGCGCAGGAGATCTCCGTATCCTCATTTCCTGCAAGGCTATGGATGAAGGTGTAGATGTCCCGGATGCGGCGGTTGGTATTGTTTTATCAAGCACATCCGCACAGCGGCAAAGAATACAGCGGCTGGGAAGAATTATCCGGAAAAACGAAGGAAAGGAGCGGGCCTCGCTGTACTACCTGCACATCGAAGAAAGCGCCGAGGATAACGTATTTTTACCGGACAGCAAAGATATCCGGCTTTTTGACCTGCAGTACCATCCGGACACCGGAGAATTTTCCTGTAAAGAATACCAAAAAAGAGCCGGACAGCTGCTTAAACGACTGCTGGCAGAAAAGCGAAGGGAAGAAAGACGAAGAGAGGAACAACAAAAAGAAGCCCGGCGCTGCCTGCAAAAAGGCATCGTCCGGGCGGACTGGAAGAGAGAAATTGACGATCTGGAAATAAGAATAAACCACGCACGCTATGCAAGCGAGAAAAATTACTGGATTTGCATGAAAAGGATGAGGGAGATGGATGACGAGGAATAAGACAGACAATGTCTTACTGCGGAAAACAACGGAATCGGATTCCGTTGATTCGGCATGTAATTATTTTAACAGTACTCTTACCAGACATTAACTCTGCTTTTATTCTTATCCTTTTTTAATCTTTAACTCTAACGTTTTAACCTTTGACTCTAACACTTTAACCTTTGACTTAACCATCCTTTTCCATCATAATCTCCAAAATCGTCTGGTCCGTCTGCGTCATGCCTGGGCTGCTCACCCTGCCCATATTGCGGATCGCATCTTCAGGGGTAAATCCGCAGATTCCGTCCGTCCCCTGCAGGACAACATCCGAAACGGCAAGGTAAGCGCACATCATCGCCGCATTCGTCGCCGTGGCAAGCCTTAAGGCGCAGCCGATTTTTCCGCCGTCGCAGATCATTCCGGTCAGGTTTCCGCTCATGTTGATAATTGCATGGCCAATCTGCTCATCACTGCCGCCGAGGAGCCAGACCATCGCCGCCGATACCCCGCAGCCGCAGGCCGCCGAAAGCTTTCCGGTGAAGGATTTAATGTAGACATTCAACGTATGAGAAAAGATTTGCCGGAGGGTATGGATAAGGTAATTAATCTGGGGCAGCGTTCCTGCAAATCCCTTCTGAATGAACCAACTTCGTCCGATAAGGTTACTTAAAATTATATTCCGTCACAATCGGTTCACGCCCATTAACCTTATCATTAAAGTACTCATACAAGCTGATTCCCAGGAAAGAACCAGAAATATTCCATACATTTTTATAACCATTTCCCTGCAGGCAGCAGACGGCATTATAGCTGCGCTGTCCTGTGCGGCAATGGATATAAACCGGGACATCTCTTGGAATCTCCTCCATTCTCTCCCGGAGCTGGCTGAGCGGAATAACGTGGGCACCTTGGATATGGCCTGCGTTATACTCGGGTTCCTCGCGTACATCGACAATATAGGCCCCGGACTCCACCAGTTCACGAACCTTGCTCACCGGAACCTGGCGGTAACGGCCTTCCAACAGGTTTGTTCCAACTAACGCCGCCTGGTTTACCACATCCCTTGCCGTGCCAAATACCGGAGAATAACACAGTTCCAGATCTTTAACATCCTCCAGCGTAGCCCCCATGCTGATCATTGCCGCAATCACGTCAATCCGCTTATCGGTATTGCCCCTGCCAATCGCCTGTGCGCCGAGAATTCGACCGGTGGGAACCTCAAAAAGCAGCTTAAAGTTCATATAGTGGCTTCCCGGCATTAATCCAACCTTATCCGGCGACATCACATAGGCAAACTGACAGGAAATCCCGGCATTTTTTGCCGTTTTTTCATTTAAGCCCGTGCACGCCGCATTCTGCCCGAAAATGCGGATACAGGATGAACCGATAAAGCCCTTATTTGCCGCTGCACCCCCGTACATATGGTCGGCTGCACCGCGGGCTTGCTTCTGTGCCGGGCCTGCAAGCGCCAGCCGCCCCGGACGGTGAAGCATACGGTTAAAGCTTTCCACGGCATCCCCTACGGCATAAATATCCGGGTCGGAGGTCTGATAGTTCTTATTCACCAAAATCCCGCCGGTTTCCCCAATTGCAAGCCCGGCTTCCCGTGCCAGCGAAGTTTCCGGGATCACACCAATCGCCATAACCACCACATCGGCATCCACGGTTTCCGCCTTGTCCTGACGTTTGATTTGGATGCTGTGTTCGTTAATTTCGGTCAGCATACTGGACAGATATAAAGCGATTCCATTGTCCATCATTTCTTTATGGAGGATCTGCACCATATCGTAGTCAAACGGCATCATAATCTGATCCGTTCCCTCGACAAGCGACACCGAAAGCCCCGCCATTTTCAGGTTTTCCGCCACTTCCACACCGATAAATCCGCCGCCGATAACCGCTGCCTTCTTTATCTGGTTCACATCAATATAAAGCTTCAATGCCCGAATATCCATCACATTCCGCACCGAGAATACATGCTTTTGCCCAATTCCGGCAATGCTCTTTGGCATAACCGGATTGGCCCCGGGTGCTAACACCAATTGGTCATAGCTTTCCGTATAGGTTTCTCCGGTCTGAAGGTTTTTAACCGTTACCGTTTTCTTTGCCGGATGAATCGACGTCACTTCAGACTGCACCCTTGCCTCGATAGCATACTGCTTTAAAAAGCGCTGGGGCGTCATCAGAACAAGCGCATTGCTGTTTTCCACCGTTTTGCTTAAATGGTAGGGAAGGCAGCAATTAGAGAAGGAAACGTGCTCGCCTCGCTCAAACATAATAATCTCTGCCGTTTCATCCAGCCTGCGGATACGTGCCGCCGCCGAAGCCCCGCCTGCAACTCCGCCTACGATAAGAACTCTTTTTTTCATGGTTTTTCCTCGCTTTCCTGCTTGATAGATTGGGGATGAATGTCCCTTGCATAGCTATACTTTAAATTTTAGCAAAAAATATGCCAATAGTCTGATTTTCTAAATTATTCTTTTCTTAGCAAATCTGATTTCTGCTTTAAAATCGCCGGAACTGCCCTCTTCACTCCATTCTAAGCGACTCTTGAAATGCCACTTTGAATCTGTCCATAAACTTCAGTCTATACTTTTTCATATCGCCTGCGATAATAATTCATTGTCCTGTACTCTAAAATATCCTTCATATGATCACAGAACGCAGAATTTCTAATAACATCCTTTAAATCTTCTCTTAGTGCCAATGCATATCCCTCTTTGTCAATAAAAAATCCTTTTCCAGATGCTTTTAAAAACTTGATTGGCATTGTTTTTGCCTTCGCCAGATGCTGCTTATCTGTCATGCTTTTATAGTCCTTATAAGTAATATTATCCGAAAAATCCTGCCAATTTTTATTTTTATCGAAAAACTCTTTCCAGCACGCAAGAACCTGCATTTCTGTAACCTCCAGCAAAACATCTCCATGATTATAAAAGGAATACAAAACAGGCATTTTATAAACCTTTGACATATCCGTCGTTTCAATTAATGTCAAAAACTCTTTACCAATCCCTGCGTATAGTTCTTTTTCCTCCTCCGATAATTCATTTAAACCATACAGATAATCCAAATAATGCCTAAATGGATTTTCCTTTGCATTTTTTATACAATATTGATAAACGTCATCTTCCATATAGGTAAACAGTTCCATTCTGGTAGGAGTTTTTCCGTCTAACAGTTCTTTTACACGAAAATATTCGTGATGGATTCGTTCTTTTACCGTTAAAGATTTTTTATCTAATTCCTTAAATAAATCGATTAATCGCACATCAAAATCAACAATACAATCATCAGGATACTCGACATCACTGCAGCTTCCATCCCGTTTTCCGCTAACAGCACTTTCTCCACCAAGCAAAAATGATGATTTTCCTGCTTTTTCATAATTTCCAATAAAGTCTAAAACATTCAGATATTCCTTTCCCTTGTATGTACGAAGTCCCCGTCCTAACTGCTGCAAAAATACGATAGGCGACTCGGTGGGCCTTAGAAACATAACCAAATCAAGTGAAGCAATATCCAATCCTTCATTAAACATATCTACTGAAAATATCACATTTATTTCCTGATTCTTCAACTTTTCAATGGCTTTTTCTCTATCCTCTGAAAATTCCCCATCCGCATTGCTGTACACAGCCACAGATGCAATTCCTCGATTACAAAATTCTTTAGCCATTTCTTCTGCATGTTGTCTGGAACAGCAAAAACCCAATGCTCTCTTAGAACGATATTTCCTGTAATGCTTGTAGATTAATTCATATCTTCTGCCATTATTTCTATAAATCTCCGTTAATTCTCTTTCGTCATATCTCCCCTTTACCAAATGTAGTCCGTCATAATCTGTTTCATCATATACGCCATAATAATGAAACGGAACTAAGATACCTTTATTTATTGCCTCCTTTAAAGAAATTTCATATGGCACATTATAATCACAAATCTCATAAATATTCTTGCCATCCATACGTTCAGGAGTTGCTGTAAGTCCAAGCATAAACTTTGGTTTAAAATAGTTTACAATTTTTCTATATTGTTCATTCACCGCATGATGAAACTCATCAATAACAATATAATCAAAATAATCCTCCGAAAAGTACTTCTTTTTTAAATACTCTGTTCTTCCCAACGTTGCAACGGAAGCAAAAATAACCGACTTATCTGTATCCTTCCGCTTTCCGTAAAAAAAACCATAATCCTCCGACTTCCGTACATTCCTAAATGAAGCCGCTGCCTGTTTTAGGATTTCCTCCCTGTGTGCCACAAACAAAACCCTGTTAAATTTTGCGGAATCAAATGCTGCCAAATATGTTTTTCCAACCCCTGTAGCCGCCTGAACAAGTCCTTTGCTTGCACCCTCGGCTCTGCTGTCTTCTAATGCACATAATGCCTCTATTTGTATTCCTCTTGGCTGAAATAATAATTCAACTTTTGTATCAATACGTTCCTCAAAATGATCATATTTAGCCAAATCTTTAGCGATAGCTGGTTTATGCCAGTTCTTTGAATATCGACGCAGTTCATCATCATCAATAATAATCGAATGGTGGAAAAACAAATCTTCAAAGGTATAATAAAATAACTGATAATTTTTATTATCCGCTATACTGTTAAAACGATAATTCCATTCAATTCCCGATGTTAATGCGCTTCTTGACAGATTCGATGAACCTATATAAATTTCACTTGCATTCTCATAATGAAATATATATGCTTTAGGATGAAATGATCTTCTTTTATCATTGTAAAATCTTAAATCGATACGATTACCCAATTCCCTTCTTATTAAATAAAGTGCCGATGGCTGCGTAATCCCCAAATAATTTCCCGTCAAAATCCGCACCGGAACGCCTCTGTCCAAAGCATTTCTAATATCATTCAAAATCATTCGTATGCCGGATTCCATAAGGAAAGATACTATAATATCTATTCCTTTGGCTTTGAGCATACTCATTTTAAGCTGATAATATAAAAACCGGCTTTGATCTCTGCCACCTGTCATTACATCCGTTGACTCAACTGTTGTTTCATAATTACTTTCTATTTCTTTCGTAAAATTATATTGAGCCATTTTTCTTCACCTCGTTCTGGTCTTACATCGGATGTAATCCACAGTTCTTCTATCATAACATTATCTATCAGTTTAATAAAATCTGCAAAAGTTTCTTCGGTCATATCTGTAAAATAACGTCCGTTTCTCTCACCTTCAAATGTTCCGTACTTAAAAGAAGTATAAATAATCCCATTATTTTTTAATGCCATCATCATTCTATGCATGACATCCAAAAGTTCATTTAACGGCAAATGTAAAATGGAAGAACACGCCCATATAGCATCATATTTTTCGTTTTGCGAAAATTCATTAAATAATATATTTTTCACATCAATTCCTGTATATTCACTTGCCAGCTTACACAGTTCAACTGAACCATCTATTGCATCGACCTGATAGCCCTGTGAAATAAAGTATTTTGTATCACGTCCCGATCCACAGCCAAAATCAAGAATTAATGCTCCCTTAGGTAATTTACTTATAAATGTTTTCTGCGTAAGTTCAAAATCCACAGATAAGGTATCAGATACAAATTCCTTTGCATTCATATTGTAATAGTTAATTGTCTTATTCGTTTTCATAAATAACTTATCAACTTCTGTTTTATAAATTCCTTCTGTTACAGAATCAAACAACACCCACTCAACAAGCTCAAAACGGTCAGGGTTATCATTTAAGAATTTGCTTACTGTCTTTACTGCTATCTTTGCTGCAAGTTCAACTGGAAAATGATATACTCCGGTTGATATAGAAGGAAATGCAATCTTTCTTATTCCATACTCTAAAGCCAGCTTCATAGAATGAAAATAACAGCTTGCAAGAAGTTCTTCTTCCCTGTTTCTTCCACCATTCCAAATCGGTCCTACAGTATGTATCACATAATCGCATGGCAGGTTATATGCCTTTGTAATCTTAGCCTCTCCGGTTTTACATCCATGAAGTGTCCTGCACTCTGCTAAAAGTTCCGGCCCCGCTGCACGATGTATCGCCCCATCAACACCTCCTCCACCGAGAAGAGAGTTGTTTGCAGCATTCACCACTGCCTGCACATCTGTAATCTTTGTTATATCGCCTTTTACTGTCTTTATCCTATACATCCATTCTATCCTTTCCAAATATTCGGCAGATAACCAATTAGGGGCTGCTTTCTATTCCTGGTCATTCAAATGGTTAAACTTATAACATTCCCGTTCCAAAAGGTTAAATTTATATCAAATGGTCAATCCTTCACTATCTTCACCTAAATTTCCCCACATCCAGCCCACTTCCTCCTCCCCTTCATTTATACCATACTTTCCCCTTATAATAAAGAAAGTTTACTAATTTTTTTCTGCTTTATCCTCTCTTTTTTATTTTTTTCACAATTTTTTTTTTTGGCACGTCTTTTGCTTTTTATATTGGCATAAAGAAAATCAAAGATAACATCACCAAAAACGTACCCGCACAGCAAACCGGCCGGATTATGTGTGCAGCCAGAAAAGTAAAATAATTGATGAAATAATGAATGAAAAAATTGATGAAATAATGAATGAAAAAATTGATGAAAAAATTAAATATCACGAGAGGAGCATCGACAATGAAGTATAATTTCGACCAGGTCATTGACCGCAATGGAAACCGCGCAGCAAAGTATGATGAACGAGTTAAAAAATTCGGAACCGACAAGGTTATCCTCCTCTGGGTTGCCGATATGGATTTTCGGACAGCGCAGCCGATTATCGACGCGATGAAGCGCAGGGCAGAAGAAGGCATCTGGGGTTACACCTCCCGCCCGGACAGTTACTTTGACGCCATTTGCAGCTGGCAGGAGCGACGCAATGGATAGAAAATTGACAAGAACCTGGTCAGCTGGTCTTTAGGTGTGGTTCCTGCCCTGTCCGCCATCGTCAATCTGTTCAGTAAGCCCGGCGAAAAGGTAATGATTCAAACGCCGGTCTACTCGGAATTTTATGACGTTACCGAAGCCTGGGGACGGGAGGTCGTGGAAAATCAGCTTGTCGAAAAAGATGGTCACTGGGGTGTTGACTTCGAAGATTTTGAACAGAAAGCAAAAGAAGTAAAGATCTTTTTGCTGTGCAGCCCGCACAACCCGCTTGGCATTGTGTGGACGAAGGAAGAGCTTCAGCGGATGGCGGATATGTGTATTGCCAATAACGTCCTCCTGGTTTCGGATGAAATTCACTCCGACCTGATCTTCCACGGGAAAAAGCACATCCCGACCGCAACCGTTTCAAAGGAAATCGCCGGAAAAATCATCAGCTGCATTTCCGGAACAAAGACCTTTAACCTGGCTGGGCTTCAGGCATCCACAACCGTATTCCCGGACAAAGAAACCGAGGATATCTTTGACCGCTTCTGGATGAACATGGATATCCAGCGAAATAACACCTTCAGTTCCGCAGCCATGGAAGCCGCATTTAACGAGGGTGAAGAATGGCTGGAGCAGCTTCTCGTCTATTTAGACGGCAACTTTGAATATGTACGCTCCTTCTGCGAGAAAAATATTCCGCAGATTAAGGTCAACGTCCCGGATGCAACCTACCTGATGTGGCTGGACTGCCGCGAACTTGGTATGGATAATGAAGGCTTACGAAAATTTATGATTGAAGAAGCCGGGCTGGGATTAAATGAAGGCTATACCTTCGGCAGAAGCCTCACCGGATTTATGCGCTTAAATGCCGCCTGTCCAAGAAACATTTTACAGCAGGCAATGAAGCAGTTAAAAGAAGCCGTTGATGCAAGAAAGTAAGTTCACCACCTCAATAAAATAAATCATGCAAAAAACAACATAAAAACCAAGCAGCATAAAATCAAACAGCACAAAAACCAAACAGCACCAAAACAAACAAAACCAAAAACAAATAACACACCTTCGTCAAAGGAAAGGAGTTACTTATGAATGCAAAAAAATCTGGGACAGTTATAAATTTCCGCTGCTGCTTCTAGGCGGCATCTTTAT
>VSOC01000012.1:54864-62551 GCA_009774615.1 Lachnospiraceae bacterium
CCGATTATCGTATTTGCCATTATGTCCGGTTTTGCTGTGGCAAAATGCGGCGGTGAGGAAAGCTGGGCAGGAAAGCTTTTAAATAACCTGAATGATATTATTATGCTGATGGTCGATATGATTATGAAACTTGCCCCCATCGGTCTGGGCGCGTATTTTGCCAACCTGGTCGGAGAATTTGGGCCTCAGTTAATCGGCGATTACGGAAGAACCATGCTGGTTTACTACCCGATGTGTGCCGTTTACGTCCTGATTTTCTTCCCGCTTTACAGCTATTTTGCAGCAGGGAAGCTTGGCATCCGCCGTATGCTCAAACATATCTTTAACCCGGCAGTTACCGCATTTGCCACACAAAGTTCGGTTGCTGCTCTTCCGGTCAACATGGAAGCCTGCAAAAAAATCGGTGTCCCGGATGATATCAGCAACATCGTTCTTCCTATGGGTATAAGATTCAAGAAAAAATATCTATGAAATAGTGTTCTACGAAATAGTGGTTACAAAACCGTGTAACCTCAACTTTCACTGCTGTTCATATACATTCACAAATCCCGAAAAAACCATCTTAGCTAAAGCAGGATTTTATCGCAGCAATATCCCTCTCCAACAAATGCATCGCCCTGCCCCCTGCGCCCTGCTTCCGCAGCGGGAGAAGATTATAGTAGTTTTCTATCACAATCCACCCCGAAAACTGATTCTCCCTTAATATTTCCATCTGCGCAAAAAAATCGGTATTTCCCTCACCTAAAAGACATCCTCCGGGTTCGCCGATTCCGTCCTTTACATGCAGCTGATTATCCATATAGGGAAGCAGTCCGCGAAGCTGATCGCATTGATCCATAGCAAAGTTAAATTTAAAGTTCTGGGTATCAAAATGAATTTTCAGGTTATCACACCCAATTTCCCCAAGCAGTTCCACCTGACGCTGCCAGGGCAGTGCATTTTCTGTCAGGATAGTAATTCCTTTTTTCTCTGCCTTTTTACAGATAAATTCCAATGCCTCTTTCGTATGTTCAATATGGATTTCTTCGGTAATCAGGTTCTCTAAAAAATTAGGAACCATGATTTTTTCAACCTTCATCGCCGCCGCTGTTTCCACGGCAAGTTCCATCTGATCATAGGCAATTTTCCCATGCTCTGTTGATTTCCCGTGAATAAATTCATGCTCCATCACATCGTTTAAAACAATAGCCGGGTACTGGATATTCAGACGTTTTCCTGCTTCCAGATAACCCTCCATCACCTCTTTCTGTGCTAAAGGATAGCCCCATTGATAACTTCCAAGTTCCAGTTGTATCCCGTCCAGCCCTGCCTTTTTTGCAATCTCCGGTGCAAAATACCCGCCGCCCGGAAGCCCCCAGGCCACACATCCAATCCATAATTTTGCCATATTTTCCTCCATTCTGTACATCCTTTGGTCCATCATATATTTTCCTAGATTACTGCCCCATACGCTCTTCTACTATCCTGTCCTCCTCATCCGAGCACAGCACAGATATTTTCATTCCAGATTATTATGCAATGCATACATTTCTTCGTTGGAAATTGACTTTTTCTTCATTAAAACCAAAACAAGAATATCAAAAAAGATTTCCAGACTCTGCTCAAATAAGGTTCCCATTGGCTGAATGGACAGTTGTTTTGACGATGTCGGTTTTTCGCCCTTGCTCTGTGCCTGAAAGACAAAACATTCGCTGCAAATAACCCCTATCGCCGAATCCGGCTCTGTGGTAATCAGCACGGTTTTGGCACCGACTTCTGCTGCCTTTTTACTATGTTCTACTAAATTTGGTGTTTCACCGGAACCGCTGGCGACAATCAAAAGATCCCCTTTCTGGATAGCCGGAGTGGTAACTCCCTGCGGGTCATAAGCCGAAAATCCCATCTGCGCCAGACGCATGGCAAAACCCTTGGTCACTAACCCGCTCCTGCCCTTTCCGTCACAAAAAATATGCTCTGCCGCTAAAATCATCTCTGCCAGACCCTCTATTTTTTCATCACTTATCCGCCATATGCTGCTTCTGATTTCTTCCAATACACGGTCACGGTATTCCTGATAACTCATGCGTTTACCTGTGCCTTTCTCCCCAATTTTATCCCCTTCTGCTTGAGATAATCGAGATAAACCGCAATTAAAATAACAATGCCCTGCACGATAAACTGCCAGGAAGAATCAATGCCTAAAAGGTTCATTCCGTTCTTTAAAACACCGATAACGATTGCCCCGATTACCGTTCCCGATATAGTTCCGCGCCCGCCGTTCATACTGGTTCCGCCCAGAACAACCGCAGAAATCGCATCCATCTCCGCACTCTCTCCAAGAGTCATGGTAGCCGTAAAGGTACGGCCTACGGTAAGAATTCCCGCCAGAGAAGCTAACAGCGAACAGTAGATAAATACAAAGAAGGTAACTTTTTTTACCCGGATTCCCGAGTACTGTGCAGCCTGTTTATTCCCTCCAACTGCATAGATATGACGACCCATCTGGGTTCGATTTAAAATAAAAGAAGATACCGCAACGACAGCAATAATACAAAACAACTGAATCGGAATGCCGAAAATACTTCCCATTCCCCAGAACATATACTGATCATTTAAGACGGAAATCGTCTGCGCCTTTGTATAAATTCTGGCAATTCCCCGCCCAATATTCATCATAGCCAGGGTAACGATAAATGCCGGAATATTCGTAGAAGAAATAATCCATGCATTCACCGCGCCGAGAAGCATACCGACAAGAACACCGCCCAAAATCCCCACATACACCGGCATCCCGTTCCAGGTAATCAACCCCGCGCTGATACACCCCGAAACAGCAATCACCGAACCTACGGAAAGATCAATTCCCGACAAAAGAATAACATAAGTCATACCGCAGGCTAAAAATAAATTAATAGTAACCTGACGAACCACATTAAAAAAATTTGTCACCGTTGCAAACGATGTGGTCATAACACTTAGCACCGCACAGAGAATCAAAAGCCCTGCTAAAATTCCCATATGCGATTTAAACATCTGAATCATTCCTGATTCTTTCCATGTTTTCTTTTCCATTTTATCCTCCAATCCATGCATATTTTCTTCTATTCTGTGCACATTTCACATCCTGTTCTGCCCTTTGCATACAGACAATTATGCGTAAAACAGACGCCGCTTACAGTTCTTTTGTTGCATAGGACAGAATGGTTTCCTGGTCAAATTCATCGCGTTTCAGCACACCTGCCGTATGCCCCTGATTCATCACGACAATCCTGTCGCACATATTGATTAATTCCGGCATTTCCGAAGAAATAAACAAAATAGAAAAGCCTTTTTCCGTTAAAGCATCCATTAAATGATAAATATCTGATTTTGTTTTTACATCAATTCCGCGGGTCGGCTCGTCCAAAATTAAAATCTTTTTCGTAACCAATAACCACCGGCTGATGATTATTTTCTGCTGATTTCCTCCGCTTAAATTCTGAATTTCCTGTTCCATTCCGGCGTATTTCGTCTGCATTACGCCATCGACATATTCGCGGGCAAGTTCTAGTTCCTTCTTTTTCTGATATCTGCCGCCCTTTAAGAAACGATCCAGCACCTCTATCGTCGTATTAAAACGGATTCCCTGAATCGGGAAGATTCCAGACTGCTTCCTGTCTTCCGGCACAAAACCAATTCCGGCCTCCATCGCATCTTTAACACAATGGATGTCCACCGCTTTACCCTCAACATAAATCTCTCCCCTGTCCTTTTTTCGCAGGCCAAAAATACAGCTCATCGCCTCGCTCCGCCCCGAACCAACCAGACCGGAAAAGCCAAGGATTTCTCCTTTTTTCAGTTCAAAACTTACATCTCGTACTTCTTTTCCTGATGCAAGATGCTCGACCTTCAGGATAATTTCCTGCGTGGAATGATTGTGCTTATCGTAGAGATTCCCCAATTCTCTTCCCACCATGGCAGCAACCCATTCCTCATGCGTAGTCTTTTTGGCATCCACCGTAGCTATATATTCTCCATCCCGCATAATCGTAATCCGATCCGCGATAATATCCAATTCCGCCATGCGGTGACTGATATAAATAATACCGACTCCCTTTTTCTTTAATTGTTCAATCGAAGCAAACAGAGCATCCACTTCGCTGTCCGTTAAGGAAGAGGTCGGCTCGTCCATAACGATGATTTTTGCCCCAAACGAAATAGCCCGGATAATTTCCACCATCTGCTGCTGGGCGATATTTAACTCACCAAGTACCTGCCTTGGGCTTATCTTCAAGCCCATTGCCTGAATAAATTCTGCCGCCTGCCGGTTCATTTTATCCCGATCAATCATTCCTGCCCTTGTGCGTGGTTCCTGACCAAGAAAAATATTTTCGGCAACCGTCATGTAGGGAATCAGCATTAATTCCTGATGAATAATACGAATCCCATGCTGCTTTGCACTTTCTACATCCGTGATATCCGCTTCCTTTCCCTCGACAAAAACCTGCCCCTTATCTCTGGTATACACACCGCCGAGAATTTTAATCAGCGTCGATTTTCCTGCACCATTTTCACCCAAAAGCGCATGGACTTCTCCGGCTTCCAGCTCCAGATGATTGTCCTTTAATACCTGCACGCCGGAAAATGATTTGCAGATATTTTTCATTTCCAGTAAGTGTGCCATCCCTGCCCTCCCACCTTTCCTGATTCTCTCTATTTTTTGCGTGTTCTGCAGCATTTTATGGTTCTTTCCTCTGATTTTGCGCATAAAAAGAGGGCTGATTCACAAATCTGTGTTCAGCCCCCTCACGTTTACTGCCAGTCAGCGTTCAGGTATTCTTCAATATTGGAGAAATCAATAGAGAACGCCGGAACATCAATCTGAAAACTTTCCAGTTCCTTTCCCTCCAATATCGCAACTGCCGCCTGATAGCATTCTTTTCCAATGGAAATCGGGGACTGGGCTGCAGTCATTCGGTAAATCCCTTTCTTGGAAATCGCCTGTTTCGCCTCCGGTGCTCCATCCACGCCATAAATATAAGCTTCCTTTCCTGCCGTTGTCATCGCGGCAAACGCACCCATGCCAGCCTGATCATTAATGGAAAATACAGCCGCAATATCCGGATGAGCCTGGATAATATCACTGGTAATATTCTGTCCCTTTTCTACGGTTCCTTCTGCGTCAAAGGTTGCCGCAACCTCAAATTTATCCGAAATCGTGTCCATAAAACCTTTTTCCCGATCATTGCAGGCGTTATTCGCCGGGTAATTTAATATGGCTATTTTTCCGCCGTCTGGCAGATCCGACATCATTGCCTGTGCACAAAGCTGTCCCGCCAGATAATTATCCGTTGCCACATAAGCATCCACTAAATCCAGATTGGACACGGAAGAATCAAAATTAATCACGGGAATCCCTGCGGCGTCAAGTTTTTGAAGCGCCGGTTCTATCGCATCCTTATCTACTGGGTTTAAAAACACTGCCTTTACTCCCTGAGCAATAAAGTCCTCAATAATCTGAATCTGCTTGGTGGCGTCCTGCTGTGCATCGACAACTACTGTTTTGCTTCCCGCTGCCGCAGCTTCTTTGGTAATAGAATCTGCAACCGTCTTAAAAAAGTCCGATTCACACCAGTACGTAATCCCATAAACATTCCCGCTTACTGCCGCAGAGCCGCCTTCTGCCTGCTCTTTTCCTGCGCTTTCGCTCTGCGCGTTTTCTGCACCGTCTGCCGTAGACGCTGAAGTATTCGCTGTGCCTGTTTGTGCCGGTGTTTGCTCGGTATTTGCTGCCTGTCCGCAGCCAGCCAGTACGCTAAAACTTAATGCCGTAATCATTGCTATCGTCCCTGCTTTTTTCAAAATATTCATATCCTGTTCTCCTTTTTCTTTATTTTTCTGCTTTTTTCTGGATTTCTTTTTATTTTCCTTACCCAGTATCTCTTCATGCTTTATCTTTAAGTTTCTTTTTATCTATGAACTGAAAATGCCCGGCCGCAGCATAAATTCAGAACCATACAAATATAATTTTCAGGTTCAGACTTTCCAGATTCAAACTTTTCGGATCCAAACTTTTCGGATTCAAACTTTTCAGGTCTAAATTTTTCAGACTCAAACACTGCTGTTCAAAACGTTATTCTTCCTCTGCTGTTTTATTCACAAAAGGCTAATTCGTACAAACTGTCCTTTAATGCTTCGTAAATCTTTTGGTAAATCTGATGATAGTGCTGATAAATTTTCTCTTGCTGAATATCGGTTTCCGTTAATTGATCTTCCTGAATAAACTGCCTGCAGGCTTCCTTTACCCCCGGAAAAACACCTACACTTACTCCGGCTAAAATAACCGCGCCAAACGCAGGTCCCTCTTCCTGCTTTAATGTCCTTACCGGGCATCCGTACAGGCTGGCTAAAATTTCACGCCAGACAGGGCTTTTGCTTCCCCCGCCGCACAGACGCATGGTGGTAACTTCAACACCGGTTTCTTTTAATAAATCATTGCAATCCGCAAGGCAGTAGCCCACCCCTTCCATAATCGCCCGGAGCATATGCGCCTGATCATGGATAATATTGAGTCCAACAAAGCTTCCCCGATACCATGCACGCATATGCGGCGTTCGTTCGCCCATCAGAAAGGGCAGATAAATCAGCCGGCTGCTCCCCGGCGGAACATCCTTTATTTTCGTATTAAGCAGTTCAAAAAAATCCATGTCCTTTTCCCTGGCTTGCATCATTAAATTCTGACAGAATTTTTCCTTAAACCACTCAACCGACAGTCCGGCAGACTGAGGTCCGCCCATGGTGTGCCAGCATCCCGGAACCGCACAGCAGCAAAGATGCAGCCCGCCTTCCGGCACTTCCTTATAGTGATCCAGATGACTGTAAACAATGGCTGACGTTCCTATCGTTGTAAATGCCTGTCCCTCCTCGACAATCCCAGTTCCAAGGGCTGCAGCTGCATTATCGCTTGCCCCGGCGGCCACCACGCATTGCTCAGAAATCCCCCATTCCCGGGCAATTTGGGGGAGTACACAGCCCACAGGTTCCCAGGATTCATAAAGTTCCCCTAACAGACTGCGGTCAATCTCCAGGCAGTGCAGAACCTTTTCTGACCAGCACCTGTTTTTTACATCCATAAGCTGCATTCCTGAAGCGTCCGATACATCCGCGGCGTATTTTCCGGTTATTATCCAACGGATATAATCCTTGGGCAGAAGAATATGCCTGCAGCGCTGATAAAGCTCGGGTTCATGCTTTTTTACCCACAGAATTTTCGCCGCTGTCCATCCGGCAATCGGCGGATTTCCGGTAATGCTCAGCCAGTCTTTCATCGAAAGGAGATTCTGCATCTTTTCGGTTTCTTCTCCTGCCCGCTGATCGCACCAGATAATCGAATCCCGGATAACTTCTCCCTGCTCATCCAGCATCACCAGCCCGTGCATCTGCCCTGATAAACCAATTCCCCGAACCTTATGTCCGTCAATCCGGGCTTTTTTTATCACGTCCTTCACGGTAAATAAAACCGCCCGCTTCCAGTCCTCAGGATTCTGCTCTGCCCATCCGTTATTGACTTCCTTTAGCGGATAAGCACAGGAAGAAGAAGATAAAATCTGTCCGTTTTCATCGGCTAAAATCGTCTTTGTCGCACTTGTTCCCAAATCAATTCCAATGAGATAATCCATCCCTTACCTCCTTCTATCCAGACTCTTTCTATAACATAATTATCATCTGC
>VSOC01000012.1:62651-64550 GCA_009774615.1 Lachnospiraceae bacterium
TTTCATCCATCTTACCTTACCTTTTTCTGCCATGCTGCACCATTTCCCTCATCCTTTGAATATTCTTCTCCAAATTTCCATGAAATAATGCTTTTCCCGAAACAATAATATCTGCACCGGCATCAACAACCTCTTCTACATTATCAAAGCCAATATTTCCGTCGGTTTCTATCGGCTTTTCCATCCTGTAGTCCTCAAGCATCTTGCGGATATTTCGGATTTTCTTCAGTGAAGCCGGAATAAACATTTCCCCTTCCCGTCCGGGATATACGGTCATCACATGAACAATATCTGCTGCCTGCAAAACTTCTTTGGTCAGCATCCCTTCATCACTTTCAGGATTTAGGGCAATTCCCGCCTTCATCCCGCAGTACCGGATTTCCTCTAACGTTTCCCTGACCTGCTCACAGGCTTCAATATGAACCGTGACGTGATCTGCACCAGCCTCCTTAAGCTGCGGGATAAACCGTATTGGCTCACAAACCATCATATGAACATCAAAAATAAGGTTTGTGCTGTCCCGAAGGCCCCGAATCATTTTTATTCCAAAGGAAAGATTCGGGACAAAATTCCCATCCATAATATCAAGATGAACATACTCCGCACCCGCTCTTTCTATCCTTAATAATTCCCTTCCCAACTGCCGGTAATCTGCTTCTAATAATGATGGTGCAATCCCGCACATACCGTTTCCTCCATAATCCTGTTCACCTGTCCTCTCTTATCATTTTGCCTCTTAATTCAGCATTTATTTAGTTCATGTTTAACACATATTTGATTCTTACTTAACACTTATTGGGCACTTGTTTCATTCATCGGGCACTTGTTTCATTCGTATTTACATCTTATTGCTGTCAATCGCCCTCTGTATTTTTTTTAGCTGATTCTTGTAATTTTTATCCATACGTGTTGTGTATCCCAAATATAATGCATCCAGAATAAACTGATCCGATACACGTCTTGTAACCTTATCCCGTCCTACAGTAAGATCATTTACGGCAATAAATAAACGGATATCGGTGTATTTCAGTAAAGGCGATTTATTCATCTTGGTAATGCTGATGGTAGTCGCCCCGGACTGCTTGGCCAGACGCATGGCTTCCACCACATTTTTGGAGCGGCCCTCATAGGAAACAGCAATCGCCACATCCTTTTCCGTCAGGTTCCCGGCAGTCATCATCTGCAGCATAACATCACTGTGCGCTGAACTGTTAATTCCCAAACGCCCGAACTTCATCTGGGCAAGCAGACATACCGCATAAGCATCTCCCACACCGAAAAAATGTATTTCCCGCGCCTTCAACAATGCTTCCAGTGCCTTCTCATAGGCGTCGCCTGCCAGCACCAGGGTATCGCTTAACGTCTGCACATTGCTCTGGTAGACCTTTTTTAAGATGGTTTTCATATCGTCCGTTACTTCAATACATTCCGACTGAATTCCATTCCCCTCTGCAATTGCCCGGATAAAATCTTCTTTCAGCGCCGTATAGCCCTCATACCCCATCCGCTTGCAAAACCGTATGATCGATGCCTCGCTGCTGCCGGACTCCCGGGAAATTTCCGCCAGTGTCATATGCGTGATTGCTTCTGGATTTTCCAGCAAAGCTTCGGCAATAACCTTTTCCGCCCTGGGCAGAGATGGAAGTAAAAACCGTATTTTAACAAATAACTCATTCATCTTTTTCTCCGTGTACTTCATATTTTGATTTCTTTTTTGAAGTAATTTATTGATTTAACTATAACATTGCTACTATATGAAGTAAATATCTCACCATATTTTCAGCAAAATTTCCCATATAATTCCCTATTTTTTAAGTATTTTCCATAAAAATTATGCAAATTGCATATGATTTAATCAAATCTCACTTCATTTTGTATTTTAAATTAATTATTTTACTT
>VSOC01000120.1 GCA_009774615.1 Lachnospiraceae bacterium
GGTTTTTGTTCTCAGATGAATAATGTTTCCTTCCATATCATATTGATAGGTTGTCTTTATTCCATTATGATGACAGATTTCTTTTAATTTTCATATAGCAAATATGAAAATTGTATTTATCTTTTTTGTAGACAAATTGCAAAATTAGAAATATCTAGTTAAAGGAATTTCTGAATCTGTTCTGCTACTCCCTCATCTCCCTATACTACTGCCGCAGTTTGTCAGGTGGGACTTATATCCCACCTGATACAAACAAGTCCCGCCAACCACCGATTTCGCTTCTGAAACTTAGAAGCATGGACTTATCTTGATAGGTTCAATTTTCTATGTTTATTCAAGTATAGTTTACTGGAAAACATGTAAAAAATCATGTTCAATATCATTTTACAATTTCTAATATCAAATCAAACAAATTTTTCTGCGATAAACTTAAAAACATCTCATGATTTATTCCTCATATATTTTTTTACTTAAAGGTGATAAAAATGGATCTCCTACTTTATTAATATTTCCTTTACAAATGATATAACACATAAAATCATCTGACATCTCATCATCACAAACATAAATCAGACCATATGATCCTTTAGCTTCTTTGCATATAAACTCTAATAATTCAAATACATCATTTACTTCTTGACCAATTCTATTCGCAAATAATGCTATAGATAAGTTAGGACTTCCATTACAATATCTAATATCTAATAAATTCGTCGTCCAATCTAACTCATATACCTTTTCTTTTATTTTTCCAAAAATATGCTTCATATTCTTTTCTTCATCGTTTGCTTTATACGATTCTCTAAGAGTAATCCAACCATGCAATTCTAACATAAAATTTCTCCTCATTTTCATTTATTTAATGATTCTGTATCAATAATTATATCTATCCCATATCGGTTACTATATTCCATAAGTTTATTAATAACTGATATATCTGGTTTTCCTTCAAATTGGTAATAAACCTTTTTTCCAGTAGCCTTAGCGGCTTCAAATGTTGCTTTCATTTGAGTTTTTACAGTTGGATTTGCTGATGATAAAGCAGGCTTTGCTTGTGCGATATAATCATCCGAGATAGCATCAAATTCTCTAAAATCCCAATCAAATTCAAATCTTACCCGTGAAATACCGCCAATACGCTCTGCAAGTAAATCTGCATTTGTATCAACTACATTTACTTTCTTTAGATTTCCATAATACCTACTTTTGATTTCATTAAGATCCCAAGTATTTCTTATAACAGCATCCATTCCGTATTTTTCTTTAAAGAAAACTTCCCATTCATCACCACTTCTTGGTATTTCTCCATCCCAATTTCTATACTTTAGAGTTTCATTATTTTTGGGGTCAGTTACATTCTCCTTCTGCACATTCTCTTTTGCATTACTATTACCTACACACTCATTTCCACTAGGGTCATAGTACACAACAGGATTATTTCTACAATAAGCATAGAGATTCAATCCATCTCCACGATATGGATCTTCCTGAATAAATCTTCCAATAACTGGATTATAGTACCTGGCTCGCAGATAATACTGCCCTGTTTCAGCATCATATTGCTGCCCTCCATAAAGAATGCAGTTTGGCACTTCTTCATGACTTCCCAGCAGATTCCCAAAGGCATCATATTCACAGGCATTTTCAATCTCCCCTGATACTCCAGTAATCCATCCTGTACTTAACTGTTCATCCCTATGGATTTCATGATATATCCCATAATGTTCCAGCGCAGCAGCTCCATACCCACGAATATAGCGCTTTACTGGCTGGTTAAATTCATCCAATTCCAGGGCAAGATTTCCATTCGTAAACAAAAATGTACTTTCTTTTCCCTGTATGTTTAAACCTGCCCTTAGTCCTTCTCCATCATAACGGTTTTCCTGAATAACTGTTTGTCCTGACAGGATATAGGTTTGACGATTTTGTGTATCATAGGTATACTGTAAATTTCTTTTCGGACCACTTTCCTGGATAAGGTTGCCTTGCTTATCATAAAAATATTTCCAGGTATCATTTCCAGAGATTCTTTCTTTCAGCTGGTTTTTCTTATTGTAATAGTTTTCCTCCTTCCTCTTTCCCTGGCGTTTTTCCAGACGGTTTCCACATAAATCATACCGATAACAGGTTTCCTGCTTTCCTGATAATTCTGATAATAAGCGGTTTCTTCCATCATATCGATAGTGTATATCACGGCTTTGCAAAGATATATTCCCCAGAGCATCCGGCAATACCTTGCTTCCCATCTTAGCTGTACGGTTCCCGTTTAAATCATATTCATACTGTAAATCACAAAGTAAATTGTCTTCTTTGGTTTTTGTTCTCAGATGAATAATGTTTCCTTCTGTATCATATTGATAGGTTGTCTTTACTCCATTATGATGACAGATTTCCTTTAATTTTCCGCCAGCTGTATGATGATAGTTTAGGATTTCTTTCCCATACTCATCCGTTATAGAAATCAGTCTTCCTATCTGATCATAAGCATAACGAAGTGTTTTTCCACTTCCATCTGTCATGGTTTTTACATTTCCATCCGGGAAGTATGTATATTTTAATAGGAGCTGTCCTGCCAATTCCTTATACAAAAGCTTTCCGTCTGGTCGATATTCATAGTTATAATAAAAACCACCACCGATACTTTGCTTTAAATACCCAAGGCTGTCATATTTCCATATCCTAATATCGCGTTTTTTACCATTTTTATCACAGCTGATTTGCCGAACCGGGTTTCCATCTATATTATACACTGTTTTTACCTGATTTCCCAGTCGATCAATGGATAAAATCTGACGCCCTTCATGGTCATAATAAAACCGTTCTTTCATTCCTTCCTGATCGATAATCTCGCACACTTTTCCCTGACTGTTATAACGGTAGGAAATCGTTCCTCCATTCGCATCTGTAGTTGATGTAATGTTTCCTGCAAAGTCATAGGTATAACATTCCATCCCCCCATCCGCCGCATGAACTCTGGTCACTTTTCCCCAATTATCCAGCGTATATTCTGTTTTGTTTCCATTGCCGTCAATAACACCTATTATCTGCCCCCGGCTGTTATAGTGGTAGGTTTGTAATTCTTTTCCTTCTCTCCTGCTTCTATGGTTATCCAATCCCGCTAAGTTTCCCTGTACCCCATAGTGAAAGTATATTTCTTCTCCATCCGCCAGTTTCCTTACCGTCGGATACCCCATAACATCATATATATTTTGTTCTTCTATTACTCCATAAGGATTTTTCTGTTCACATAAATTCCCTTGACGGTCATACTGATATTTCCAACTTCCCCCTTCTTTGACCGTTCCAGGGCGTTTTTCTTCCACTAAACGGTTATTAGCATCATATTGATAGGCAAAAACAGCGCCTTCCAGATCCCTTGCACGAACCAGCCGATCCTTCAGATCATAATCATACTGCATTTCATAGACCCGTCCATCTGCACCTTTTCGGCACAAAGATATTGGGTTTCCAGCACGATCATAGGCAATATAGGTACTTCGATCGATACCATTTTCTTTGTCAACTACCCTTTCACAAATCAGGCGGTCACGCAGATCATATTTTCGCAGGATTTGATAACCTTCTGGGGTACATATTTCAATAATATTTCCATTGCCATCCCTCTGATAAGTTGTCACTGCGGTCTGTACAGATGGAATAAAGTCATCCCCTGACCAGCCAGCAATCTTTTCCCTTTTTTCTACCAGCCGTCCAGCTTTATCATACTGGAAAAAAACTTTTTTCGTTATTTCATCACTGATAATCTGCTCTTCACTTATCCTGTTTCCCCGCACATCATAGCTGTACTTCACACAGGCTCCGCTGCCATCTTTAACGCAGATAAGTCTTCCACGTTCATCATAGGAGCAAGACAGGCGCAATTCTTCACCATGCTCCTTTTCCTCCAGCCAACGCCTGTTTTCCTCTTGTTTTAAATACCAGCTTCCGCCATAAAAACAAATTTCAGTCTGGTTTCCATCATCATCATAGGCATAGGTAGTACGGCGATAAAGTACAGAATAGGGTTCTCCTTTAGAAATATTCTCTGCCTTCTGTGTCAAATTCCCGGATAAATCATACCAGTAATAGGTAAGATTCCCATCTGCTGTACGCATGGCAATTCTGTTTCCATGTAAATCATAGCTATAGCAAATAAGTTCTTCTCCATCAACATCCAATATCTGTTGAAGTCGGTTTTCTTCATCGTAGGTATATGCATATCCTGGTCCATCATCAAATTCTGACTGATAATCTTCAGGAAGCACATGCTTAATGCAGTTGCCTTCACCATCCCTGAAAAACCGTTCAACACCTCCATCTGGATAATGAATGCGTATCAGGTTTTTGTCCCAATCATAATCATAAGATTCACCTTCTCCGTCATCACAGGCAGCATCATATGCATTTGGATGGATTCTCTTTAAAATGGTTCCTTCCCAATCCACCTTCATCCTCTCATGGCTTCCATCAGGATATATTTTATCATCCTGTTCACGCATATAATTATAGCGAAACTGAATCGCTCCTTCTCCGGTTTTAATATTGGCATTAGGCAGATACAGGCATATAAGCTTTCCCAGGCTGTCATAGAGCTTTAATGTTTCATTTCCTTCACCATCCCGAATCCTGGAAATTTCATCCCGGGTGTTATATCCATATTCTGTACGTCCGCAGGAATCTTCTTTTACCATCATGCGTTCCATGGTATCATATTCTCGAAGAACGGATTCCCCATCATCATAAGTTGTATATACGGGCTTTCCGCAGCCATCCGTATAACGATAGGAAATACTTCTGCCAGATGGCAATGTCTTTTTCGTAAGTCGTCCTATCGTATCATATGCAAATGCTGTAATCTTCCAATGTTCTGTTCCGATTTCTTCCCGTTCTCGTTTTTCAATAACACAGTGACCAGAATTATATTGATATATTACTTCCCGACCGGCACTATCCCATTCCCGAACCTTATCGCCCAACGTATTATATTCATAATAAATTTCCCGGGAATTAGGTTTCTTTTCCCAAATCAATCTGGCAAAATCATCATATTTCCAGAAGTGTTCATTTCCTCTTCGATCTTTTTTATAGGTACAGCAGTTATTATCATTATATCGAAAAGACAGAACTGTTCCGTCTGGGTAAGTAACAAATACAGGCATTTTCTTTTGATTATAGTCATAAATAGTTTTTCCATATTTATTCTGAACAATAACTTTATGACCATTATCCAAATATTCCAGCGTACAGATATCCTCATCTCCAAGTGTCTGACGAACAGCTCTCCCCCAGCTGTCATATACATTGACCAGATATGCACTTCCAACGGAATCGGATGCTGTTATCAACTTTCCTTCATCTGAATACGTATAACGAATACTTCCCCCAGCAGGATTTATTACTTCACTCAATAATCCATTTTCATAACAATAAGTAACTGTTCGTCCAATCTCATCCGAAACCCGTGACAATCGTTTTTCAGTAAAGTAAAAATGAAGTTGATGCCCCAATGGTGTAACCAACCTGAACAGATAATCATTTTCATAAAAAAGCCTGGTTTCCTGCCCATTTTGATCGATAATTGCTGTTAATTTTCCTTCTGCATCATACTGCAGGGTTTCGTGGGTATGCAGATCCAAAAGTTCCCATACTTGCTCTATTCTATTTGTTTTTAGCTGATATCGACCTTTTATCTCTCCTGCTTCTTGATATGCATCTTCTATCCACGCAAAAAGAAGCGTTGCTCCACTCGGAATTTCTACGCGCAATCGTCCATCTTCTTCACGGCAGAGTCTTCCCTCTAAAGGAGAATACCACCCTGTACCCAAAATACCCATTTTTTTTCTAAGAGAATTATATTTTCTCTCCCATAATAATGCATCCCGGATACCCGCTAACGCCAGATCTATCTCTCGCGCAAGATATGCACCTGTTGCTGCATCTATTGGGTCGTGAACATAATTAATATTCATTGAAGCTGATACAACATCGGAAGCCAATAATCCGGCAGAATACACAGCAACTGTTTGTATATAATCATCAAAGGTCATTTTTTCTTCTGCAACCGGAAGATGCAAAGCAAAATCCACTGTACCGGCAGTAACACCACTAACCATAACACGCCCAGAATACTGTACCATCTCCGGCAGCTTTATACCCATCGCACCCAAACCACTTACAGCGTAATTTCCCGCCAATCCTCCGGTTATTCCTGCTACTCCACCAATTGCACTGTTCAAAAGAAATGTCTTAATAAGCGTTTTACCTTCCACATTCTTATTTGCCCCAAATTGATCTAAGACACTTTTTCCTCCTTGAACAGCCATCATCGTACTGCCCCTGGCTAACTGTCTTGTTGTACAGTTAGAAATACCGCTAAATGCTTTTGTGGACAAATTAACTGTCGTTGCAGTCATGGTAACGGCATCAAAAAGCATATTATTCCAAAATTGAAAAGCTGCATATTGCTTATCACTCATCCCTAACATAGATTGAAAATTATTCTTTGCCAGGTCCATATCACCTTGATTAGCTTTACGATAATTTTCTCTTCCCTGGCAGATATTTGATGCAGAACTCATAACTTGATTTGTCGCAATTACTGATGCTACAACAGCAAACACAGGTCCAACCGCAAGCCCCCCTGTCGCAATTACTACACCAACCATAAGGGCAGCACCTACTAAGCCCAAAATACCCTTGCGCACCTGCTGCCTTGCTGAAGCCCTCTGGTCTGCTAAACTCATTAAATACGCTTCAGCATTTTCATTAATCTGTGTCATAATTGCAGCATCATTTGCCCTTACTTCTGCTTCTAATGTTTCCGCAGATGGTGATGGAACAGATTTTTTACTGCCGAATGTGCAATGAATGCAGCAACAATACAGGCATCCTCAGTTAAAGCAATTGAAGTACCTTCCACATGATAATTCAATTCGTTTTTTGCGTCCACTTCAATGCTTTCCGGCTGTATCTCATTTCCCACTGAAAATTCTGCCTGGGTAATCAGTTGTATGGATTTGCCCGTTAATTTGAATGCACCGTCAATACCAATATATAGTGATGAACCACCAGCATCAAAACTATAATGATCTTCCTTCATCTCCATTGCTATATTTGCCGGAGTTGAAAATGATTTATTTCTTGGATTTTTTCCTGTTCCTCCTCCCATGCTAATCGCATGAACAGCAATAGCATCTGCTTCATTGTGACTTGGAAAATAAATATGTACCCGGCTGTTTTCCTCTGGCATACAATAAATACTGCTGCTTTCGATTGCATAGGTAAAATATTTAAGGTCTTCGCCAGGAATGTAGATTTGATCAATATCCATGTGCACCCGAACTCTGTTTCCACTGCGTTCTTTTACGGTAGCTGGTATACTCATTCCATAAATTTTCGGATTCTCTGCTCGATGATATAACATCCCTTTTTTCCTGCACAACTTATAGTTTCTAATCAGTTCTCCTTTTACTGTATGAAATGTAAATTCGGCAACAACAACCTCAATTCCATTAAGCCAAACGGTTTCTGCCAGATGCAGACGCTTTCTGCTGCAAATCTCCCACTGTGTTAATTCTTGTGGAAGTAATTCGCTTACAGGATAATCATTCGATGAATGAATAATTTTATCATACTTATTTTGACTGCGTGAAATTTGATATTCTTCAAGCAATAAATCTGTTCCATAATTAATATTGGGGATACCAAAATATGCCCTTCCACAATCAGCGCTGCTGTCTGCAACTAAAAATGTAGAAAAATGACTTGCCAAACGTTTTAAAAACTCCCAATCCGTTTCTTCATATTGAAGGAGCATGTCTTTAATTGCCTGACCCTGCGTAATTTCATCCCAGATATCTTTTTGTGGATACTCATAAAGCACCTCATAAAGTACCTCTGTATAAGATTGAGAAAGCCGACAAAAACTTTGGCTCTTAGGTGTCAAATCCCATTCCTTAGTATAAGAAACAAACTCTGCCCATAAATAAAAAAGTCCCTTATCTTTTTTGCTCCAATGTTTCTTTCCAGATGGTAAACACATCCTGTACACAGTGATTGACTTTGCTTCCTTTGTCATCAGACAATAGGGTATTTATCAGACGCTGGTCTAAGGCACATTTTTTTCCGTCATTGGTTATTTTGAGCAGATTGTCAACCGAAGGATCAACACTGCCTGAACGAACACGCTCTGCACGTTCGGCGAAACTGCTTACTAACCTTTTTTGCTCTTCACTGGGTTTTAATACCACGTTGATATACTCTGCTTCCGGTACAGGGAGTTTCAGCATATCGGCAGTCTGGATATCTGCACATTCTTTAAATACCGACATCAATTCCGGTAAATTAAAAAACTTGGAAAACCGGGTTTTGGCGCGGTAGCCGGTTCCTTCAGGAGATAGTTCCACGGCAGTTACGGTTTCCCCAAAGGTAGCTGCCCAGGCATCAAAATGGCCCAGGCCCATCTTTTGAAGCATGTCAAACTGAAGGTAGCGCATCATGGTGTAAAGTTCCACGACACTATTGGAAACAGGTGTACCAGTAGCGAAAGTAATTCCTCTTCCTCCAGTTATTTCATCCAAGTATTGACACTTCATCAACAGATCCGAACACTTTTGAGCATCGGTCTGGGCAATACCTGCCACATTTCGCATTTTGGTGAAAAAGTAGGCGTTTTTGTAATAATGCGATTCATCCACAAAGATATAATCTACACCAAGCTGCTCAAAAGTTACTACATTATCTTTTCGCTCCTGGTTATTTAATTTCTCTAGTTTCTGCTTTAACGTTTTCTTGGTTTTTTCCATTTGCTTAATGGTATAATTTTCCCCTTTTTCCCATTTGACATCGGCAATCGCCAGGGTAATTTCCTGGATCTGCTTCTCTATATAAGCTGTCTGGTGTTCTGTAGAAAGAGGGATTTTCTCAAATTGTGTATGACCGATAATAATTCCATCATACTCTCCTGTCGCAATCCGGGAACAGAATTTTTTTCGGTTTGCTGGTTCAAAATCTTTTTTTGTGGCGGCAAGAATACTGGCTCCCGGATAAAGGCGTAAAAAATCACTTGCCCATTGTTCTGTCAGGTGATTTGGCACAATATATAGATTTTTCTGTGATAATCCAAGACGCCGCATTTCCATTCCGGCGGCAATCATCTGGAAAGTCTTGCCCGACCCTACACAATGGGCAAGCAAAGTGTTTTTTCCGTAAAGGATGTGAGCGATTGCATTTTTCTGATGTGGCATTAAAGTGATTTCCGGGTTCATCCCAACGAACTGAATATGCTGCCCATCGTACTCGCGGGGACGGATGCTGTTAAAGATTTTATTGTAAGTGTGGCATAAATCTTCCCTGCGCTCTAAGTCCTTAAATATCCATTCTTTAAATGCTTCTTTAATCATCTCCTGCTTCTGGCTGGCTAACATCGTTTCCTGTTTATTAAGTACCCGCTTTTCTTTTCCATCCTCCATTATGACATCGTAAATCCGGGTATCTTTCAGATTTAATGCATCTTCTAGCAGACGATAGGCATTAGCTCTTGCTGTGCCATACGTTGACGTTACCAGGCTGTTTCCATGGCTGTCCTCATTCTTCCCGGAAATATTCCATTGACCATTGATTTTGGCATAACGTACCTGGATATTTTTTCCTAAAAGATAGCCAGGGGTTTGAAATACTTCTGCCATAAACTGTTCTATATACTCCTGCTTTACCCAGGTTGCTCCAAGGCGGACTTCGATTTCTGATGCTTCTAAATCCTTTGGCTGTACCTTTTCTAATGCCTGGACATTGACGGAAAACTCAGAATGCGTTTTTTCCAACTCCCTGGCTATAGCAAGCTTTTCCCGAACATTGCCAGAAAGATATTCATCCGAAGATTCCCATTGGTTAGTGATTGGATTTTTAAAGATTATTCCAGTTAAGTCGGTAACGATCTCCTCTTCACTTTTCTCTGTCAGCCCCGCCATAAAAGAAATATCGACCTTTGCACGCTCACTGATGGAAAGGGCAAGGGCTTCCGTGGATGTGTCAACATGCGTTACTGGTCTTGCTTTTCGGATTGTCCGTTTGGTAAAAATATCGGCTTTTCTCTCCAGCTTCCCTTCTTCATCCAGATATTCCAGGGAAGCTAATAAACAGTAACTGCTGTCCTGGGAAAAGGCTCTGCGGTTGGCACTGCTGCTGATTAAGCCATAATGGGAAGTAAACGTATCATAGGTTTGATTTAACTTCCGCTGCAGAATAGCAATCTGTGTATCGCTCCCGTCTTCCATCTGGCATTGGATTAATTCCTGTGTAATTTCCCGCAGTTCTACCATTCCCAATACCCGCCCTTTGGTCACTGCTGGAAGTTCCATCCGACGCATCCGTGAATTTTCCCGGTAATAAACTTCTCCATCAACCCTGGCAAAACTGAAATTTTTTATGGATGGATCGGCTAAAATCGAATCCGACTTTTCTTCCGCTTCCCAGTCTTCCAGCTCCATCATTTCAACATTTTCAATTTCCCCATGGATATGGGTTGCCGCTTCTTTAAGTTGCTCTTCAAGAGAACTCTCTTCCCTGGATTTTACCGTGACTTCCTGCCTGCCGTATTGGGTGTGTTTGGTAGTCAATTCGCCTAATACCATCTCTGGATGATTGACAAAGTACGAATTGATGGGATAGCCTTCGGATGTAACTCCAAGATTTACCCATTCCGGTTGTGTAATAACTGCCCGGTCACGCTTTTGGAAAAACAGGATATCGGCAACTACTGAGGTATTGGCATTTCTCTGAAAAGCATTATTGGGCAGACGAATTGCCCCTAATAAATCTGCGCGGTCGGCGATATATTTTCGTACAGAAGGATTTTGTTTATCCATTGTGCCGCTGGAAGTAACTACTGCAATCACCCCGCCAGGACGAATCAGGTCAAGGGATTTGGCTATAAAATAATCATGAATCATGAAATTATAGCGGTCATACTTACGGTCAGATACTTTGTAGTTGCCAAAAGGCACATTTCCAATAACAAAATCAAAGAAGCTGTCCGGGTAATCTGTTGTTTCAAATCCTTGGATTGCAATGGTATTATTCGGATAAAGCTGCCGGCCAATCCTGCCGGAAACCCCATCCAGTTCTACACCGTACATCCGAACCCCTTCCATTCCTTCAGGAAGCAGGCCCATGAAGTTTCCGATTCCACAAGAAGGCTC
>VSOC01000121.1 GCA_009774615.1 Lachnospiraceae bacterium
GATTAAAATTCCTTTTTTGTATTATATAAGATTTTAGTTTAGGAATCAAGAGATTTCTTCCTGGGGTTCATGATTTCCGACAGTGTTAAAAATAAATCAAAAAGAAGTCATAAAGAACTTGCGTTAAACTACTTGACAAACCCACCAGATCAGGGTAGAATTTTGTTCGTAAACAGAAAAATCCTACTAATCAGATAGGAATTCGTAACGTGAGAGATTGAGCAGTTGCGGGAAGTGGATAAGTCATACCGGGTCGCAGGTCTGTGCAAGGCTTGCGGCTCTTTTTGGTGAACCGATGGAATGTTTGATACTTATTTAGGAAACAATGGAGAAAAGTGTATGGAAAAGCAAAAACCTGCCTTGGAATTGGAAGAACAAGATAAAGAACAAAATCCAATTATTCAGTTAAAGGGTTTGGGAAAGCAGTTTAAGACGAGCAATGGGCCGGTGACTGCTCTGGATGATATTCATCTGGAAATCAATCCGGGGGAAATCTTTGGGATTATCGGTCTTTCGGGTGCGGGTAAGAGTACCCTGGTTCGCTGTATTAATTATCTGGAGGTGCCGACTTCCGGTACGGTTATCTTTGAGGGTGTGAGCCTTGCCGGGAAGGACGATAAGCCTTCATTGGCGGAAAAGTTATTCCGGTTTTTATCCGGGGGATCCGATCAGGCGAAGAAGAACTCTGAGGATATCCGCCGGGCAAGGCGTTCGATGGGAATGATTTTCCAGCAGTTTAATCTGTTGGCGCAGAGGAATGTTTTACAGAATGTCTGCTTTCCCCTGGAACTCATTGGGACGAATAGAAAAGAAGCCCAGAAGCGGGCAGAAGAACTGTTAAAGATGGTGGGGCTGGAGGACCGGATGAAGGCGTATCCGGCGCAGCTTTCCGGCGGACAGAAGCAGAGGGTTGCCATTGCCCGTGCCATGGCGACCAATCCCAAGGTGCTGCTCTGCGATGAGGCGACCAGTGCCTTGGACCCGAATACTACGAAGCAGATTTTGGGGCTGTTAAAGCAGATTAACCGGGAAATGGGAGTTACGGTGATTGTGATCACCCATGAAATGTCGGTTATCGAGGCGATCTGTGACCGGGTGGCGATTATCGATCAGAGCCATATCGCTGAGGTGGGAAAAGTTTCGGATATTTTTTCCAATCCTAAAACGCCGATTGGACGGCAGCTGATTTTGGGCGATGCGGCAAAGAAGGTTGCCCTGGGTACGGAACGCCGGTTAAGGATTATTTTTGACGGAAGGGAATCCTCGGAGCCGGTGATTTCCAACCTGGTTTTGGCGTGTAAGGTTCCGATTAATATTATGCACGCGGAAACGAAGGATGTGGGCGGGAAGGCTATGGGGCACATGCTGATTCAGATTCCCGAGGATGAAACCGAGGCGAACCGGGTCATTAATTATCTGAAAACCGTGAAGGTTGCTTTCGAGGAGGTGCGGTGATGGTTTGGGATGCAACAACTTGGGAAATGTTAAAAACGGGCATTTGGGAAACGCTGTTTATGACCTTTGCCTCTTCAGCGATTTCTTACCTTATCGGGATACCGCTGGGAATCTTTTTAGTGGTTGCCGATGCCGACGGAATCCGGCCCATGCCGGTGCTTCAGAAAATGCTGGGCGTGGTCATTAATTTACTTCGGTCGATTCCGTTTATTATTTTGTTGATTCTTTTAATTCCGTTTACACGGGCCATCGTGGGGACGACCCTGGGGGCCAAAGCAATTGTACCTCCTTTGGTGGTGGCGGCAGCGCCCTATATTGCGCGTATGGTGGAATCTTCCTTTCGGGAAGTGGACGCGGGCGTTATCGAGGCAGCACAGTCTATGGGTGCTACGACCTGGCAGATTATCTGGAAGGTGCTTCTGCCGGAGGCTAAGCCAAGCCTTTTCGTGGGCGCGGCGATTTCCATTACCACCATCCTGGGCTATTCCGCCATGGCAGGCTTTGTCGGCGGCGGCGGACTGGGAACCATTGCCATTAACTACGGCTATTACCGCTACCAGACGGATATGATGCTGGTTACGGTGGTGCTTTTGGTGATTATTGTTCAGATTATCCAGGAAAGCTGGATGAAAGTATCGAAGATCACCGACAAGAGGATTCGTTAGGGTGTTCTTGTTGAGGATAAATAAAAAGAGTTTCCGGGCAGGAAGGATGTGCTGACTAACTGTGTTAAAACAGAAAGTGAAAATCTGCAAAAAGGAAACAAAAAGGAGGAAGCATTATGAAAAAATCTTTAGCATTACTGATGGCGGCATCGCTTACGGTGCTGAGCCTGACCGCGTGCGGAGGCAATGGGGGCGCGGAAACAACCGCAGCGACCACAGCAGCCCAGGCGGAGGAAACAACGGCGGCAGAGAGTGAAAGCGAAGTGCAGGAGAGCAGCGATGAGGCTGGTGAGGAAAGCGAAACCAGCGGCGAAACGGCGGCAGCAGGCGATTTACAGAAGCTTGTTATCGGTGCAAGCCCGGCTCCCCATGCAGAGATTTTAAATGCAGCCAAGGATCTGATGGCAGCTAAGGGTTATGAACTGGAAATCCGCGAATACACCGATTATATTCAGCCGAATAACGCGCTGGATGCAGGCGATCTGGATGCAAACTATTTCCAGCATCTGCCCTACTTAGAGCAGTTTATCGAACAGCACGGCGTAAATCTTGCCAGTGCAGGAAAGGTTCACTATGAGCCGTTTGGCATTTATGCGGGAAAGACCGCGGATCTGGCCTCCCTGGGCGATAAGGCAAAGGTAGCCGTTCCTAACGATGTAACCAATGAGGCAAGGGCACTTCTTCTTCTGGAAGCCCAGGGCCTGATTAAGTTAAAAGAGGGTGCAGGCTTAAACGCAACCAAGAATGATATTGTGGAAAATACCAAGAATCTGGAAATTATCGAAATCGAAGCAGCACAGATTCCTCGTTCCATTAACGATGTGGACATTGCCGTTATTAACGGCAACTATGCTATCGAAGCAGGGATGAAGGTTTCCGATGCCCTGGCGGTAGAGGCATCCGACTCCGTGGCAGCAACCACCTATGGAAATGTAGTTGCCGTAAGAGCAGGCGAGGAAAGCAGCGATGCCGTCGTGGCTCTGATGGAAGTATTAAAGAGCGATGAGATCAAGAAGTTTATGGAAGAGAAGTATGAGGGCGCTGTAGTTCCGCTGAGTGAATAAGGCGGGGAACAGCAGGCGGATGTTTATCTGCGTCTGGCGTAAAAATGTAAAACAGACAGGATGAAAAAACAGTAAATAAAATAGTAAATAACAGAAAACAGAAGGGGCAGGTAATGGATTATTATCTGCCTCTTTGCTGTTGTTTTTCTGTATCTTGTAAAATAAATACTGTATAGACAAGGGAAATCTGTTATCCCAGATACATTCTCCGATATTTCACAAACATCCCCGCAGATAAGGCAAGCGCCATAAGTTCTGCTGCCGGGGTAGCCAGCCAGATTCCGTTGATTCCCAAAAACGCAGGCAGGATAAGCATGGTAATCAGCATAAACACAAAGGAACGAGAAAAGGCAAGGACGGCCGAAACGATACCGTTGGATAATGCGGTAAAGGCTCCGCTGGCAAAAATATTAAATCCGATAAAAAGCAGGGCGAGCGTACAGATTTGATTTCCTGTGACAGCAAGCGAATATACCGGATTGTCCGGGCGGGCAAAGACGGTTACCAGCGGTTTCGCTGCGGCAAAAGAAGCCGCCGCGGTTGCAGCAGAGATAGCGGCAATAATCTTTAAACTGGAATTAATAATCTTTTTTAGCTTTTCGCTGTTTTTTTCTCCATAATAATAACTGATCATCGGCGCAACACCGTAGGAGTAACCGGTATAAAGGGAGCTTGCAAACATTAGCACATACATAATAATCGTCACCGCAGCAACGCCGTTTTCACCGACGTAGTGCAGCATGGTCCAGTTAAACATCATGGTAATGATTCCGGTCACCATGGCCGTGGCCATCTCGGAACAGCCATTGGCGGCGGCCCCGGAAAGCACCTTAAAGCGAAAAGCAGGTCTGGTGAAATAAAGCAGGTTTTTCTTATTGCCAAAGACAAACAGGCCAACCACAGCCGTTACCGAATATCCCAGTCCTGTAGCGATGGCAGCACCCTCAATTCCCATAGAAAAAAGGGCAATAAATACATAGTCAAGCACCATATTCAGCACACCGCCAGTTACCGAACAGAGCAGGGAAAGTGCAGCTTTTTCGGAGGCAATCATATAGAGGGTAAAATTATTCATCAGCAGGATGGGTATAGTAAATAGCAGATAACAGCTAAGGTAGGAAGTGCAGTAACCGGCAACTTCCGCAGAAAGCATCATCTTTTCAAAAAGGGGTTCCATCACCAGATAGCCAAGCAAACACATCAGAAATCCTGCCGTGACATTGACCAGGATCAGAAACGTGAAATCTTCTCTGGCTTCCTTTGGCTTTTGCTCACCCATTTTTTTCATAATCACAGCGCTTCCTCCGGTTGCAAGCATGGTGGAAACCGCTGTGACAAGCTGGATTACCGGAGCCGTCAGATTAATGGCCGAAAGGGCATTTGTTCCGATGAAATTGGAAACAAACAGTCCGTCCACCATGGTATAGAAAGACATAAAAACCGACATGGCAATCGTTGGCATGGCAAATTTGAAAATATTTTTATAGGTAACAGGTTTATTGTACGTATTTTGTGTATCCATAATTTCCTCCGTTTTGTGCATATTTTATGTTACTGTTCACGTAGGTCTGCGCACTTGCTGCGTTGACCATATGTTAAACTGGTAGTGTGCAAAAATCTTTGAAAACTGCCTTGCTTTTTCCCGGGATTAGTTTTATCATAAACCATACAGTAACTGTACGGTCAAGCAAAAAATAAAAGGAAAGAAAGTGTTTACCGTTTGTTTGCGTCCTGTACCTGTTTCTACTATGAAATATGCATAGTAAATATGCATAGTAAACCATCATGCGCCCACAAGCAGTTGCACGACCACAGATGAAAGTCTGCTGGGCGCACTTGGAATGCCTGAACTTAGACCGCCTAGTCGGCGGTGAACTTTTATAGTAATGAAAGAAACGATGAAAAATATGGAAAGAAAAAATAAACTACTTACCATCGGTCAGTTTGCAGCCCTGCACGGCATCAATAAAAAAACGCTGATGTGGTACGACGAAGTTGGATTGTTCCATCCGGTGCTGGTTCATCCGGATAATGGATACAGGTACTACAGCTATTACCAGAGTTCCATCTTAGAAACCATACTTTTACTGCGGGAACTGAATGTATCCATCGATGAAATCCGGACATTTATGGAAAATCGTTCCGCAGCGGGAATGGAACAGCTTCTGCAGGAAAAAATAGAAGATTTAGACCAGACGATGGCACATTTAAAAGCGGTCAGAAAAACCCTGTCCTATCATTGCCAGAATATGCAGACCCTACAGAACATGGACTTGGGAAAAATTGAAATTGCAGAAAAAAAGGAACGTCATCTGGTCACGGTGGAAATCAACCCGAATACTTCTTTTGATAAGCAGGTGGAAATGATTACTGCCGAAACCAAAAAATATCAGCTTCGCCGCCTTCACGATGCTTCTTATGGGACAATGATAGCCGTTGACTGTCTGCTTCAGGGAAGGTTTGAAGACTATAGCAAATTATTTATAGAAATTCCGTTTCCTGTTCGGAAGGACGGGCTGCACCTGGCACCTGCCGGAAAATATGTAAGAGCATTCTACCAGGACTTTGGAGAAAATGCCGTGCATTGCTACCGGAAAATATTTGCCTATGTAAGAGAACATGGCTTTACGCTGTCAGGTTATTCCTATGAAATTATTATCAATGAAAATGTAATCGAAAGAATGGAGGATGCTTTAGTGCAGGTGGAAATTCCTCTGCTATGAACATGTGCACAGTAACACAGCGCGTAATAATCTTGAAAAATCTTGAAAAAAGCATCTTGTCAAGGTTATTGTTTTATGCTATACTACACAAGTTGGCAAATTGGCAGCCGTGAGAAATTTTTGTGTGAGGTATTGTGCGGTTGTGCGATGTCTTGCGCTATTTTACAATATCTTGCATAGAACACTAAATGTAAACGAGCCGTCAGATTATGCACGTTTGTGGATTCTGTGGACAGGTGCCGGAAAAGAATAATTGGGTGCTTTGGCATGAAACATGAAAAACATGAAGTAAGCTGGGTTTCATGAACCGATGATTTATCCGGTCGTCCTGGGAGTGTGAGAAGCAGGCGGAAGAGCCCCTTTTCAGGGAGCAAAAACCAAATGGAGGAAATACTATGAGCGTAATTTCGATGAAACAGTTACTGGAAGCTGGTGTGCATTTCGGCCATCAGACAAGAAGATGGAACCCTAAGATGGCTCCGTACATCTACACCGAGAGAAATGGTATCTACATTATTGACTTACAGAAGTCCGTAGGCAAAGTTGACGAGGCATATAAGGCGATCGCTGACATTGCAGCAGAGGGCGGAACCATTTTGTTTGTGGGAACCAAGAAGCAGGCACAGGATGCCATTAAGACCGAGGCAGAGCGCTGCGGTATGTATTATGTAAATGAGAGATGGTTAGGCGGTATGCTGACCAACTTTAAGACCATCCAGAGCCGTGTTGAGCGTTTAAAAGAAATCGAAACCATGGCAGAGGACGGAACCTTTGACGTATTGCCGAAGAAGGAAGTTATTGCCTTAAGAAAAGAATGGGAAAAATTGGAAAGAAACTTGGGCGGTATCAAGGAAATGAAGAGAATCCCGGATGCTATCTTTATCGTAGACCCGAAGAAGGAAAGAATCTGTGTACAGGAAGCCCATACTCTGGGAATTCCGCTGATTGGCATTGCCGATACCAACTGTGATCCGGAAGAACTGGATTATGTGATTCCGGGCAATGACGACGCTATCCGTGCCGTTAAGCTGATTGTGTCCAAGATGGCTGACGCCGTAATCGAGGCAAACCAGGGCGAGGCGATGTCCGAACTGGAAGCAGCAGGTGAATTAGACACCGAGATCGTAGAAGAGTAGGTCAGCAACGGTGGAAAAGCCGTTAGAAAGCGGCTGACTAAGGAAAAGCAGCAGGGAAAGCAGCTTGTAAACAGGTAATTAGGCAGACAAGCCGATGATGATAAACAGGAGGGATAGACGATGGCAGTTACCGCAGCAATGGTAAAAGAATTAAGAGAGATGACCGGCGCCGGGATGATGGACTGCAAGAAAGCACTTGCAGCTACCGACGGCGATATGGATAAAGCAGTTGAGTATTTAAGAGAAAAGGGTCTGGCCGGAGTAACGAAGAAAGCCGGACGTATTGCCGCAGAGGGTATGGTGGTTACCGCTTTATCCGAAGACGAAAAGAATGCAGTAGTGGTTGAAGTTAATGCAGAAACCGATTTCGTGGCAAAGAACGAAGTGTTCCGCACCTATGCCGCAAATGTAGCAGCACAGGCATTAAAGAGCAATGCAGCAAACATCGATGAATTTATGGCTGAAACCTGGGAGAAAGACCCAAGCTTAACCGTAAAAGAAGCATTAGCCCTGCAGATTTCCATTATTGGTGAGAATATGAACATCCGCCGTTATGAGAAGGTTGCTGTAGAGAATGGCTTTGTATCTTCCTACATCCATGCAGGCGGAAAGATTGGCGTACTGGTTGTTGTAGAAGCCGACGTGATCAATGATTCTGTAAAAGAGATGGCAAAGAATGTGGCAATGCAGGCTGCAGCCTTAAAGCCATTGTACACCAGCCGCGACGAAGTTGACGCTGACTATATCGCAAAGGAAAAAGAAATCTTAACCGTTGCCGCAAAGAACGAAAAGCCGGACGCTAACGATAAGATTATTGAAGGCATGGTTATGGGCCGTATCAACAAGGAACTGAAGGAAATCTGTCTGCTGGATCAGGTTTATGTAAAGGCAGAAGACGGAAAGCAGTCCGTTGCTAAGTATGTAGAATCCGTAGCAAAGGCAAACGAGAGTAATATCCGTATAGTGAAATTTGTACGCTTTGAAACGGGCGAAGGAATGGCCAAAAAGGAAGAAAATTTTGCTGAAGAAGTGGCAAAGCAGATGGGCATGTAACTCCAAAATGGGAGGTCCCAATCGCAACTTATCATAGGTTATCAAAAGGCGCTGGAAGCCGATAAAATCAAGGCTTCCGGCGCTTTTTTGGTGTTTATTGGAACTACTGTAAATTACTGTAAAATATCATATCTTAATGCAAAAGTTGTACATGGAATTGTACATGAACTGTACATAGAAAATCATGTACAAAGTCGCATCCTTCTTAAAACATTAAAACAATCAAAACAATCTTCCAAGAAATAAAAAACAAGAAATGGTCTTAGTATATTTTTCCATTAAGATTTTTTGTGAAAAAATGCACTTGTTTTTCGGTAGCATGAGCCATATTGAATATATGAATATTACAAGGTATTAGAACACCTGCTTTTCCTACCATACGCAGAAAACTGGTCAGAAGGAGGCACCGGAAGATAGAACAAACACAACATAAACAAATCATAGGTCAGTTACCAATCTGCAATGATGTAATGTCAGTTTTATATGAATGTGATAAAGCAAAATCGCCGTCATCAAGAATCTATTCGGTGCTAAAAAATGGTGTACAAATACATTAGGCATAGTATTACAGATCTGGAATGTTATGCAGAGCAAGGCTTTCCGAAGATATAGGAGGGAACATGTAGCCAGGGATATTGGTATACATGCGGCAGAAGGAGGCAAATGATTTACTTTTGTTAGCGTTATAGTTTAACTTATTGAATGTAAGAAAGAGATGGGACTGATGAATTTAATTAGTTTGTTTAGTGGTTGTGGAGGGTTAGATTTAGGTTTTGAAAAGGCAGGATTTAATATTCCTGTGGCAAATGAATTTGATAGAACGATATGGGAAACCTTCAAAGTTAATCACACAAAGACATATCTTATCGAAGGTGATATTCGACGAATTACAAAAAAGGATATAGAGCCGTATATTTTGGGGAAAGTCGATGGTATTATAGGTGGACCTCCTTGCCAATCATGGTCAGGGGCAGGGGCGCTTAAGGGGATTGAAGATGCAAGAGGAAAGTTATTTTATGACTATATAAGAATATTGACAGAATGTAAGCCCAAGTTTTTCTTGGCTGAAAACGTTAGCGGTATGCTTGCGGCCAGACATTCAGAAGCTGTGAAAAACATTTTAAGGCTTTTTGAAGAAGCGGGATATGATTTTTCACTTACTTTAGCAAATGCAAAAGATTATGGTGTTGCAGAAGAGCGAAAGAGAGTTTTTTATATAGGATTTAGAAAAGATTTGGAAATTGAGTTTAAATTTCCGCATGGTTCTACAGAAGATAATGCAAAAAAAATAACTTTAAGGGACAGTATTTGGGATCTTAAAAATACCGCTATTCCGGCGGCTTCTAAAAATCATCATAACCCTAATGCAATGAATAATAATGAGTATTTTACAGGGGAATATTCTACAATATTCATGAGCAGAAACCGAGTGAAGTCTTGGGACGAGCAAGCCTATACGGTTCAAGCATCTGGTCGTCAGTGCCAACTCCACCCACAGGCTCCTAAAATGGTAAAAGTGGATAAGAATACTTGCAGATTTGTTGAAGGAAAAGAACATTTGTATAGAAGAATGACTATCCGAGAGATTGCAAGAATCCAAGGATTTCTAGATGATTTTAAATTTATTTATGAAAACACGAACGATGCTTATAAAATGATAGGAAATGCGGTTCCTGTGAACTTGGCATATGAAATTGCCACTGCAGTAAAAAAAGTGTTAGAGAAATAAGGTTAGTGAAATGTAACACGTATACAATAGAAAGAATTTATGACAGGGATGGCAGATAGGAATCTGTTTCGAGGTGAAAAATGAACCATGCTGGAAGGAGAGAGTGAAAGAAACCTGGATGAGGCAGAGTACAGAAGTAAAATATGATTTCGTGTTGTCCCATTTTGGAATATAATGAAAGAAATTTCAAAAAGGAGGCGACCCGCATGGAAATAAGAGAAGAAATGGAACAATATCTGGAATTTTGTCAATATCGGAAGGAACTGAGCAGAAACACGGTGAAAGCATACAGGATAGACCTGGAACAATTTCTGCGCTATGTTAAGGAAGACACGCTTTTAAGGTCTAAAATTGAAGCATATATAACAGAACTACATAAAAAATACAAACAAAAAACCGTGAAACGTAAAATTGCCAGCATAAAGGCGTTTTATCAATACCTTGAAGAAGAAGAGAGAATGAAGGAAAGCAATCCATTTACGAAAATCCGGGTGAAATTTAAGGAGGTGGAGAGCCTGCCAAGGATCATCCCCAGAAATGAGATTGAAAAGCTTTTGAACTGTATGTATGCGATAATCGACCATTCAGAAAAAAAATCCACAATTTACCGGGATCTGACGATTGTGGAAATTTTTTTCGCAACAGGAGCCAGAGTCTATGAAATATCAAATTTGAAAAGGCAGGATATTGATTTGGATAATGGGATTATCCGGATCTTTGGCAAGGGCAGCAAGGAGCGGTGCGTGCAGATTGGAAATCATGATATCCTGGAATTGATGAAAGCATATTATCAAATGAATCAAGAAGTGATAGAAGAATGCGGCTTTTTCTTTGTAAACCAGCAGGGGAAACGGTTTTCAGAACAGTCGATCCGCCGTATGCTCCGGAAATATTCGTGCCAGGCAGGCGTTTCCGTTCATATCACCCCTCATATGTTCCGTCATTCTGTCGCCACGTATCTATTGGAAGAGGGTGTTGATATTATGTATATACAAAAGCTCCTGGGGCATAGTTCCATCAAGACGACGCAGATCTATTTGCATATCGCTTCCAAGAAGCAGATGGAAATACTGAGAGAGCGGCATCCAAGGAACCGGATGCAGATCCAGAGAGCAGCGTAGGAAGGTTTCTAAAATTAGGGATTCGGCTGGCCTCAAAAAATGGGGGTGGCCTGTTTATGATGGGAAAAAGAGGCGAAAAAGATAAAAAAATAGCAAAAAAAGACTTCACGATTTGAGAATGATGAGGTATAATAGAGGACAGTTAGTAGGAAGTGAATGGATAATACATAGT
>VSOC01000122.1 GCA_009774615.1 Lachnospiraceae bacterium
GGAATTGTGGGGGACTCTTTTTTGTTTACATAAAAAAACTTTGCTAAAGTTTTTGCATTTCTATACGTTACTACCAGATACATTTTTCAAGGTTTTGTCGGTATATTCGTTAATCATATCTCTTTGCCGCTCCTGGTTAGGATGGGCATAGAAAGTCAGCAGAGTTTTCACACTGTTTCCCATGATGGAGGAAATTAATGCTGCATCGTTGTTCTGTGCCAGTGAATTGGTGGCAAAGCTGTGGCGGCATCCGTAAAGGGTAATGTCCGGAAGCAGGCGTTCACCTTCAGGGATTTTCTCTAAACTTTCCAGTTGTTGGTTATGTTGGCGCAGAAGACGTTTGAATGCTTTGCTGTAAGTGTTTGGTTTGATGGGGTTGCTATGCTCGGAAACAAATAGGAAATCATTTCGGGCAAAATTTCTGTTTGCAAGCTGTATTTCTTTTTTTCGCATCCTACCAGAAGAACAAGGACAGCTGGATTTGTCTTACTTTTGCAGAAAAAGTGTAAATAGCATAGGGATAGGATGGTTGCATAAGACCCTGGTCATTACGAGCAGGGTCGATTTTTGTTGAATGTTCGTCAAAACCGTGTTAAACTACATCCAGGATCTGCCATTGATGGTAGGCGGTTGCCCTCTCCGGAGGGTCTGGACCCTCCGTGTACACAGAAACCCGTAAGGGAATCTAGGAAAGGAGGGCGTTGCGTATGCTGACTATTGAAGGTTTGATTGCTGTTCTTGCCTTGTGCATGACTGCTTTTGGACTTGGATATATGATGGGTAACAATGACAAGACACAGAAATAGCCGCCCCAGTCCGGAAAACTAAGCGGCTATTTTTGCTACTTATAATTTGGGCAACCGTCTATCGGCAGTTCCCGGAGGGTGTCTGTTATGAGCAGATGCCCTTCTTTTTCTATTTAGATAATATCTCAATTCTGCTTAAAAGTCAATGCATTTGAATTTTTTCCTCATTCGTTCAGTCGATTGGCAATAGCCGGGCTAATCGAAGTCCGTCACTGACAGCGAATATATAGATTCCTTTTTCTGGGCTACATCATTTTTTGCTAAAGTTTTTGCTAAAGTTGCGTATTGTATTTTCGCGCAATTTGATATAAAATATAGCTTGCAAACCCGCAAAAACCCTGAAAAATGCGTGTGTTTGCGGTAAGTAGAGTATCCAAGGTCGGGGTCGCGTGTTCGAGTCCCGTTTCGCGCTCTTATTTTTTGCCTTAAATACAGAGGTTTCCGGAAGTTGCCGAGAACTTTTTTGTTTATGCAAATGAATTATGCTGCTTATACTTAAATGCAGAAAATGAGATGGATGTAAAAGGAAGAAAATTGGGGAACAATAAAAATGAAAAGCAGGTGTACAACTGTTTTTTTTGATATAATGGTTAAAAGTCGCTGGCTCGTGAGATAAATATAAGTAAATAGAATGAAGAAAAATGCAAAACGTGGAGTGAGCTATTTCTGGGTTCCTAATCATATCCAAGATGCAAATGGAGAAGTTTCTCCAAGAGCATTTTTTAAATGTTTTGCATTCGCATCCGAAGAAATGTTAAAACACAAGGAAGAAATAAGGATTAATCTGCCGGAAGTCTATCTGCATGGTTTTGGATTGAAACGAAAAGGAGGAATAAAACGTCCCAAAAAAAATTTTGAAAAATATTTAGACGGAAGGAGGATTTTTATAAGATGAACTTAAAACGAAAAGAAAAAGGAATAGATATTCGATATCTGCTTTTGCTTTTCATAGCTGCGTTTATATGTACGGCATGTGCAAACCCGAGGCTGACGGCCAGGATAGCACTGGCGAAGGCGGAAGGCAAGATAGAGATTGTGAACCGTCGGGGAAAGGATGTTTCGCCCAGGGAAAACCTGCATTTGTTTGACGGCTACAGGATGGGGACAGATGTTTTGAGTTATGCATGGATGAATCTGGATGAAGAGCGGCTGGTGAAGCTGGATCAGGAGAGCTGGATTGAAATTGAAAAGAACAGGAAAAAGCTGGAAATTATTGTAGAGTCCGGCAGTCTGTTTTTCAACATCGCCAAACCGCTGGAAGAGGATGAATCTTTAGATATCCGGACATCGTCGATGATTGTGGGGATAAGGGGCACCTGCGGCTGGGTGGAGGTTTTCGGCGATGAAGGAAAACTGCGGGTTTATCTGTTAGAAGGCAGGGTTGCGTGCGCTTCAGGTGAAGAAAAGAAAGAGGTTCTTGCCGGAGAGATGGCAGAGCTGACTGCGCCGGGAGAGATCACGGTATCGAAGTTTAGTGTGCAGGATATTCCGGATTTTGTGATGGAGGAGCTTTCGGAGGAAGAGGGGCAGGCAATGCTTGAAACCCTGGCAGAAAACGGGAACGGATCGGAAGGAGGAAACGGGGAAAATGCTGGCGAAAACCTTATTTTGAATAATGGCAAAAGTCTGGTTCGTTTTGCGGGAAATGATTATTACTGGAAGTATACGGCAGACAGTGTGGATAATGAGGGATTGTTTGCGCATTTTTATTTGAAACCGGAAGCAGAAAACCAGATGATCTGCCGCCATCCGGACGGAACGGAGGAAGTGTTATTTACTATGGCGGGGAACGGAGATATTTACCTGGCAGGAGAGCGGATGTATCTGTCTTCGGATAATGGGGCTTTTTCGGTGAAAATGGATGGAAGTGACCGAATAGATTATGGTTATACCCGGTGGCAGGGTGTGGACAGGCAGGGAAAGAACATGATTGGTTATGGTGAGCAAAAGGTTTTTTCCGTGAATACACAGACGGGAGAGCGGACGGAACTGGCAGATTCATCGGCGGATATGTACGGCTATGAATTTGCAGGAACAGCGGACAATTATCTCTATTATTCTTCTTCGGATACAGCACGTGGAGAACTCGTTTTATACCAGATGAACTTAGAAAACTCGACGGATATCCGGGAGGCGGATCGGTTTGCATTGCCCCAGGATTTAATTGATATTCCGGGGAATGTTTTTGCTACGCAGTTAAATCGACTGGGAAGCACACTGTACTATTCCTATGGCTACTATGCGGGAACCGGCGGTTATTTCCAGGCTGGCGGGATTAATTATGTTCTTCAGGACGAGAACCGGATAACTGTGGAATCCGGTGTGCTGGTGCCAAAGATTACCGCGGAGGAGTTTTTGGTGGAAGAAAAGCAGGGCGGGGTGAATGTATATTATATTGATGACGTAGAAGGAAGCTATATCGGCTATTGGCAGGATACGCCCTACAGCGGATGCATGGTTTTTGACAGTGCTACAAAAAGCACGCAGCCCTCTGGCTTTCGTTTAAGCCGGCCGGGAGCGGTCGTTTACCTGGATGGGGCTGTCTGCAGGGAAGAAGAACATCAGGCATCTTATACGATATTAATTCCGCAGGAACTGGCAGCGTCCTATGGATGCAGGGAAGACCTGGAAACAGCACAGTCCGTTACCCTTATCCGCGATGTGGAAGTGATTGGCAATGACGTGTACTATACGGTGGAAAAGAGCAGCCGCAATCCGCAGGGCGATATAGGCTGGCGTCCCGGCTATGTGCGAACCGGCAGTGAACGGTATAAGATGACTGTCGGTGGGACGGATGCAGAACTTTTATTCGTATATTAAATGATTTGATTTTGGTGAACCGATAAAAGAGTCCGATTTACCGGACTCTTTTGCCGGATCATTAATTGAGAATCCGGGGAAAAATGTATTTAGAAGAATGGACAGTTTATCATGGTTTCAGCCTTCCGCCGATAGATATTTCCAGATCATCCCGTATACCTGCAAAATCTCTTTTGGATTAATCTGTGCTTCACGATCGTCTAATGTTTTTGTGATAACCTCAATAAGACTTTCGTTTAAGCAGAGTGTCGGCGGGAGTGCCGCAGAACAAACGGCTGCTGATTAAGAGGAATATGGTGCCAGCGAAAGCCGGATAAAATACCCCTTATCGTGATCGCACACCGGGCATTTTTCCGGGGCGGCAGTACCCTCGAAGGTGTGACCGCAGTTTAAGCAGATCCAGCCGGTTTTTACGTCGGAGATAAAGAGTTTATTTTCCTCTAACAGCTTGGCAAAGGCACCGAAGCGGTCGCCGTGCATTTTTTCGATATTGGCAATCTGATAAAATGAATTGGCAATCTTGGGGAAGCCCTCTTCCATGGCTTTGTCGCCGAAGGTCTTGTAGACAGGATCGTGTTCTTCGTACTCATTATGCTGGGCTTTGCGCAGCAGGTCAGTGATGCTTTCTGTAATATCCACCGGATAGCCCCCGTCGATATGGATGGTTTCCCCTGCCATTTCCTTTAAATGATTGTAAAAAATCTGGGCATGTTCTTTTTCCTGGTTGGCAGTGAAGGTAAATACCGCCTCAATCACATGAAGCTTCTGCTTTGCTGCCTCCTGTGCGGCAAAGGTGTAGCGGTTTCTCGCCTGGCTCTCCCCGGCGAAGGAACGCATCAGGTTATCTTTGGTTTCACTGGTTTTAAAATCAACAGCCATAAAATGAAAAATCTCCTTATTCATAGATTTTGGGTAGTTTATTAAAACATTGTACCAAGATCTAGTATAGGGAGATTTTCTTATTTTATGCGGTGATTTTGCTGTATTCTTTTTTCCATGTAGATGCAGGATGATGAAAAAACCAGCCCTGTCACGGCTTATCAATTCCTGACGCAGGATATCATTGGCATAATTATACATGTTGACTTTATCATTAAAAAAACAAATAGAAAGGATGTTTTTTAGAGAAAGTTTTTAGAGAAAAATCTCTTGACATAAATAAAGAAAGGTTGTATTATGCTGATATAGTACATGACCTATAAAAAATAGTACAAAAGCGGAGGGATTAAGATGTTCCAGGGGATTTTGTTTATAATGTCCTTGTCTGGAAGTATAATTATTGTTTTGTATTTCCTGCTGAACCCTGTGTTCGGACAGCGGATTCCTTTGAAAAACAGGTATTTTATTTTGAAAATGGCAGTTTTCTTTTATTTGCTGCCTGTTGCAGAATTAAAATTTATTGTAATGGGAATATTCCGCAAGATAGTACATTTACCAGGAGAATATCTTAAACCAGGTCAATATATTTACAATATGAAAAATCTTATCCTATTCGATGGAGAGATAAAACATTATGGTTTTTCATTAAAATGGATGTATTTTTTTATGGCAGCTATAGCAAGTATTAGTCTGATTATGATTATTTGCCAGATGATTCGATATGAATATGATAAAAAAATATGCCTGAGAAATTCGCATAAAGTTGAAAACGAAGAATACAAACAGATGGTATTCTCAATCCGACAGGATTTGAATATTCGGCGGGATATTATAATGATGTCTTCCGCATCCTGCACTTATCCTATGGTTATGGGGATTCGAGTGCCGGTGATTATATTTCCGGAAAGATGTGAAGAAATCTGGCGGCAAAAATATATTATTCAGCATGAACTGGTTCATATTATACATGGAGATTTACCGATAAAGATGCTGGCTTTTTTAGCCGCAGCGATTCACTGGTATAACCCGTTAGCTTATTTATTGTATTATGAAATCGGATTAATCAGCGAATTGCTCTGTGATGAAACTGTTGTCAGGAAAATGTCAGAAGATGAACGTAAGGACTATAGTAATCTTATTCTGGATATGTCCGCCGATGATGTGAAAGTAAATAAATATTCTATTGGATTTATCAGTGATTATACAATAATAAAAAGGAGGATTTTAGAAATGAAAAAATTACAGAAGAAAAAAACTACAGGTTCCGTGCTGCTGACAGCGCTGATTTGTTTCTCAGGTGCACTCACTTCTTTTGCTTATGCGCCTGCCCCTATTGTTGAAGATGCAGAATGGGACTTTCAAGGAGAAATGGTATTTTCTGCCGGCGTGGAAGAGCCAGAAGCAATGCCGTTTGCGTGTTTTTTTACTTCTTCGGAAGGAATGATATCGGAAATAGAGGAAAGTTCAGAGAAGGTGGTCTGCAAACATGAATTTCAAGCAGGTACAATAACAAAACATGTAAAGAACAGTGACGGAAGCTGTACTGTGACTGAAAAAGAAGCGAAAAAGTGTATATTGTGTAACTATACGAAAACAGGGGATGTAATTAGTGTAACAAAATATCCCAAGTGCCCTCACTAACAAAATAAGATGAAAAGCATAGGAAGGTTGCCAGTGAAAAAAATATTTAATTTATCGGATACCGAGTTGGAAATTATGGAATTTATATGGAAGGCAGAAAAAAAACTGACATTTAAAGAGATTATGGAATATGTAAATGAAAGCATGAGTAAAAACTGGAAAAAACAAACAGTAAGTACTTATCTTACGCATTTGCAGGAAAGCGAACTTCTTGAAGTAGATAAAACCATGCCGAGAACCTATTTGTACAGTGCAGCCTGCAGCAAAGAAGAATATGAACATCTATGTGTAAAACAGCTTGTTCAGAAATCCTTTAATGGTTCTATATCGAAATTTGTAGCAGCATTTACCGGAGGAAAAAAGCTGACAAAAGAAGAGGCGGATGAACTGAGAAAATTAATCTAAGAAGGTGAAAGTATGCAGGTGAATGTATTAAATAATTATTATGCAAAAAATAATATAAAGCCAGAATTAGGGCAGGAGAAAGTTGTAAATCATACATTTTCTGACGTTTTGCAGGACAGCTTACAAAGTAATTCTGCAAAACAGGTTAAGGATTCTTTTGCCTATTCTTCAAAAACGACGGAAGTAGGTGAATTTAAGGGAACATATCCTGAACGTCTGGAACAGATTCATCGCCTGAATGAGCAAACGGACTGGAATGCTCTGTCGGATGTGGAAAAAGTTAAATTGTTTGAGAGCCGTTACGACAGGGCTTTTGGGGATATGGATGTGATTCGTTCTGATTTATATTATGAATATTTATCGAGTCATGAAGTGATTAAAGATGATTATGGTCAGGAAATGGATAAGTATTTTGGAGGTAATGGAAAAGATGGATTAGTTGAATTAAAAAAACCATATTCGCAATGTCGGAGAGAAGCAAATTATGGTTCTCTTTCAGATGAAGAAATACGGGCAATTATACAGAGCAAATATGGGAAATCGAATTCTATGGAATCTAAGTTTGTAATGCTTTCAGAACTTGGAGAGAATGGAGTAATGAAGCCTGGAGAGCATGAGTTACGGTCATGCATAAGATTACAAATTTTTGAAAAAGTTGAGGATGCAAATAAATTTATGCTTTATGGAACCGGGATGAAGATTACCGACCATCCACGTTTTTTAGATATGTTTATGTCCTGCGCAAAAGGAATCGGTGACAGCAAGAATTATACACCGAATTGGACACAGGTAATTGATATAGCAAAGGGGATGCTCCATCCAGCAAAAGATGCTGAAGGAAACGCATATTTGAATGAAATACGAAAGGGGATGGATGATTTCTTGGATGAGATATTAAAAAGAGATTTATAATTTATGCCATTACGGTTAATTTAAAAAACTATGCATCTCCAGATAGTGATGTCCAGGTGGAGGTTCGCTATAAACCAGTTTCAACAAATAATAATGTAGTTTTTGCTTCAAAGTCTACAATCATTAATTTATATTAATATGTTATTCTTAAACGAAAAAGGTGGTGGATAAAAACCATCTTTTTTCGTATGTTTTGTTTGGTTGTTTAAATGAATCTCGTCTTTGATACTTGGAATGATTTCAACTGACCCGTGAAGCGTAACGATGCTTGAGATTGTTCCTTAGATTTCCTTTAGGAAGCCGGTTTCCATAAACTGGGGAGGCTGCTATCCTGTCATGGGTATTTTCCATAGATGTATTGCAATATGAAGATTTATGAATCGCAATTCGTTTTTAGCAAAATTTTGCCAATGATTTAACGCAAATACAAACTTAAAAAATCCCTTACTACTATTTTATTTATTATAGTACTTGACAATACATAGTAGTAGGTATAATATAATACACAAGGAGGGGTGGGATGAATGCACAGTTAAAAAAGGGCGTGTTGGAACTGATTGTTCTGGAATCCGTGCGGAAGAGGGATATGTACGGTTATGAACTGGTGGAAGAAGTATCCAAGGTGATTGATGTGAACGAAGGGACAATTTATCCCTTGCTGAAACGTCTGACGAATGAACATTATTTTGAAACCTATCTTCGGGAATCGACAGAAGGGCCGCCCAGAAAATATTACCATCTGACCGCAGCCGGTGTTTTGTACAGGGATTCTTTAGAGAAGGAGTGGGATGAACTTCAAAAACGGGTTTGTAGATTTTTAAAGGCGGCAGCAGCAGAGGAAGAAAAGTAAAGAGTGATGCCGAAATAGGTTGGCAGATACCAGAATATGTTGACAGACGCCAGAATGTGTTGGCAGATACCAGAGTATATTGGCGGACATAGACAGATTGGAGGTAAGATGAAAAAACAGGAGTTTTTGGAGGAATTAAAGCAATATCTGCATGTGCTTGCGGATGAGGAACAGGAGGATATTCTTCAGGAGTACGAGCAGCATATTGAGATGAAGATAGAAAAGGGATTGAGTGAGGAGGAGGCTATTCGGGACTTTGGTTCTGTTCGGGAACTTGCCGGAGAGATTCTGGAAGCCTATCATGTCAAGCTGGATGTCCCGGGTGGTGCAAAAGAAAACCTGCATCAGAAAAGATTAAAGGAATGGAAGCTGAAATCATCTCGTCTGTCCGGCGGCTTTGTGAAAATTCAGCTAAAAAAGGCGGGAAAAGGGGTTTGGCAGGGGTTAAGGAAGCTTTGGGCTTTTGTGAGAAAACCGTTTTGTCTTCTGAAAAAGGCTTTGCACAGTGGGCAGGAGAAAATAAAAAGCTGCAAGTGGCATTTGAAGAATAAAGAGAATAAAGAGATGCCGCAAAGCAGGAATAAAGAGGAACAAATCGAAAAAATAAGAGAGAAACGGATGAAAAAAAGGATGGTGTTTCCGATGATGGTTAAAGGAATAAAGCAGGTTGCCTATGGGATTTTTTGTATGGTATGCTGGTGCCTGCGGCTGATTTGGAATTGCGGCGTATTATTTGCTGCTGTATTTTCTGCCTTTATGGGGCTGGTATTTTTGTATTTGTTCGGTGCGCTGTTTGTCCTGTGGCGTCAGGGCTATCCGCTGGGCGGGGTAGTACTTGGATGTATGGGGGCAGTACTGTGTTTTTTTTCCCTGGCTGTTTTTGGCTGTACTTTTTACCGCAATAAGCCGAGCCTGGAGCAGAAGGCAGAGCAGATGAAGCACAATGCAGACCAAACAGGTGAAGTGCAGGGCATATATCCAAGAGAAGCTGAGCAGGAAACATCAACCAGGAAAAGTATGACGTAAAAAGAGCAAAAAGTACAGAAACGGAAAACAGAAGGGGAAAGAACATGGTTAAGAAAAAGAATATTCGTATGATAATGGCAGGGATTTTTTGTGCCGGCGTACTTATGGGGGGATTGGGAACCGGTATTGCATTTGCGGAAATTTCCGGTTTTTCCTATCAGTCTGTGGAAACGCCGCAGGAGAACTTTAAAACAGAATCGGTTACTTACATCATGCCCAGGGAAACGGATAAAAAGATAGGAATTGATCGTTTCTATGGCGGGACTTTCTGCAAGCTGGAATGTCGGGAGGATATTCCCAGGGGACAGGCAGAAATCTGCATCACCTATAATGAAAATGCCTGTACTGTAGCGCTAATGGATGATGTGGTGGATGATGAAGAGAATGTTCGGCTGCGGTTTTATCTGGACTGCGAAAGCGATTTTGAAGTTTTTATGAAGGTTAAGGATGATTTTCTGGAAGGTCTGCGAAGAAAAGAAATCCGGGATTATCAGATGGAATATATTAAGCGTGTGGAGGTGCGGGTAAATCCCGAGGATGAGGAGAGATTTTACTGGTATTAAAAAACTTACTGCTCACACAGACCTGGATATAAACCTTATTTCACTTTAGCAATGGAATAGATAGAGAAACAGACAGGAGTGCTGGGGCATTCCTGTTTTTTTGATAAAATATATTGTGCAAAGTCCGTAGAGTGATTGAAAAAACAAGAAATTTATGTTATTTTAATTGGTAGAAAATATTACATAATTTTATAAATGTAACGTTTTTGTAAAGAATTAAAATGATAGAATATTCTGAAAATAGATGTGCAGATGCAGAAATCAGTGAAAATATGGAGGAAAATGGGATGAAAAAGAAAAAGATAAGAACCTTGTATAATCGTGCCCTTTCCGTGGCATTGGTTGTATCAACAACAGCATCGCTTTGCCTTGGTGTTTCCGGAGTGACAGCCGCGATGGAGGAGCAGAGGCGTGCAGAAGAAGCCACAGAAGAAGTGGTTTCCGGTGAACGTCATCACCATACGTTTGCGTGTTATGAGGAATATGCACTGGATTGTACAGAAAATCATCCCGAAAATGAGCACAGAAAAAGCTGCTACCGCTATTCCGGAGAAAGGATTTGCGGCCTGGAAGACGGAGATCTGCACCTGCACGGCCCGGAATGTGCGGTGGCGGCAAAGGTTCTTATCTGTGGGGAAGATGAGAATGTTTCAGGGGAAGTTTTGGATGAACAGGACGAAGAAACGACTGGTGAAACGGCGGATAACGAAGACAGCGGAGAGTCAACCGTAGATGATGGAAGTGTTAGCGGTGAAATCGTAGATGATGGAATAGAAGGCGGAGAAGTGACCGACGGGGGAGCAGAAGGCGGCGAAGTGGCTGGTGATGGAATCGATGGTGATGAAATAGCTGGTGATGAAATAGCTGGTGATGAAATAACGGGTAATGAAATAACTGGTGATGAAACAGCTGGCGATGAAACGAATGGCGGTGAAGATAATGCTGCAGGAAATACCGGGGAAGAAACGAATGGTTCGGACAGTGTGGAGAGCAGTGAAGAAGAAACCAACGGTTCGGATGGCGCGGGAGAAGAAACCTTAGAATCAGGAAGTGCAGGAGAGGAAACTACAGGTTCTGCTGATGCAGGTAAAGAAACTACTACAGCGTTTTTTTGATGCTCATATACTATCAAGGCTGTTTTTAACCAGCATATTTCCAGTTAAATGCTTTGGCTGT
>VSOC01000123.1 GCA_009774615.1 Lachnospiraceae bacterium
GATGTGATAGAAGGTGAAAAATAGGTTTCCTAATGGAAAAATGTGTTTTTGTCATGTTAAATTGAAAATACAGAATTAAGTAATAAAAATTACAAAGAGAATCATTTAAAATATGATAAATAGTCTTTTATGTAGAAAGGGAATCAGACTAATTACAAATAATAGAAAATTATGAAGAAGGGACAAAAATGTTAGGTGAAATTGGAACTTTTTTAAGTGAAACATTTGGTAAACAATTTTTTTTACAATACTTTTTTTCTAAGGGATTGGATAATTTAGGAAATAGAGTAGAGAACAAAATTTTAAAAGCTGGATTAAGAGAGCTTTTTGATGAGACTTACAAATGTTTGTGTAATCGAAATGGATGGGAATATAATATTGATGCAGTTCATAAATCGTTACAAAAAAATAGTATAAGTATAAATAAATTGAGTGATATAGACTGCGTAAACAGTTTTTTGTATGAGATATTGGGGGAAAATTATACAGAATATTATGATATTGACATTGCGGATCAGTGGTATCAATGTTTGCGTGAATGTATTATGATGCCCAGGTTTGAAAAAGTATATAAAATATTTCAGATTGAAAGAATGGAAAAAATAGAAAGTGGTCTAAAAAATAAGATAACAAGCGAAGAAGCTTGGAAAATGAGAGAAGATTTTGAAAGAGAGAGAGCAATTGAAAAGAAGTTAGATCAAGAATTTAATCAAAAAATGGAATATGAATTAGCTATACAAGCTATGGAGGATGGGGAATATAAAGAAGCAATTGATAGATTTAAAAAGACAAGTATATGGAACACTGATAAGAAGATAAAATATATATGTCTTTATAACGAGGCATATTGTTATGCTAAGTTGGCAAAAGATGTTGAAGGTTATCAAAAAGCAATAAAGTTTTTCATAAAAGCAGAAAAATATGCTGATACCTCAAGAGATGATGTAGTGTTACTATATCGAAACATTGCATTGCTGTTTACTTATATAGGAAAGGAGCAGGAGAAAGTTCTAAACTATAAAAAAGCTAATAATTATTTTGAAAAAGTACTAGACTGTGCAAAAGATAGTGATGAATATTACGTTGTTGATGTAATTTTGCATATTGCGAGAAATTATATGGATATGTGCGATGAAGTACCTATGAGTGAAGTAAAGGAAAACTTATCGATTGCATTTGTGTTGATGGTAGGAATTTGCCTGCTAAGTGGGGATGAACTCAGCGAGGAACAGGCATACATTTTAATGCATAATATGGGAAGAGTATTCTACCATATTGCTGAAAAGGAGCATATGCCACAATTAAGAAAGCAAGCTCAGGAATTATATATAGAAGTTTTGCAGATGGACTTTGTAAAGCGTGATAAAGAAAAATTTGCATTAGTAAATTTGAACTTAGGAATGGCTTATCAATATGACTGCGAAGAGGGTACGGAGAATTTGGAAAAGGCTTTAAGTCATTACCAAATAGCATATGACACTTATAAAAGTCTTGATATATATGGTATTGAACATAGTATATTAAACTTGCAATTAAATATGGCCGAGGCATATTCTATATTATACCAACAGACTGAAAAAGAGAAGCATTTTGCGCAAGCAGAACGATTGCTTAATAGCGTGGAAAAGAAAGTTGATGCTATGCCATATAATTCTTTGTACCTTAGGATAAAACTTTCATTAATGAACCTATATTATAGGCGAATTAACTTCGCAAAGGAAGAATCAGAACAAGAAAGATGGATAGAGAAAGCTGACAAAATTAGTAGCGAGATTGATGCCATTCTTACCTCAGCTGATTATAGTAAGTATAGGTATACATACTTTCTTTTGAAGTCTAGAATCAACATTTTCCAGATAAATAATAAAACGGATGTTGAAATTCTTATTGATTATAAAAATAAATTGCAAAAGATTGCTAATGAAACGAAAGGCGGTAATGAAAACTTATATGAAGCGGCAAAAGAAATGATAAATCAATATAAAGATGCAATACAGTGGAGACTGAATGAGTAGAATCAGGAGGGGTTTAGATTGTTTTGGGATTATTTTTCCAAAAAGTGTAAAATATTTGGCGAGATTAAAACTTTTTGAAAAACCTCATACAGTTTTCTAAATGGTGTATGAATAAAGTGGTAAAAAGAAAATGGATAAGTGATATGATTAGGGGAAGGAGAGTCGCTTTTGACGGCTCCTTTCTTGTTTTCCGGGAATTCATGATTTTCTTAGCTTCTAAAAAGTAATATTCTTACAAAATATCTCAATATATAAATCCAATTATTTCTATCAGATAATGCCAACAGGAAATAAATCCGATAGAACTTAAAAATGAAGATATTTTACAAGACGCAGGAAAAAATAAGCGGTAAAATGGCTCTTGACAAGGAGGTAATCCACATGAAAAAAGAAACAAGAACAGTGGTATATGATGATGAATTAAGGATTGAGGCATACCGCTTTGAGGGAATCGTACAGCCGTTTCCGAGCCATTTTCATGAGCATTATGTTATAGGGTTTGTGGAGAAGGGGGAGCGAGTGCTTTCCTGCAGAGACAGAGAATATTCCATAGAGGAAGGTAGTATCGTACTTTTCAATCCGGGGGATAGTCATGCCTGCGTTCAGAGTGACGGAGGGACATTTGATTACCGGGGGTTCAACATTTTAAAGGAGATTATGCTCGATTTGGCAGAAGAAGTCACGGGGAAACGGGAGCTTCCGGGATTTTCAAAAAATGTTGTTTATGATGAGGAGGTAGCCTGCCACCTGCGTTCGCTTCACGAGATGGTCATGAAAGGAACGGGGGAGTTTGGGAAGGAGGAAACACTGTTGTTCCTGCTTTCGTATCTTATCCAGAATTACGGACAGCCCTTTGAAAGCTGCATCCCGGAGTGCAGGCAGGAGATTGAAAAAGCCTGTGAATATATGGGCGAACATTTTACGGAGCGCATTTATTTAGACCAGATCTGTCGATGTGCAGAGCTTAGCAAGTCAACATTGCTGCGGGCTTTTACAAAAGAAAAGGGAGTTACGCCGTACCGTTACCTTGAGACAATCCGTATCAATGAAGCAAAAAAACTGCTGTCTGAAGGGATTCCCCCTGTGGAGGCGGCAATAAGGACAGGTTTTTCAGACCAGAGCCATTTTACGAATTATTTTAACCAGTTCATAGGACTTGCACCGGGGGCTTACCGTGAAATATTCATGGAAAAAGACAGGGACGGTGGACAGCATGGAGAGTAGAAGATCAGTCGGTCATTTGGCGGCGCTGTTCACAATTATCATATGGGGAACAACATTCATATCCACTAAAGTTCTGCTTGTAGATTTTAAGCCAGTGGAGATTCTGTTCTTTCGCTTTGTCATGGGATTTGCGGCATTGCTTTTAGTCTGTCCTCACCGGATGAAACTTGGGGATTGCAGACAGGAAGTGACTTTTGTGCTGGCGGGGCTGTGCGGAATATGTTTGTATTATCTATTGGAGAACATTGCCCTTACATATACAATGGCTTCCAACGTAGGTGTTATCATATCGGTTGCACCTTTTTTTACAGCGATACTGTCACGATTATTTTTGAGGTCGGAAGGAAAGCTACGGGCTAATTTCTTCTTTGGATTCGTGGTGGCAATGGCAGGAGTTGCACTGATCAGCTTTAACGGTTCCAGACTGGAACTGAATCCAACAGGAGATATACTGGCAGTCCTTGCAGCTTTTGTGTGGGCGTGCTATTCCATATTGACGAGGAAGATCAGCAGCTTTGGCTATCCAGTCATTCTTACCACACGTAGGACATTTTTTTATGGTATCCTTTTTATGGTTCCGGCATTATTCTTTTTCGATTTTGAAATTGGGCTGGAAAGGTTTGCTGATATGGCACATCTGCTTAATATTCTGTATCTGGGATTGGGGGCATCTGCATTTTGTTTTGTTACATGGAATTTTGCGGTAAAGGCACTTGGGGCAGTTAAAACCAGCGTTTATATTTACATGGTTCCCGTTATAACAGTTGTGACATCTGTCTTGGTGTTGAAAGAGCCAGTAACGTGGGTTTCCCTTGTAGGGACGGTTATGGCAGTAGCAGGGCTTTTCCTTTCTGAATATAGCGGAAAGGAGAGTAGGGAAAATGAATGATCCCGCTATAAGAGTAGAGGAGCAGATTATCAGTCTGTTTCCTGATAGGGAAACACGGATTTTTCAAGGATGGATATTGAAAAAAATGGATAGGCATCTTATGGTTTATCCGCTGTATTACAAGTTTTCTCAAGGGGATATTCATGACAACATACGGAAATGTGAGGAAATTAGCCGTCAGAGCGGAATGGATTGTGTGTTCCGTATTGTGGAGCATACCAATTACTATCTGAGTTCCATACTTACAGATAATGGATATGGACTAAAAAAATGTGGCGTAGTTGCTGAATGGAATTTCATAGGAAATTTGTGTATTGAAGGGAAGCAGCAAGTCAGGCTGTTCCTTAAAAACAGATCAGGGAAGAATGAAGAATATGTTATGACAGATGCGGACACGGTTATCGGCATAAAGCGGCAGGGACTATTATTCCTATTGGACGGGAAAATGCCGTGTGTGAACATAGAAGATATTGTGCGATTTTCGGTTGAAAAAGGAGTTACACAGATACTGGCAGACATACCGGAACGGGATGAGTTGCCGGAAGGATATGAGCGGGTAGGCTTTTGTAGAGCATATCTTTACCGCTGTTATCAAAAGGAGGACATGAAAAATGAATTTACAGAATGAGAAATGTGTTATGGTGATTGATGAAAATCTGCCGCTTGGTATTATAGCAAATACTGCGGCAATTATGGGTATCACGCTGGGGAAACAGATGCCGGAGGTTGTAGGTGTAGATGTGTATGACAGAACGGGTAACGGGCATTTGGGGATTATTGAATTTCCAGTGCCAATCTTAAAAGGTAATGTGGAAGTGATTAAGACTATTCGTGAAAAACTGTATGAGCCGGAATTTGCGGATTTGACGGTAGTTGATTTTTCTGATCTGGCGCAGGGGTGTAAGACCTACGATGAGTTTATTGAGAAGATGAAAGGTGTTCCGGAAGCGGAACTGAATTACTTTGGAATCGCTATTTGTGGCGCAAAAAAGAAGATCAATAAATTGACAGGAAGTATGGCATTATTGAGATAATGAAAAATCAGCAGAAGAGCCATCCACGGTTCTCCTGCTGATACTTTTAGTGGTAAATGCTGAAAATTGCCTGTTTGATATATTTTTTTCCCTGTTCAACAATGTTAAAGGAGTTATTGGAGAAGCACCATGTAGCCATTGTGCCTCTTACTATGCTTTCAAAATAATTGAAAATTTCGTTGCATGAAAAGTCGGAGGATGAATATTCTAAACTTAATTCTATCTCATCCAGCAATATATTGATAAAGTATCGTTTGCTAAAATGTTCGGACGGCCCAGGTACACATGCACTAAGATTTAGTGAATAAGCTAAGCAGGTAAGTTCATATCCGGCATATTCTGCAAATTCAAATTCCAGATTTAAAAAGTAGGCAATACGTTCAATTACAGATTTATTGGGATTGGATGCTACAAATTCATTGTAATGAGTGCAAATATAGGTTCCCATATCGGCATAATAACTTTCCCTTACAATATCTTCCTTGGAGTTGTAATGAACATAAAAAGATCCTTTTGCCAATCCTGCTGTCTGGCAAATTTCACTTATAGTAACATTGTTGTATCCTTTGCTTTTTATAAGGGTAACTGCTGTTTCAAATATTTTGTTTTTCGTATCAGCAGCCCTGTCTTTGCGTGATTTTTTCAGTTCCATGATTAAGCTCCTTATAAAATAGTATTGACAATATAGATGGCGATGATTAAAATAGTGACCATAGTCACTGACTGCGGTCACTATTATTCTAACACGTTTTGACAGGAGGTACAATATGTTTATCTTTAATCTGACCTATGTAAAACCAATTCAGGAAGTTGAAAAAATGTTACCGGCACATATTAGTTATTTGGAAGAAAACTACAGTATAAAAAAATTTATTTGTTCCGGAAGAAAAGTTCCACGGACAGGAGGAATAATTCTCTGTAATTGTGAAACAAGACAGGAAGCGGAACAGATTATGGAGCAAGACCCATTTTTCAAAGAAAAAATTGCCCAATATGAAATAATTGAATTCGTGCCATCTAAATCTCTGGAAGAATTTGAATCGTTTATGAAAAAAATCAAGTAGAAAGATTAGCATGATAGAATATCACTGTTGACTTGAAGCGCACTTCATAGTTTATGATAGCAGAGAGAGGTGGATTCATATGTATTCAGCAAAAGAGGCAGCAGAAATGACAGGTCTATCAACAGCAACGCTAAGGTATTATGAAAAAGAACAGCTATTGCCACCGATTGCCCGAACAAAGCAAAAATACCGACAATATTCTGATTCCGATATTGAATGGATAAAAATGGTGCAATGCCTGCGTATGGCAAATGTACCAATTCAGTCGATCAAAAAATATATTGCGCTATTGTCACAGGGCGGGAAAACAATGGAGCAACGGTATATTATGGTTCAGGATTACATCACGGATATTCAGGAGCAAATGATTCATTTGAAAAATGCGCTTGCTTTAGATAAGAATATCCTTAACGGCATAGCTGATTGAAGAAATGTAGAGCTATTATTGCTGTTACAGGATATTTTTGTTTGATAAAGGCAGTTTTTCAAATAGTAGCATATAGTCGTTTCGTGCAATAAGTAGTCGTTTGACGCAAGGGGATCTGATAAAATATCCAGTAATACGGTATTATATGAAATGAAAAAGAGTTTAGAATACGAGGAAAGAAAATGAAGATAGCAATCTGCGATGACCAAAGAAGTGACAGAGAAGCATTGAGGGCGATGCTGGAATCATATGGAAATAATTTTGAAATTAGGGAATATGGTTCTGGTGGTAGTCTGTGCGAGGATATGGGTTTTATACAGGAGTGCAGGGTTGTTTTTCTTGATATAAACATGGATGGTATGGATGGCCTGGAAGCTGCCAGACAAATAAAGACAGAATACCCAAAAGTACATATCGTTTTGGTGACTGCCTATGTGAATTATGCGCTGGATGGATATAAGGTGAAAGCAAGCCGTTTTCTCTTAAAAGATGATTTGGAAAAGACGTTGCCAGAGTGTATGGATGATATCCTGAAAGAAATTCAACAGGAGGAGCGGGTAGTTGAGTTCAACTTTGTAGAGGGGAATGTGCCAATCCGGATAGATGACATTATTTATATTGAAACGAGCAGACACAAGAATATATTTTATACCAAGAACCAGACATTTAGTATTTATAGGAAAATGGATGAGCTGGAGAGGGATTTAAAAGGGATGGGATTTGTAAGAATACACCAGAGCTTCCTCATTAACATGAAGTATATTGGAAAGATCAGCAGCTATGTCATGACACTGACTACAGGAAAACAAATATCTGTTCCAAAGTCGAGGTATCCCGATGTGAAGCGGCAGTACACATTGTTTAAGGGGGCAGAATGATTATGGAAACTTTCATAATTTCGTGGTTTGTTATTGCAGTAGAAGCATGTGGGAGCCTGTATTTCTTTGATATTTTTTTAAAGCAGAGGCATGTGGGAAGATTTGGAAAATATAGGTACTGGCTGCTTTTTCTTATGATAGTGGTTATTTTGCGCATAAGTCGGTGGATTGACATGGGTATATGGAAGATGTTTCTGATGCTCCCCGTATTTATGGTGTCTTGTATGCTATTTTATCATGTTCGATGGAAACAGAGTTTTTTCCTTTCCGGGGTGAACTATAGTTTGATAGTATTGATAGATTTTTTGCTGATGCAGACAGGAAATATATGGATTTCGGATGAAGTCATGTATAACAAAGGATATGCTTCGCAATTTCTTCTGCTGGCTTTAGTAGCAAAAATGACTTGGCTGAGCCTGATATTTATATTTCATAAAATATGGAAAGGGAAGAACAAACATAGTGAGATTTCTAATGGGGAATGGCTGAAATTAAGTATGATACCATTATTTACCCTGATAGCTCTTTTGACTATGATTTTTTTCCACAGCAGCGAAAAAAAGGTACAGAGTGTATACCTTTTTCTGGCAGTTGGACTGATTATAGTGAATTTTATTATTGTGGAACTGATGCAGAGTATTCTTGGAAAGGAAGAACAGTTACGGGAGAGTACGCTGAGAAATCAAAAAATAGAAAGCCAGTTTACACATTATCGGGATATGCAGGCAGTCTATGAACGGCAGGGAAGGAAAATGCATGACTATAAAAACCAGATAAGAACAATGCAGGTACTGTTAAAGGAAGGGGATATTCAGACTGCCGCTGCACTTGCGGAGCGTCTGACGGAGAGTATATCGGTGGAAATGGCGGCGGTTAATACGAACCACCCGATTGTGAACGCAGTCTTGAACCAGAAGTTTCATGCCGCAAGAGAGCAGGGAATATCCATGATATTTATGGTCAGTGATATGAGTGGGCTATGCTTGAATGAGGAGGAAACGGTAATCCTGTTGTCGAATCTGTTGGATAATGCTATCCATGAGTGTATAAAAGTCGTGCAGACAGAGAAAAAAGCTGTCATCAATGTTAAGCTGGTATATGAGGACGGGAATCTGATCTTTTCCGTAAAGAATCCTGTGGCAAAAAAGGTAGAGATTGTGGATGGCGTTGTTTTGGATTCTGATGGGAGAAAACATGGAATTGGTCTTGTAAATGTAAAAGCAGTTTGTGATAAATATGATGGTGATTTTGAGATTTTTTGTGATTCGGAAAAGTTTCAGGCAGTGGCAATGTTATAGGCTTTATGGTCATTTGGTGCAGAAAATGGTAACCTGGTGCAATCCGGGTTAGAAAACGGGAGTTTCTTGCCGACAACTTTTATAAGCAGATAAAAAAGAAGATGAAACAGGAGGATAAATACAATGCCTTACATTACAGTGGAAAGTGGAAGTTTATCAGACGAGCAAAAAGAGGAACTGATAAAGCGATTGACAGAAGTATCTTCCGAAATTATGAAAGTACCACAGGAATTTTTTGTGACTACGATTAAAGAATTACCAGATAAAAATTTCGGTATTGGCGGAAAGGCCATTGATAAAGTGAAAGCGGAATATATGCAGACACATAAATAATTCATTTCATAAACAGATTTGTACATGGAAAGGATGATTTTATGGTTACTTTTTATATAATCCGGCATGGAGAAACTCTGCTGAATAGCCTGGGCAGGGCGCAGGGATGGAGTGATTCGCCCCTGACCGATCATGGAAAAAAGTCAGCAATCGAATTAGGACTTGAAATTAAAGGCACTATTTTTCATGCTGCATATGTAAGTGATACGTTAAGAGCTGGACAGACGGTGGAGTTGATCCTATCAATTAGTGGGAATGATAACATTAAAATTCAGAAAGATATGCGGTTGCGGGAATGGTGCTTAGGTTCTATGGATGCTGAGCATAATACAATTTTAAGCCAAACGGTATCAGAATGGTTAGGTGTCTCATCATTTGCGGAATTTAATAAAAGGCTTCCGGATATTGCGGAGGCAATCTATGAGCATGATACAACAGGCATGGCAGAATCCTTTGCGGATATTTCAAATCGCCTGAAGGGTGTATTTGAAGATATGGTAAAAAATGGACTACACAATGAGAGCAGCAATATATTAGTGGTTACCCATGCCTTTGCTATAAAAACCTTACTGTATCTTTTTGCCCCGGAACGATTATGTGCTATGGAGCGAGTGAAAAATATAGAGGTTTTAAGGCTGATATATGATGAAGGGGTATTTCGTTTTCAAGAAATGGAGGTATAGAATGGCTATTATCGGAGTAGAACAGAACTATTATCAAAACAGTGTGGCAACAACGAAAAGTACAAAAAACGTAAATAGCACAGAAAAGTTTATATTAGAAAAAGCAAGCGGTAAACAAGAATTGTCGGGAGCGGAAGAAATGGAATTATTTAAAAAGGAATTTTATGAAGATCTTTCTAAGGTTACCAATCATAGGACAGTGAGCAATTCGGCTGTAAACATATCGGAGAGGGCATTCCAGGCTATGAAAGATGATCCTCAATACAGAGAGAAGGTTCTTTCACTGATTCAGAGGGATTTGGGTGATTCCTATGGGCCGAGAAACTGTTCTGTATTGATATCAGTCGGTGCGACTTTGAATGAATACAGGGCGGATTCATGGCCTGTTGGTAATGATTCTGAATTTGGTGTGCGTTCACAGAACAGCTTTTATAAAAGAACAAGCGAAAAGGAAGATAAGCAGAAGGAGTCTCTGGAGGAATATCTGGAAAAACAAGCGCAGATTAAAAAGCAGCGGCAGAAAATGGTGAATGAAGAAATTGCAAAGATGGAGCGAGAAAAGTTTAGATTGTCGCAGTCATGGAACAATGAAAGACAGATAGCAAAGGCTATTGATGCCTATAGAGCAAATGCTATGACGGAAATGATTGTGGGCGGCGGATCACCATTGACTGAATGAGGGCATTATGCCGGGACTTACTATAAGTGAGTATGGTGGCTTAGAACAACAGAGGAACTGCTAATAAAAAATTTTATTGTGGAGGGTAAAAATTTATGGCAATGGAGATTACAAACAATTATAGCAGCTATACAGCTAGT
>VSOC01000124.1:0-8721 GCA_009774615.1 Lachnospiraceae bacterium
TCGGAAAATATGGATTCCTTACTCACCCGGGTAATTCCGGTCATAATCGCCCGTTCCAGATACGGATTGGTTTTAAAAGTTGCATTAAACATACTTCGGGTAAAGGAAACTAATTTCTCCCAATAGCCATGAACATATGCCTCCTGCATAGGTGTATCATATTCATCCAATAAAATAATCACTTTTCTTCCATAATAAGCATACAAAAATTTAGAGAGCCGGTGAATCGCCATCGTCACAGTTTCTTCTGGCATATGATCAGAAATACGTTTAAAATACACCTTCTCTTCCGGAGATAAAGATTTATCTTCCAGAAGAAAACGATACTTACTGTACAAATCGGTAATTATCTGATTAATCCTACACATCGTTGATTGATAGGTCATTTCCTTGATGTTGGCAAAAGAGAGGCTAATCACCGGATAGGTTCCCTGAAGATTTCGATACTTTTCATCTTCCCAGACAGCAAGTCCCTGAAATAAATCTTCTCTTCCTGCATAGTCAGCCGAAAAGAATTTTTCCAACATACTCATATTCAACGTTTTTCCAAAACGCCTTGGTCGGGCAATCAATGTCACCTTATCTGCTTCTTCCCACCATTCCCGAATAAATGCTGTCTTATCTACATAAAATACATTCTTCATTCTGATTTCTTCAAAATCCTGATACCCTATTCCTACTCTTTTTCTCATCAAATCGCCTCCTGACTATCGAATGCATACCATATCAGAAAAAGTCTGGCCCCCCCCTTGGGAACATCAATTCACGAGTTCCCGGAGAGGATGATTCATTTTCATATAATGTAGTATAACAAATCTCCAGTAACAAGTAAAGGCAAACGGATTTTGTCACAACATTATCACAAAAGGCGTCTGCAAAACCCGCAAATGCCCATTATTCCAATATTTTTCATCAGAAATTGTCAATTGTTTTTCTTTACGGGTGGAGAGTTTCTCCGATCATGTTACTGTTCACACGTTCACAGTAACAGAAAAACCGTCAAAAATTGTTTCAAATTAACTTGTCATTCTGAAAATACTTATTATAATAAAATAAGGACAAATGAAAGGAGCTTATATGCTGTTTGGAAAACACAAAGAAAATGAAAAATTAACCGAAATAGAACAGTTAGTAAAACAATCCGCCGAAAAGGCAGAATCGGTTCTTAACCGTCTGCAATCTGTGCCTGAACAGGTAAGCAGCCTGCAAAGCCAAGTCGAAATCCTGCAGGCTAAACTGGAAGAGCAGATAAATCACCAAAATGAAACCGAGAAATTACTGCGTCGTCAATCAGCCTCGTTTGAAGATTTTCTGGACGAATTTCAGGAACAAAAAGAAGGGCAGGAGAATGCAAAAAACAGGGAAAATGCATGGATTGCCCTCGTCTGCACCTGCCGAAGACAGTTAGAACTTATAGAAAAACAGATTCTTAAAGATACTTCCCTGACAAAAGAAAAGCGCGGTGCCTGGGAATCTCAATTTGCGCTTATGGACAGAGAATGTCAGAAGCAAATGAAACTCTGCGGCCTGGAAGAATTCGGAGCCGTTGGCGAAGAAGCTGATTACCGCCTTTATGACATCCTGTCCACGGCAGAAAGCAAAACAACTGACGATTTTGGAACTGTAGCCGAGATCTATGCCAGAGGTCATATTTACCAGGGAACCGTAGTCGAAAAAGCACAGGCTTGTGCGTACAAAGAAAGGAACTTATCCACATGACAAAAGACTATGTTATTGGCATTGATCTGGGAACAACCACTACAGAAGCTGCCATTTTCCGCAATGGAAAAACCGAAATGATTATCAACTTAAACCATGAAATCGTCACCCCTTCGGCAGTGGGCATTGATGAATCCGGAAATTTTATCATCGGCGCAAAAGCTAAGGCACAATATCTTCTGGCACCGGAGCGAACCGCCATCGAAATCAAGCGAAAGCTGGGCACAAAAGAAACCATCCATCTGGGCAACCAGTCTTTTTCCCCAGTAGAATTATCCGCAAAGCTTCTGGCTCATGTCAAATCCTATGCTTCACAGTATTTAGGCAGCGAAGTCAGCCGGGCAGTTATCTCCGTTCCGGCGTATTTTGATGATATCCAAAGACAGGAAGTTGTCGAAGCCGGACGACTGGCAGGCCTTACCGTAGAACGAATTATCAATGAACCCACGGCCGCCGCGCTCAGTTACGGAATCAACCATATGGACGATGAGAGCCATATCCTGGTTTACGATCTGGGCGGAGGAACCTTTGACGTCACTCTGCTGGAACTGTTTGAAGGCGTACTGGAAGTTAAGGCCAGCAGCGGCAATAATCAGTTAGGCGGAAAGGATTTCGATGAAGCCCTGATCCATTGGCTGAAAAATCGTTTTGAAGAAATTCATGGAATTCCCCTTGGAAACGATCCCTACACCCTTGCCCGCTTAAAGGAAAAGGCAGAACAATGCAAGATTGCCTTAAGCACACAGGAAGAATACACCGTAGAACTTCCTTTCCTTGCCGAAAAAGATAATGTTCCTCTGGGCCTGGACGAAACCGTCAGCCGCAGCCAGTTTGAAGATCTTATCCGGGATCTTCTGGAGAACACACATATCCCGATGCAGGTTGTCTTAGACGACAGCGGCATCAGCAGAGAAAAACTGGATTTCGTCCTTTTAGCCGGAGGTTCCACACGGATTCCTATGGTTGCCCGGGATATCGAAGAATTTTTAGGCATTGCCCCAAAAGCGGAAATCCATCCCGATTACAGCATCGCCGAAGGTACGGCAATCCAGGCAGCCATTATCAGCGGTGAATTAAACGGCAGCAACAGCATTATTATGACTGATGTCAACCCTTACACGCTGGGGGTTCGCGTTGTGGAAGGCTTTTCCGACGACTGTATGAGCGTTATTATCCCAAGGAATGTCACCATCCCGGTTACCCGGCATAAGATTTACTACACAAATACCGATGGTCAGTCAACCGCCCATATCGAGGTCTACCAGGGGGAATCCCGCACAGCCTCCAAAAACCATCGGCTTGGAGAATTTAAAGTAACGGACATCCCCTATGCTCCGGCCGGTGAGGAATCCGTTGATGTTTCCTTCTCCTACAACCAGAACGGGATGCTGCATGTTTCTGCGGTTCTGGTGAGTACAGGCAAAGAAGCATCTATCTCCATCAATATGATGGATGCCGAAAGCACAAAAGAAGAACGCATCGATGTAAGCAACTGGAAAACATCCTCGATATCCGGAGATTACCGCACCGTTATCCGCCGTGCCGAAAAATCTCTGAAACACATAGAGCCTTATCTGGATGAAGAAGATAAGGATCTGGCAGAAGAAATCGAAGAACATCTTTACCTGCTGAAAAAAGCAATTATTGATGAAGACACTGCTGAAGCCGATACATTGGAAGATTATCTTCTGGAGCTGATTGAGGGGGCTTATGATGAATGATTATCAGATACTGGGCATAGCTGAAAATGCCGATCCAAAAGAAATTAAACGCGCCTATTTCCGTCTGGTTCGCCAGTATTCTCCGGAAACAGATCCCGAGCGTTTTCAGGAAATCCGGGAAGCCTATGAACATTTAACCGCACCCAAACAGGAGTCCGCAGAGCGGGAAGAAAACACACTGTCCTACCCGGTTCTTCCCTATAGCGATGAACTGCGCAAACGGATTCTCAGCCTGCTTCATATGGGCGACTATTCACAGGCAGCAGAAATCGCAGAAAAAACCGTTGATTTTTTAGGCGAATCTGAAGGTTTCTTATATCTTCTGGGATCGGCACAAATAGCAGCCGGAAATACCGGAAAAGCGATAAAGACCTTTGAACGGCTGGTTGAACTTTTTCCCAAAAGACTTCTCTTTCATCAGGAACTTGCATTTTCTCTGATGAAACGGGGATTTGGCAAAAAAGCCTACCAGGTATTTACGGATGCCTATGCTATCGGCTGCCGGGATCTGGAATTTTTAAACCTTTTTTCAATATGCTGCAAAAATCGAAAAAAATATTCCCAGGCGGTTAATCTTTTATACGAACTTATCGATCTGGCAGAAAAAAAGCCAAAAGATACGATGGAAGAGCTGCTGAATGCCTTTACCGGAATTTTCGTGGTAAAATCTCTTTCCGGCAAAAAAAATATCGCCGAAGACTTAAAACGTTTTTCCCGTTTTTTGGATATTTCAGTTCCCTACCTTCCGGATTACGATGAGGAACTCTTTTACCTTCTAAAGTCCATTATCCAAATGGAACTGAAAAGTCCGGAAGAACAGAACCTGCTTGACGAAGTTATTTCCAAAGCAAAAAAAGCGCTAAGCACAGGAATGCCTTCCGGAGATGATTTCTTCCAGGAAGAATGGAAAATGCTGGATGCTGAACGGGAACATCTGAACATCCTAAAAGATGACCGCTTTCCAGATATCCTCAAGTCCGGATTAGAAACATTTCTCATAGGATATGACAAAGATGAACTTGACGAGTTTGCAAAGCTGGATATCGAACTGTGTATTCTGGAGGAATGGTCATCCATCCAGGACAAAATCGAGATTATCCGCAGGGAATATCCGCTTTACTATCATGCCATTCATGAATTCTTTGATAGATGTGCACAAACCGATGACATCGACCGCCTGCGCAAGCGTTTAAGCAAAGATTATGACCGCAAAGCAAAATACATTTCCGGTGGATACTACTATGAACTCTATCCCCACCGTGCTCCTTCTGCCGCCACTTCCCTGTGGAACAGCGAAAATGATGGAACTTACACCCGCAGCACCCCAAAAATCAGCCGCAATTCCCCCTGTCCGTGCGGAAGCGGTAAGAAATATAAAAACTGCTGCGGGAAAAAATAAAGGGCAGAAAAAATCATCATTACTGTTCACACGTTCGCAGCAAATGCGCAGACCTGCGTGAACACTAACAAATTATCTGCCTTTTTCATCAGGAGAGGCTTGCACGACAATCTGTGTAAACCTCTCCAAATCTGCCTTTGTCGTAATTTTAAAATTCCCTTCATCTCCGGGAATCATGGCAACATCCATCCCTGCCATCACTGCCGGTTCCGCAGAACCATTGATTTCCAGAATCTTTTCCGGGAGAAGCGCCTGATTGGCTTTAAGATATTTCCCGAGAAGAAAAACTTCCGGTGCCTGCCCGGCATAAATCGTGCTGCGATCCAAAAGCCCGGCAATGGTTTTCCCGTCCAGACTGGAATACACTGTATCCTTCATGGGCAATACCGGCATCGCACCATCATGACCTGCAGCCCCCCTAATGCAGTCCGCAATCTGTTTTGCCGAAAGACAGGGTCTGGCAGCATCATGAATAAAGATATAAGTATCCTCCGGAGCGTAGCTTTGAATATCCAAAAGACCATGTAAAATCGACATCTGGCGATTCTCTCCCGGCGCAGAAAATCCCCTGAATTTTCTTCTTATCTGCTCTTTTTTATATAATTCCTGTTCTTTACCTGAGAATTCCTGTTCTCCCTTTACAGCAGAATTCTCCCACCATGCTTTTATCGTCCCATGCCATGAAGAATCTGCAACTATCTGTATTCCATCAATATCCTCATGCTCTGCCAGGGCTTCCAAACACCAGGAAAAAACAGGACAGCCAGAGATTTCAATGTACTGTTTAGGCACATTCGATCCCAGCCGCACTCCTGTTCCCCCGGATAATAGTAAGGCAATATTCATCGTTCTATTCTCCGGTTTCTTTTTTAATTCAATAACGTTTTTGCTTCTAGTAATATTTGCATCTTTAATAATTTTTACATTTTTTACTCCGTAGATTCTCTTTCTTCTGCAGATTCTCTCTTTTCTTCTGCACCTTTCGAGGTTTTATTGTCACCATTGGCCGCATCCTCTGTAGTTTTACTGCTCCCATCTGCTGCATTTTCTGTGGTTTTATTATCTTCGCCGCCTATGTTTTCTGCGGTCTGATGATTTCCGCCAGACGCCGTACTATTTCCATCACCATCGGTCATGTTTCCTGCTGTACTGCTGTTATTCTCCGTTCCCGATTCTGATGCAGCGCTGTTTGAAGGTATTTCTTCCGCAGAACTTCCGCCGGTGATTTCTCCTTCATTATTGCTTTTATCAGCACTTCCGCTATCTGCGGCTGTATTATCAGAACCATTATTTCCGTCTTCTTGGTCTGTACTGCCCGGATTCCTGGTATCGCCTTCTCCGGCTGTGCTATTCGAATTGCCATTACCGTCTTCCGCAGTTGCTTGATCCGAATTGCTATTTCCATCTCCGGCAGTTGTAGGATCCGAATTACTATTTCCATCTCCAACAGTTGTAGGATCCGAATTATTCTTTCCATCTTCAGCAGTCGTAGGATCAAAATTACCATTGTTATCTTCTATAGTGGCATTACCCGGATTATTTGTTTCATCTCCCGCAACAGCATTACCTGAATTATTTATACTGTCTTCTGCAGCCGAACTGCCTGAATTTCCGCTTCCATCTCCCGCAGCCGAACTGCCTAAATTTCCGCTTCCATCTCCCGCAGTAATGTTACCGGAGTTATTATCCTCAGAAGATGGATTATCCGGATTATTCATTCCGCCGCCTTCTGCAGTGCCGGTTTCTTGTGAAGCACTGGTTTCTTCTGACGCACTGCCTTCTCCTTCTCCATCTGAAGCACTGTTCTCTCCATCTGCACCAAGATTTCCACCGTCTGTACCAGGATCTTCTTCAGCAGTTTTACTTTCCTCTGCAGAGGTACTGCCTTCTTCAGCGGTTTTACTTTCCTCTGCGGCCGCATCGGTTTCCAATCCTTCAGGTATCTTCATTTCCTCTTCTTGCTTTACCTCTTCTTCCGATTCTTCCTCTTCCGATTCTGCATTTCCTGCACTCACTTCCCAGGTAACGGTCACTTCCGGAACAATATCCGTAAGTTCAGACCAATCCCCATTCATATTCACTGCACCGGTAAGCTGGAAAGAATATTCGTTATATTCCTCATCTTCTTCAGAAATACCGCTGATGGTTGCTTCAATCACTGCACCTTCTTCGCTGCCGATCGGTACAATATTCTCACCGTCTGTCAGGGCAAGATAAAGGCTTGCATCGGTACTATCTTTAAATTTCGGATCATCACTCAGGCGGATTCCCTTGACCGAATCGGGAGAAATGCTTGCGGTCAGGCGAACATCTACATCGACGGATCCTTTATTGATAATCGTTAATGCATCACTTACACTGCTGTATTCTTCATCGGAATCTTCATCCGAACGCTTAAAAAACAGTGTGGCATCCTCTTCAAACTGGCTGCCATCGTAAGCCTGGGCATCTGTCTTATCAATCAGTTTCTGCGGGTCCATAATAAAATCAAAGACATGATCAACATTGGCAGGAAGAACAACCTGAAATACATCCGGCTTGCTGAGGGCATCCTCTTTGGAAGCATTTTCCTTGCGTACATCCTCGTCGGAAATATCTTCTCTGCGGATATCTTCGCTGGAAACATCTTCTTTGCGGACATCCTTACCGGAAATATCTTCTTTCGTCCGGGCAGGGGCACTTTCTTCTGTGGCTGCACCATTCAGGCCATCCTCCTGCGCCGCCAGTACGGAAAAGGGCGCTGTCAGCACAAGCGCGGCAGAAAGCATCCATGCCATAGTTTTTCTTTGTTTTCTTTTCAATATAAGCCCCTTCCTTTCTTAAAAACTAAGCTTCTGTGTACTCTTTAATTCAAAACGAAACCACGATGCACGCTCTGATTTAAAACGAAACCACTGCACACACTCTGATTCAAAACAAAGCCACGGTGCACGCTCTGGTCAGAATTTCAGATCCCGGATATTCTGCAGGGTTTCCCCATAGGGCATTCCCTTTCCAAACAGCAAAGTCGTTCCCAGGACAAAGCCCTTGACCCCTTTTGGAGCATATTCCAAAATCTTATCCGCACTGCAGGCCCCGTCCCAGTAAATTTCAAAATCCATATCCTCTTTCATCGAGAGCAGTTTGGTAATCTTCTTGCCCACATACGGCAGAAACATCTGCCCGGCATTGCCGGGATTTACCGACATGACCAGAACTTTCCGCACAATGCGCAGCATCTCCATCACCGTTTCCACCGATGTTCCCGGATTAATGGCAATTCCCGGAATCATCCCGGCATTAATTATACTCTGCAGCGTCGTGGACGGGTGATATTCTGCCTCCGGATGAATATAAATCGTATCTCCCGGGCGCAGACAGCTTAAAAACAGGCCAATACGGTTGTTCGGATGTTCAATCATCAAATGCACATCCAAAGGCTTTTTCGTCGCGCTGGCTATGTAGCGCATGTCATTTAAAGACATGGCAAAATTCGGGACATAGCGGCCGTCCATAATATCAATGTGGAAGGAATCAATCCCTCCCTCGTCAAGTTCCTGTACCTCTTTTTCCAGATGTCCGTAGTTGGCGCACATCATAGAAGCATTCAATTCAAATTGCATTAATACACACTTCTCCAGTCTATTTATCATTTTTTGTCTAATCCAATGCTGTCTTTTGTCGGCTTTCATTAACCTCTGCTTTATATTTATCGGTATTTTTGCCGGTAACATAACTAAATTGGCGGCGGAAATAGAAATATTTTCGTTCTCTGCATTTATCCATCGCAAAATAAAATCCTCTTTCTGCCTCAATTATAACGGCTGAAAGAGGAATAAGCAAGGAGATTATGTTTCTCTTTGGAAATTCTGCTTGGAAATACTTGTAAAGAATATCCCTTTT
>VSOC01000124.1:8821-10419 GCA_009774615.1 Lachnospiraceae bacterium
GAAAGAGGAATAAGCAAGGAGATTATGTTTCTCTTTGGAAATTCTGCTTGGAAATACTTGTAAAGAATATCCCTTTTATGATAAGATGATACTAGTACATCGCTGCATTAATCTTGAAGTAAATCGTGCTTGATATTCGTGTCAGCTGTGCGCCTGTAAAACGAAGGCGTAGTGGTGCTACGGTGAGTTTTGCAGGCGTGCAGATGGCGCGGATAGCGAGTGCGAGTTACTCGAGAATTAATGCAGTGATGTACTAGGATTAAACGTTTAAAAATTCGTCGAAAGCTTGCTTTCAGAAACATAGAAAGGAACCGGTGAACCAATGGGATTATACATAAATCCAGGAAATGAAGCTTTCCGGCAGGCGGTAGCCGATGAACTTTATATCGATAAGACTAACTTAATCTCCCAAATCGACCAAAAACTAAATAAATCCCGGACAAAACACCTCTGCGTAAGCCGCCCCCGCCGTTTTGGAAAATTTATGGCGGCAGATATGCTGATGGCCTATTACAGCAAAGGCTGCAAATCAGAGGAACTCTTTGCTCAAAAAAAGACAGCACAGGAACCTTCCTATAAGCAGCATCTGAATCAATACCATGTTATACGGCTGGATATCCAGCAATTCCCGCTTTTAATTTCTCAACAACATTCTCCAGTAAAGATATATCAAGACCTCTTTTAACAGCAAGACGTAATCCTTTTTTAAATCGACTGGAATACTTAACTTTCAATTCCATCGGCTAAGATCTCCTTAAACATTTGTTTTACATCTGTATAGCCTTTAACGTTCGGATCTCTGCTAATCCTTCTTGCTTCTTCCATAGCTTCAATAACCTCTGGTTTAAATTCCAATGTTTCTTCAGGATATTTTATTTCAAAAGGAATTCCTTTCTGCAAAATCACCTGTCTAAGGAATATATTCACTGCATCGGATAAATTAAGTCCTAAGCCTTCTAAAAGTTCTACCGCCTGCTTTTTTGTACTTTCCTCTATTCGAATTTGTGTAGGTATCGTTGCTGCCATAAGACAATCCTCCCCTTTTCTTTTATTCTACTACGAAAAGTATACATTGTCAACCATTTTTCATCTCTTATCCAGACATCATTTCATCATTTAAGGAAGAAAGTTTTTATCTGCATAGACCAGCTTAAATTTTTCACGATTTATCTCAAAATACAAACTGATTAATCGTTCAGAGATAAAGCCAGGATAACGATTTAAATAAGAATTATCTTTTTCCCCTCCATGCTCTGCTACTTTAAATAAAATAGGAAACAGCCAGCTGCACAGGGCATCTAAGACATCTCTTTTCATCACAAACATATTGCAGGGAGAATATAGATTTCCTTTAAAAAATCTACAGGCTGCCTGGTAATTCTCCGGAAAATTATCTTTTAAATACTGCATCATAAATTCCCAGTCCGACGGATCATGACGGCTTTTAAAATTTTCTTCCACCGTTGGAGCAACATAGAGCGGTACAGGAAGAATTACATCTACCTGATTGTTTAACATACACTCCTTCCAGTTCTTTGGAAAAAGAAAATGCCTGCGGTAATGCACCAGACCAAGGATATCTTCTCTGGCATGTTTCC